>WRJI01000004.1 GCA_009778595.1 Peptococcaceae bacterium | reverse complement strand
TTGAGGATCTTTTCGGGGCGTAGCTCAGTTTGGTAGAGCGCTACCTTGGGGTGGTAGAGGCCGCACGTTCAAATCGTGTCGCTCCGACCAGCCGTATGTCAAGCAAAAGCTAAAACAAATTTTATTCTGACGATATACGGTAAAGATACGATTCAAATGTCCACAATTCTTCGCCAACTCGCAGGTACCCATCAATTATCAAGAATTTTGCATATCCGCCCTCCTTCTCTAATACTTTTATCTTAGTTCCGTGTGGAATGGCAAAATAGGACCCTAAAACCATGTATTCATCCAACGTGTCACAGGTCTTTTCATAGTTTCCTTCGGATATTGTATTTTCAATATCCTGCAGAATATCCATGCCGATTGCTGCTACAATTGTTCTTTCCAAAATGATCTCTTCGCCGACACTAAATTCATCGGGTTTTGGGGTACATCCGGGAACCATTAAGAAAAGTAACGAAAGCATAATGGCAATTTTTTTTAGGTTCGTCATATTGACCTCTCATTCCCTCCAAACAGTGATAAGAATTCCACTATACAACATCAGTAGATGGCTTTACTCCGAGGGTTCTCGCTACCCCCCTTGTAGGCCAGTTTCTCATCAGATGTAACCGTTCGATACTCGCCATTAGCAAAAATTTGATTGGTTAGGCCCCCTCCACTTTGCAGCTCATGAGGGACCCTCCTTCTTCCATAAATATTTCGTTAAAACCTAGACGCGTTTCGGCACGAGACAAGACAACCTTTCTGCGCCTTTATTATCATTGGTGTAAATGTACAATGGCATCAGTAAGCTGGACATATTGATGAGATTGGTCGATCAAGTCTGGGTCATCTCAGGGGCTTCTATTGAATATGTCGCGTTTTAGGTAGCCTATGTAAAAATCTTACATCAATAAGTGATCATTGTCAATCTCTGCGATTATCCAATGAAGCTAAACTACCGCTCACTAAAGTGATTCATACATTCGTCCTTTCGCGGGCAACGAGGGCAATTCTCCAAACATTGAGCAGATTTCTCTACATTTCCTTAAGTCTTCCGGCACATCTTCACGTCTGACATAGAGGGGATTCTGAGCCGTGATTTGCAACGCGACATCCTGAACAAACTCACGGAACTCCTCCCCCCGGGAAACAAAATCCGTCTCACAATTTACTTCCAGCAAAACGCCGATGCGGCCGCCGCCATAAATATACGAAGCCATAACACCTTCCGTGGCAATACGTCCTTCACGCTTTGATGCCGCCACCAGACGTCAACCATAGTGCCCCGAACTTGCTGAGTCGCGGGATTCCACGGACGCGCTCCTCCTTCTTGTACGCCTCGGCGCTTTCGTCAGGTTGATCCTCAAACATACAGATCTTCCACCTGCATTTGTATAAGATCGGCGGACTTTTTCATGAAGTCCAGCACGAGCTCATCCCGGTTATAATAAATACGCATGAAGACAGCCATGCCCGCGTCAGCAGAATCTTTCCGGAGGTAATAGACAGTGTATTCGTCTACTACCACAGCACCGGGCCTGACTTTCTCAAAACCTTCTTCTTCCAGCAAGTGCCGGAAATACAGCTCCGCGTCATGGGCTGCCTGAGCCTGGCCACCCGGTTCGATGGCGTAGTATACGCCGGCTATGATCTCTCCCGGCACACCGTCGAAGACATCAAAATCAATTGGCTCCCACCCGGGAGCCACCTTGGCGAGGGGAGGAAAACGATCTTTGCCCAGATCTATATACCCCGTCTCAATCAGGGCTTCATAGGCGGCGGTGTCAGCAACAGCGGCAACGCCTGTTTCGGCGGAACCTTCGTTTCCGGTGGCAGGCGGGTCGCAGGCTGAAAGGGCCGGAATGAGACATAGCACGAAAAGTATTATTATCCATTTGTGTTTCATCGTTAAGACTCCTTATTATCGTTTCACAACTATGAAATTTTTTCAGCAAGACAACAATAGTCGCTTAGGTTGCAACAACATCAATAAAAAACAAGAAAATCCACATTCTGAATCCTGAATACTGAATACTGGATACTTGCAGTCGAAGACCGCGTTAGGTCTCTTTATGGCTGTCAAGAGATCAATATTGGGAAGATGCTCCAATGGGGACCATGGGATAGGATGGGACAGGAGGGGCGCTTTGCGCCCCAGCCTTTCAAGCCCCACTTTACTGAAAGGGGTGCCTTCCCGCCTATAATGCTTTTTCTCTCTTGCTGGTAAGAGGGCCATTCGCATTATTTGTAAGGAAAATAGATATATAAATTGGGGGAACCCTTAAGTTTATAGGTTTTATCCAGTTCCGCCCATGTCAGAGGACCGACGATAGCGTCAGGCGTTAACCCTCGCCAGTTTTGATAGGCTTTAAGGGCCTTTATTGTCTGATTCCCATAACTGCCGTCAATAGGTCCCGGGGGGTCATTGGCAAGCACGAGCACTTTCTGAACGACTCCCACTGTCTGGCTTGGCTTCGCCAGACTGCCAAAGATATTATAACCGACCCGATCATAATATGAATCAACCACTGTAACAATCGTTCTTCCAGTATTGATATTATAACCCGTCTTGAATTCCAGTCTGGCTGCAAATGCCGGGGTCGCAACCGACATTGTGAGAACTATAACCAATAACAGAAACAGAACACTCTTCTTTTTCATGAACCCTTCCTCCATTTAGATAATTTCGTTGCTGCAATCTGTGTCTCGTCAACCATAGTGCCCCGGTCTCGTAGAGCCGCGGGATTCCAAGTATACGCCCTCCCTTCCTACACGCCTCAGCGCTTTCGTCAGGTTGATCCTCAAACGAACGGATCTCCCACCTGCATTTGTATAAGATCGGCAGACTCTTCCATGAATTCCGGCACGAGCTCATCCCGGTTATAATTTCATATTCAAAACTCCTTATGTCGTTCAATGATTTAGTAATTCATATATTTATAAATTACATTATTGGTCCGCGGTTGTCAAGGGGTTCGTTCTGGAATATTATCCCATCGAAAACATGGAGTTGATATATGTACCCCATGAAAAGCCCTTTGCATTTATCGAGGTCAACCTCTAACTTGAAGCAATAACCCTCTGTGTCGCGGTTGGCGATTGTCAGCTTGGCTTTGTGTCCCCAAAAAGGGCCCCGCACAAATATTTAAACAAATATTTGTGCGGGGCCCTTTTTGGTTTCCCTTCACGTCAAGACGCGCTTCCCACATGCCCGTCAAATAATGATACAGATCAAACCTCCGTTTCCATCATTGACAATGCGCTGCAAGGTGTCCTGAAGTTTCGACTGGACATTATCCGGCATCTTGTAGAGTTTGGTCTGGATCCCCTCCCGCACGAGATCATGCAGCGACTTGCCGAAGATATTTGACTCCCAAACCTTCTTCGGATCAGACTCAAACCCGTCAAGGATATACTTAACCAATTCCTCCGCCTGTTTCTCTGTCCCGATCAGAGGCGTAATCTCCGTGGTCACATCAGCTCGCAAAATATGCAGAGACGGCGCACTGGCTTTCAGTTTAATCCCATAATGACCGCCGGACCTGACCAGCTCAGGCTCTTCCAAAAGCATCTCCTCGATCTGAGGCGTCACCACACCATACCCGTTTTCCTTGACTTCTTCAAAGGCTTGGGACAACTTATCCCATTCCTTCTTCGCTTTGCTGTAGTCAAGAATCAGCCGCAGCAACGTATGGTCCCCTTCGATCTCCATCCCGGTCATTTCTTCCATAACCTTTTTGAACAATTCCTTCTGAGCTGTCACGCGAATTTCCGAGCACCCGGTTCCAAGATCCGTTTCCACCAGAAACACCTCATCAGCGAAAGGACATTCCGCCAATGTCTCCAAAGAATAATCAATATCGCGGATTCGCTTGATCTGGCTCACGGCGTTATTGATAGATTCCTCAAAACCACTGCGGACAGGATGACTCAGATCGAGCTCCTCAACCCACTTCGGCAGCTCTATGTTCACTTCTGTCACAGGAAACTCATAGAGCAACTCTTCGAGGAATTGAGAAATATCATTGCTGGTCATTTCCATACAATCCATTGGAATAACCGGAACACCATACTCAATAACAAGGGACCGGCATAGCTCCAACGTGGTCTCCGCAAAAGGACGGGTCGTATTCATCAAGACAATGAACGGTTTGCCCATATCCTTCAACTCGGCAATCACACGGGACTCAGCGTCAACATAAGATTCCCGCGGAATCTCAGAAATCGA
The DNA here is from genome assembly GCA_009778595.1 of Peptococcaceae bacterium. GTDB lineage: Bacteria > Bacillota > Desulfitobacteriia > Desulfitobacteriales > Syntrophobotulaceae > WRJI01. The sequence continues at coordinate 58,099 of WRJI01000004.1, read as the reverse complement.
TCCATCAGTGGTCACCACGATCCCTAACGTGGAATGATCATTGATAACCTTACGGGTTCCCATTTCCGCCGCGTCTTGGAATGGCATGGGCTCATCGCTCCAAGGGGTATGAATCATCCTCGACTCATCACTATCCTCACCCTCGAACCCCAAAGCGCCTTCCACGCCATATCCCACACAATCCACCAAACGGACATTCATGCGAAGCGTATCCTTCAGAATAATCTCCACAGCTTCAGAAGGAATGAACTTCGGTTCCGTTGTGGTGATACGCTTCCCTGCTCCACTCTGGGGCAACTCATCCCGCGCTCTCTCTTTCTCAAAAACGTTCTCGATGTTCGGCAACACAAGCAACTCCATGAACCGCTTGATGAAGGTTGATTTCCCGGATCTCACCGGGCCAACCACGCCAAAATAGATGTCCCCCCCCGTCCTTTCAGCTATATCGCTGAAAATGTCATAACTTTGCATTCCCTTCCCTCCTAATTTCCCGAATCGAATGACTTCATCAGATCAAACATTGGACTAGCATCTCAAGCATTATATCTATACGGGCTTGATTAGCAATTTATGTCTGTTGAGGGCAAGAAAATATATAACGATATGAATACGATATGTATACACAAACAGGTTTCACCCACAAGCCCCTCCCTGGCCAACACCGGACGAAACCCGTTCATGTTATGACAAATCCGTCATCCGCCAATCAACGGATAAACCAACCCCAAAACGTAATAATTGTACAAAACCGTCACAATCGTAACAATAATCAAAATCGGAATGCTATAAATAACAACCTCTTTTGTCCTCAACCAATCCTTATTGGCATGCATAACCATGCCGGCCGGCGACGACCCGGCTGTAATCCAACCAAAGGAGCACAGCACTATAATAAGGAAAGCGATCTGATCCTGAGCCAGTTTCGAACCGTCCAGCATGCTGATCGCAATAGGGATCATCATCATACCGACAGGGATACTCGCTGTGAAATTCGTCAACAACACAGTCGCAAAACCAATAATCATAAGAATGACCAACACAGGGAACCCCTGGAACATGGGCGCCACATAACCGTCGAGAAAACTGCCAATACCAGACACCGGGCTGACCAGAGAATTCGCAAGAGGAAGCGCCACCAAATATATCCCGACAACACCCCAAACAACTCCACGGGCAGCCAATTGACTGAAGTTAAAAATCGGTTGTCTTTTCACCCTGATCAAAGAAAGAATGACAAACAGAATCACAAGCTTCCCGATCTTTGTCATATAGCCAAAAGATTGAATAAATCCGGGGGCCGTAAAAATATTTGGCCAAAACTCCGGCAACAACATCATGACGAAGAAAGCCAGCAGCGATAACAACCCAACCGCTTTTCCTGCCGTCATAACACAATCATCAAGATTAATAAAATCCGGCCCCAGCTTCTTCAACCTTCTCACATCAAGACGGAACAAGATCTTATAGGTCAACAGCATAACGATAATGACAATGAGACCAAGAGGAATCGTCATCAAGAAGAACCGCCCGAGATCCGGAGATCTGTTAAAAAAGCTGCTTCCCGTCAGAAGCGATAACATCACCATGGAATTGTTTCCCCAAGGCATCGTACTCAGACTCATAGCCCCCATAATGCTCACACCCAGAGCCAACAACGTCGGGAACTTATCGTAAGGCTTGAACCCAAGTGTTCTGGAGATACTCGTCCCAATACCCCACATTAAATAGATCCCCACAAAAATATTAATCAAAGACGATACCAGGAAAGCCGCAAGGAAAAATACAAACAAGAAAAACCAAGGTCTTCCCCGCAAAATCCTTTTCTTCAACATCCAGGCAGCCAAATACTGCCCCACTTCACGTTCCTCCAGGAACTTAAGGAACACAAAAAGGAAAATCAGAAAAATCGTAACCTCAACAACTAAAAAATCCGTCAACATATCATTAGCATTCTGTGCCCCGGCAAACATCAACAAGAAAAAACAGAGCAAACTCGGCCAGATATCATTCGTCTTACTCCAGGCATAAGAAACCCCTAGGAAAATTGCCAGCACCCTGAACCCGACATCGGTAATCCCACCGACGGTAGACCCCGCAAACGCCGGCAAAGTCCATCCCAGAATCACAATCCCAAAAAACACAAAAAAGATCTGTATATTCTTATTCTTAATCGCTTCCGGCATCTCGCATCCTCCAAAAAAAAGAGTATAAGTCAAAACAAAAAATCATCCAACCATCTCGTACTGATTCTAGTCGAAAAACCGAGAGATGTAAAGCCTCTCTGGTCACGAATCACAGGACCCCGAACACGGACCCCCGCTGTCTGATAAAGCGCTCCCTTCTGCACAACGCCGGTCTTCGTCAACCTGATGGTTTCCCTTCCCTAATTTTGTTTTGTTTCCCTCCTCATCCATAAGATAAGTCTGCTCAAGCATAGCCTCCAGATTATTGCGAAAAGCAGCCACATACTCCGAACGCAACCTCTTCTGTTCCTCTGTCTCCTCAACCGTCAACCCCTCTGACCGGGCTTTTCCGGCTAAAGCATTAATGCGATCGATTTTGGTTTGATCCATCTCGCAGCCCTCCTGTCAGCCTATTCATCCTCTCTTCACACGACCTCTCCCTCTCATCGCTCATTCCCTCTCTTCACACGACTTCTCCCTCTCATCGCTCATTCCCTCTCTTCACACGACTTCTCCCTCTCATCGCTCATTCCCTCTCTTCACACGACTTCTCCCTCTCATCACTCATTCCCTCTCTTCACGTGATCTTTCCCGCTCATCACTCAGACTCTCATCACGTAACCTCTCCTGTTCTTCGCCCAACTCCTCAAGCTCTTTATAACGTTGCGCTCCAGTCCGGCCCAAACGTTTGTCGTCAACCAAATCCGGTTTATGCCAAATCCTTGCCAATACCCCTAACGCCCCTACCCGAGAGGGAAACTGCCTCAACATAATCCGGACAATAACAAAACTGTTCAGAACAAGCAACACCACCGCAACCCACCACATCCCATAATTGAGGCAGATAGCCATCATCCCGAACCCTAAACTGATCAGATACATCGTCCAAACAGCCTGAGCGTGGGACAACCCGCTGTCCATAAGACGATGATGCAGATGTCCCCTGTCAGCCTTCATAATAGGGGTCCCCTGCCATTTTCGGCGCACCACCGCAAACAGAATATCAACGAAAGGAACCCCCAGAACCAACAGCGGAAAAACAAGCCCCAACACAACCGGTGTTTTCAACGTCCCCAAAATCGACATCGCCCCCAGAATATATCCTAAGAACATACTGCCGCTGTCCCCCATGAAAACCTTAGCCGGATGATAATTAAAAAACAAAAATCCCAGTGCGGCCGCCGCTAAAACAATCAGCGCTTGAGCCGCAATATTCTGTTCAATCGTCAACGCCGACCAAGCCAGAATCACAGACGCAATAATACAGATCCCCGAAGCCAACCCATCCAACCCATCGGTAATATTGACGGTATTCACAATAAGCACAATCCAGACCACAGCCAGAATTGAACCCCAGTTGCCCAACACCACTTCTCCCAGGAACGGCAACGTCACAGAAGACAACTCCAACCCAAAAAACAACGGAACACAGGCTGCTACAGTTTGCAAAACCAGCTTAATCAAAGGATGAATATCCCAGATATCATCAACTAAGCCTACCAAAAAGATCAGAGAACTCCCCCAGAACAACCCCCAGATCATCTGAGGCGGCCAAGCCATGTTCGGCAACGTATCCGGCAACAACCCCAATTCCCACACCAAGAACATCACAGCCCAAAACGAAGCGTAGATCGCCACCCCACCCAAACGAGGCACCGCCTTCACATGAACGCGTCTATCCCCGGGTTCATCCAGAACGCCCCATTTCCTGGCCAGCCATATCGAAACCGGCGTAACCATACACGAACATAAGAGAGCAATAATAAATGGAATTATGTACACTGTGTACACCATAGCTCCTCCTAAAACAAATTAGGGTAACCCCACTGACGCATCACTTCATAAGCCGAAACCGCCACCGAGTTCGAAAGATTGAGACACCGGCAATCCCTTCGCATCGGTAACCGGAACTGAGTCTTTGGATACTTACGCAACACATCCTCAGACAGCCCTTTGGTTTCCGAACCAAAAAGCAAACAACACGCCTCGTTATAGCGCACCTCATCAAACCGGCGGTCCCCTTTGGTTGTCGCCAAAAACTTCGGCAAAACAACCTTTTCCTCAAAAGCGGCGAAATCTTCATGAATAATAAGTTCAACCAAAGGCCAATAATCCAATCCCGCCCGCTTCAAGTACTTATCCTCCAACCGAAACCCTAACGGTTTAACAAGATGAAGCACCGCGCCCAAAGCACTGCACAAACGAACAACGTTTCCGGTGTTCTGGGGTATCTCCGGTTCAACCAAAACGATATGCATCGCGTGCGCCATAATTCTGCCCCTTCTCCGGATATATTCTATTATAAACTATAAAATGGTATTTGTATATTCAATTGTCAATTGCCTTATGTCATGATATTATTAATCGGGATTATTATTCGTGATCAAGTCTTAATCGTGATTCCATATTGCTGAACACCAAAGAAGGAGAACAGTCATGTTGCTAACAGAAGACGACCGTCGGTTGTTGCGGATCCTCTCCGAAGATACCCGCCTGACGCCGGAAGAACTATCCGCTCAAACCAGCCTCTCCGTCGACTACATCATCAAAAAAATCAAAAAATGGGAACAAGAAAAGATCATCGCCAAATACAGCGTCCTCATCAACTGGGAACTTCTCGGCGAAGACAGGGTCACTGCCCTCATTGACGTCAAAATCAACCCCCAGCGCGGCCACGGCTATGATAAAATCGCCGAACGTTTACAACGTTTCCCTGAGATCCGCTCCGTCTACCTGCTCTCAGGCAACTCTGACCTCTGCCTAATAATCGAAGGCCGTACCATGCACGAAATCGCCCAATTCGTCTCCGACAAACTGGCCCCCATCGACCTGGTCGAAAGCACCAGCACCCGATTCATCCTACGCCGCTACAAACAAGACGGCGTCGAATTCTTTGGAGAGGAGAAGGGACCTGAACGTCTCATGTTCACACCATGAAAAAATACTTATCGCAAACCGTTCAAACCATCCCACCTTCCGGTATCCGCAAATTCTTTGATCTGGTCTCCTCTATGGACGATGTCATCTCTTTAGGTGTCGGTGAGCCCGACTTCCCCACCCCTTGGGTCATGCGAGAAAGTGCCATTTACTCCCTGGAACAAGGCCAAACCATGTACACAAGTAATTCCGGTCTCTTTGAATTGCGCCAGGAACTCTCCCGCTACTTGGCCAAAAACCTGTCCCTCAACTACTCTCCCACCACCGAAATCCTCATCACCGTCGGCGCCAGCGAAGCCATCGACTTAGCCATGCGTGCCCTTATCGAACCCGGAGACGCTATACTCATCACAGATCCCTGCTACGTCTCCTACGCCGCCTGTGCCCAACTGGCCGGTGCTGAAATCCGATATGTTCCCCTCCGCGCCGAAAACGATTTCAGACTCCAAGAAGAAGACCTCATTGCAGCCTACACCCCCAACTGCAAAATTCTTCTCCTCTCCTACCCCAACAACCCGACCGGCGCCGTCATGGAGCGAGACGACCTGCTACCCGTAGCCCGTTTCGTCTCCGAAAACGATCTCGTCGTTCTCTCCGACGAAATCTATTCCGACCTGACATACGAAGGCACCCACCAACCCTTCGCGGGATTACCCTACATGCGCAACCGCACGTTGCATATCAGCGGATTCTCCAAAGCCTACGCCATGACCGGCTGGCGCGTCGGCTACACCTGCGGTCCGGAAGACCTCATCGCCGCCATGACCCGCATCCACCAATACACCGTTATGTGTGCCCCCATCATGGGCCAGATCGCCGCCTTAGAAGGCCTCCGCACCGGCAACGTGGCCAAACAGGAAATGGTCATGGAATACGACCGCCGCCGTCGTATCATGGTCAGCGGTTTCCGGGAAATGGGGTTAACCTGCTTCGATCCTCAGGGCACTTTCTACGTCTTCCCCGATATTTCCGCCACAGGCCTCTCCTCAGAACACTTCGCCGAGAAACTCCTTCAACAACAGAAAGTCGCTGTCGTCCCCGGCACCGCCTTTGGGCCCAGCGGTGAAGGCCATATCCGTTGCTCCTACGCCTACGCCCCGGAGATCCTCAAAGAAGCCCTTGAACGCATTTCGAGATTTGTCGCGCAATTCGTCATGGCTGACACGCAGATCATCTGATTTAGCACCTTATTCGCTTAGGTTGCAACAACATCAATAAAAAACAAGAAAATCCACATTCTGAATACTGAATACTGAATACTGGATACTTGCGGGCAAAGCCCGCATTATGTTCTTTGGGTGCCACTGAATACGCATCCTCTCCGGAGGCTCCCAACTCACTCATTCACTAATTTTTTTTTTATAACCACTGAATCCAAGAAGGAATTTCCGAACCACAGCTAGAAGAAAGGGAAATTGGAATTTTAATTACAAACGGTTTATTAAATAACCACAATCAAAGTTTTTTACATTAACAAACTGAAGGAATTACCCTTCTTTACAAGGAGAACAACCTATGCTTGTCGCCTTACTCACACAGAAAACCCTCACCTCCGTCACCCTCCCTGACAAGATCACCGGACAATACTGGCTCAACGATCCCCCCGACCAACCGGAAGCCAAACTCATCGGCATCGAAGGACTGGGTGGCGAATGGGTGGTCAAATCCGGCAAGAAGGTCACCTTTCTGGACGACCAGAACCAGCCCCTTCGCAGTATTGTCATCAAACCCCTGAACATCTACAATATCAGAATCGCCAGAACCAAGGAGAAAACCATCCTCTACACAGAACCCATCACCGAAGACCGGCAAATATTTACTAAATACTGGGTCGAATCAGACCTCCGCCTCACCATCGGACGCCAGGACAACAACACCATCATCATCAACAACCCCTATGTATCCTCCACCCATGTCAATCTGACCTACACCCAAGGCCAATGGAGTGTCAAGGACTCCAGTACCAACGGCACATTCGTCAACGGCAAACGCGTCAAGCAGAAAACCCTCAAACCCGGCGACATCATCGCCATTATCATGGGATTCAAAATCATCATCGGTGCCAACTATATCGCCTTCAACAACCCCGACGGCAAAGTCCACATTGCCACCCCCTCCCTCAAACCCTTTGCTCAACCCCGCTTCCATCCTCCCGATCCTGATGACGATGACCATACCGGCGAATATGATGATATCGCCTTCACCGCCTTTTATCGCTCCCCCCGCTTCAAAACCGACATCGAAAAACCCATTATCAGAATCGACTCCCCACCCCAGAATACAACCGGCGAAGAGACGCCCCTCATGCTCGTCCTAGGCCCCTCCCTAACCATGGGCATGGCCTCCCTCTCCATGATGTTCTTCTCACTCACCAGCGCCATGCAAAAAGGCGATATCACCGCAGCTTTTCCTACCATGATCATGTCCGGCAGCATGCTCCTGGGGGTACTCCTCTGGCCCCTCATCTCCAAAAACCATAACAAGAAAAGTAAAATCAAGAAAGAAGCCCAACGCCAACACAAATACAAAGAATACCTCGACCGTCTCTCCCAGAAATTCCGTGACGAAAGCGCCAAACAGGAACGCGTCCTGCGCGAAACCTACGTCCCCCTCACCGACTGCGTATCACGCATAGAAGACATCAACCGAACCCTCTGGGAACGCGGCCCCGGCCAAAACGACTTCCTCAGACTCCGCCTCGGCCTTGGCAACGGCAAACTCCAAGCCGACATCACATACGCGGAACGCCGTTTCACCACAGACGAAGACAACCTCCAAGAAGACCTGTACGCCCTCTGCGACGCCCCCAAAGAACTCCATAACATCCCCATCACCCTTCCCCTCTACGAAGAATATATTGTCGGTGTCATCGGCAACCGCCCTCAAACCAAAGACATCGCCAAAGGGCTCATCTTCCAGATTGCCGCCCTCTACAGCTATGACGAAGTCAAACTCGTCTTCATTTACGACCCCGCAGAAGAAGAGGACTTCTACTTCACCAAGTGGCTCCCCCACGTTTGGAACAACCAACACACTTTCCGCTTCATCGCGACCACCGTCAGCGAAGTCAAAGAGGTATCCGCCTACCTGGAGAAAGAAATTGAACACCGTGCCCCCATCCACAGCACAGACATGAGCAAAACCGCCCCCTATTATATCATCTTCTCCCTCAGTCAACCCTTGGCCCAAAAAGCCGACATGCTCAAACAGATTTACGCCCAACAAAAAAACCTCAACATCAGCGTCCTCACCTTCTACAATAAACTCAAAAACCTCCCCAAAGAATCCAGCATCGTTGTCGAATTGGAACCCACAATCGGCAAAACTTACAGCAAAGATGACATCACCGGCCAAGTCACCCCCTTCACTCCCGACATCATCCTCGACAAAGACCCCACAACCCTCAGCGTCAAACTCTCCCAAATCCGCCTCGACACCCTGGCCAACACTTACAAACTCCCTCCTATGATCACCTTTCTCCAACTCTTCGGCGTCGGCAAAATCGAACACCTCAACGCCCTCACCCGCTGGCAGGACAACAACCCGGTCCAATCCCTCGAAGCTGCCGTGGGCGTCGATACCATGGGCAGCCCCTTCAAACTCGACCTCCATGAAAACTTTCACGGCCCCCACGGCCTTGTCGCCGGCATGACCGGCTCCGGCAAATCCGAATTCATCATGACCCTCATCCTCTCCTTAGCCGTCAACTACCACCCCTACGAAGTGGCCTTCATACTCATCGACTACAAAGGCGGCGGCATGGCCAAATCCTTCGAAAACCTCCCTCACACCGCCGGCATCATCACCAATCTGGACGGCGCCGCGATCAAACGATCCCTCATCTCCATCGAAAGCGAACTCAAACGACGTCAGGCCATCTTCGCCCAAGCCGGCAAACAACAAGGCGTCAGCAACATAGACATCTACAAATACCAGAAACTATACCGGGAAGGGGCTGTTCGCGAGCCCCTCCAACACCTCTTCATCATCTCAGATGAATTCGCCGAACTCAAAACCCAACAACCCGAATTCATGACCCAACTCGTCAGCGCCGCCCGCATCGGCCGCTCCTTAGGCATCCACCTCATCCTCGCCACTCAAAAACCCTCCGGCGTCGTTGACGACCAAATCTGGTCCAACTCCCGCTTCCGGGTATGCCTCAAAGTCCAAGACAAATCCGACAGCATCGACATGCTCAAACGCCCCGACGCCGCCGAACTCACCGAAACCGGCCGCTTCTATCTTCAAGTGGGATACAACGAACTCTTCGACATCGGCCAATCGGCATGGGCCGGTGCCCCCTACTACCCTGCCGACAAAACCATCACCGAAAAAGACGACAGCGTCCTTATCATCGACCGCAACGGACATCCCCTCCGCGAAGCCAAACCCGTCAACACCAGACACCAAACTCCCAACCCCTCCAAACAACTCGACGCTGTCACAAAATACCTCCGAACCATCGCCAACGAAGAAAACATCCGCGTCCGCCCCCTCTGGCTCGACCCCATAGACCCCAAGATCCTTCTCAGCACCCTCAAAACAGAATACCCGTCCGTCCCCCGCAAACCCTACATTCTGAACCCCATCATCGGTGTCTATGACGACCCCGCTCGCCAACAACAACACCTCCTGACCCTACCACTCTCTACCGAAGGCAACGCCATCGTCTACGGCGCCGCCGACACCGGCAAAACAACCTTCCTCAACACCCTCGTTTACTCCCTCATGCAAAACCACAGCCCCGACGAAGTCAACATTTACCTCCTTGACTTTTCCGCCGAAACCCTGCGCGCCTTTGCCAAAGCCCCCCATATCGGCGACGTCATCCTCTCCTTCGAAACAGAAAAAATCAGCAACCTCTTCAAAATGCTCAGAGAAGAGCTCATCAGACGCAAAAAAACCTTCGCCGACCACGGTGGCACCTACGTCTCCTACATCGAAGCCAAACGAAAAGACCCGCATGCCTCGCCGACCGGTTCGACATCCGTGCCCCCAATCGCCATTCAGCATTCGTATATTCCGAACATCCTCGTCGCCATCAACAACTTCTCGGCCTTCGCGGAACTCTACGAAGAAAAAGTAGAAGCCCTCTCCTACTTGTCCCGGGAAGGCGTCAAATACGGCATCACCTTCGTCCTAACCGCTCTCGGCGTCAATACAGTACGGTTCAACTTGCTCCAATACTTCAAACAACTTTTCGTACTCCAGCTCAACGACTCCAACGATTACAGCACCATCGTTGGCAGAACAGAAGGCCTTGTCCCCTCTAAACACAAAGGCAGAGGCCTCTTCAAGTTGGAAGAGCTCCACGAATTCCAAATCGCCCAAATCACAGAAGATCCCATCCCCTTCGCCTTTATCCAACACCAAAGCCACGCGTTCAAAAAAATGTGGCACGACAGACAAGGCCGACCAGCGACCCGGATTCCCCTGCTTCCCGATCAAGTCGACGCCGAATACCTGGCTGACCATCTCCCGGAAAACGTAAGAGAATACGCCGGCATCAGACACGCCCGACAAACATCAGTGCCCCTGTCCGGCGGCGCCGACCAAACGGCCTCTTTCGACCTGACAACCCTGACACTTCCGATCGGTGTTATCTGCGACACCCTCAAACTCCACCACTATCCATTTGGACACACATACATCACTATGATATACTCAAATGATGACAGGGAGCGCCTTTTCTCCTATGACTTGGCCTGTTTTATATCAAACCAATGCGCCTTCACTGTCACCATCCTGGACACAGACTACCACTTTGCCGACAGCTACCTTTCCAACACCAACATCCCCACACTCTCCTGTACACGCAACCTCGCCGACTGCGAAACCACCCTCGACAACCTGTTTCACCAGCTCCTCCACCGGAACAACACATTCAAAGAAGCCCTGGAGAATAAACAAACCCCGGATCCCTTTGACGCCACAATCGTCGTCATCCCCTCCTACACGGAGCTCAAAAAATCCCTCACAGATGACACGAAGGATAAACTCGACCTCATCCTGGAAAAAGGAGATGCCAAATACAACATCCTCATCATTATCGGCGAAGACGCCCAGAATATGTCAGATGTCAACTTGAACCGCTGGTACAAACACCACATAAGCGCTGACAGAGCCTCTAACGGCATCTGGCTCGGCGGCGGCTTCAACGAACAATATTGTATGAACACCGGCAAGAAAACCCTGGATATCGGCGACACGCCATACGGATTTGGATACTGTCTCCAAAAAAACAAAGTCACCAAAGCAAAACTCATCTGCTCGAAACAAGAAGAAACGGAGGACCTCCAAACATGAGTAAAGTCTTAGTAGAAATTACCCTGCCCGCCGCGGAAAGAGTCTTCGACGCCTATATCCCGCTGGAAAGTAAAATGAGCGAAGTCATCAAACTTCTCTCAGGCATGCTAACCGACCTTGCTGAGAGCAAATACACCTCCACCGGCAGTGACATACTCTGCGACGCCGCCACCGGCACAATATATGATGTTGACAAGATCGTCGCCGAACTTGGAATCAAGAACGGCAGCCGACTCCTGTTAATATAAACGGTAATCACCAGTCTTTCTAGACGGTAATCACCCGTCTTTCGATTCCGCTTCCAACATTAATATGATCGCGAGATCGCAGAGAAAGGAGCACTATAATGAGTCAATTTAGTGTGACCCCACAGCAACTGGAGAAAACGTCCAAAGAAATCTCCCAATTATCCGATACCTACACAACCATTTACAAACAACTCCTGCAAGCCGCCTCAACAATGGGAGCCGCTTGGGAAGGTGCCGACAACCTTGCCTTTGTCGCCCAAATCAACGGTTGCTGCACAGACCTTCAGAAAATGGCTGACAAATTGCAGCTTGCCAGCCAAGCTTTAGACAAGCAACAACAGAACTATCTCAACAGGCAACAAGACAATTTAGCCCGCGTAAAAAGACTCTAATGCGGGCTACGCCCGCAAGTATTCAGTATTCAGGATTCAGTATTCAGAATGTGGATTTTCTTGTTCTTTTTTGACGCTTCGCGTCCGTAAGGGACTAATGCGGTCTTCGACCGCAAGTATCCCATCAGCATCAAGATCCCATCATCAAATACACTTTAAAAGGAGTGACCGCTCATGTCAGATCGTATTCGAGTTGATACCGATCAAGTCGGCCAAATTGCCACCAACATCGAAAGATACAATGCACAGCTTGATGAAGCCCTGAAAAAAGGACAAGTCTCCCTCCAGAATCTATCCAGTGTTTGGAGCGGCAGAGCCGCGGACGACACCATCAATTCCTTCAAGAGTTTTGTAGAGAAATATTCCCAGCTCTATCACGACATGATGGACAATTACGTAAAATTCCTGCGATTGAACATCCAATCAGGCTACTTCGAAACAGAGCAAGCGAATATAGGTTTAGCCGATATGTTTAAGTAATTTCACTGTCAACACAACTTCAGCCCCTTGATATTCGAAAGGACGGATCTCAAACCCGGCGCCAAGCTCATCGGCAATCCTCACGCACACGCCCGCCATCTGATCCATGCCCTCGGGACAAATGTCCTTCTCTTTCCCATGTTGCTGATTTCGTTGCTGATTTCCGGGCTCCAAACTGGTAACCGAACAAATCAACATACCATCCCGTACATCTGTAGCCACGACAACATCACCGCTGACATCCATATAACGAAACGCGATGAAACACATGTTATATAACAAGTGAATCAGTTTGCTTGGACTTATCATGATTAGCGGCATCTCCCCGCATAATTCGAAACGGATACAATGACCGTGACGAATGGCCTCCGCCTCCAGAAGCCTCTTGACAGAAAGAATAACTGCATTGACCCCCATTTCCGCCGAAACATTCTGCTGGGGCTTTAATGTTTGCAGAAACTCGGTAAGCAGCTCCATCGCGCCGTCAATCTTTTCCATCATGACTTTGAAACCGGCATGTTGTGAAGCAAGATCATCCTTCCACAACAAAATTTGCAGATTCCCACGGACAACCGCCAAGGGATTGCGCACCTCGTGGGCAACACTTCCCATGAGTTCTTCCAGCATATTCATCCTGTCCGAACTCAAGATCGAACTGCCGACAAGGTTCTGCTGAACGCACTGTTGTCCCATACTATCAATCCTCCTTGTAACATGTCCTGACATTCTAAATGTGATTTGTATTGAATTGACACACAATTCACTTTTTAAAATGTGACAGCCTTAATTATACCTCAAAAATCGAGGAATTGTTATAAATTTCTAATATTTTTGTTTTATTCTTTATGCTTCTCCTTAAGAGCCGTTCTATCTTTTTACATCAAAAGTCATAACCTCTTCAATCATATCAAGGGTATATTTTTGGCCAAGAAAGGTGATTTCTACACGAATCCCGTCCCCCAAACCGCGCGCGTCGAGAAGAATGGTCCCGACGCTTACCATGAAAGCCTTGCCCGCCACCGGAACCTCTCCCAGACAAATCTCTTTCTGCCAAACGCGAACACCAACGCCTTCAGGCAATGTTCGAATAAATACTTGTTGGTTTTCCTCCGGGCTGTTCCCGTAAAAAGTCATCGCCGGAGAGGCGGCATCGCCAACGACCCGCATATACATCTCTACAGGATCAGCAGCCAACCGCATCTGAAACAATACAAAGACAACCGCCAGCAACACAGCGAAACGAAGGAGATTTCTTTGTACCCCTTGATTTTGTACCCCTTGATATTGATTTTTTCTTCCAACACGCCGAAGTCTTATGTTCCGCGGCCTGTACGAACGCTGCCCAGGCATTTGATCACCTCATAAACATCATATGCCCACCCCTAAGTCCGTATGTCAAAAGTCTGGTGTCAGAAGCCCTTTCGCGGCACTCAGTCCCGCCGCATACCCCATAGAGATCGCCGCTTGCAGATTATAGCCGCCGGTTATGCCGTCAATATCAACAACCTCGCCGGCCCAATAGAGCCCTCTGATATGTTTAGACGCCAGAGTCCTTGGCTCGAGAGAGCGAACATCGACACCGCCGGCTGTGACAATCCCAGCTTTTAGGCCTAAAGTCCCAGTCACCGTCAAGGGTATAGCCTGCAACAACTCCGCCAGTCGCCGAGTCTCCTTGGGATTGATCTGACGAACCTGTTTGGCGCCATCGATATCCGACAGTTCAACAAGGACGGGAATAAGATTTTTCGGCAACAGATCTCCCAAAGCGTTCTTGAAATGCCGTGCCCCCATTTTCGCCCAATCTCTATTCAGGCGTTCCACCAACATGTCTTGAGTTAGAGCCGGTTTCAGGTTTAGTCTGAGCCCAACGGCGGATCCATCACCCAAAGCTTGTGCCGCCATTCGGCTCAAGGTAAGAACAATCGGCCCCGAGACACCGAAATGTGTGAAAAGCATCTCGCCAAAGTGGTCCTGTCTTCTGACACCATCAATCCATAATGATAGCCTGACGTTGCGTAAAGACAACCCTTGGACTGTGGCAGGCCAAGACTCCGCCGTTCTCAGCGGCACCAAAGAGGGCATTGGCGCCACGACCTTGTGGCCCACGGTACCCGCCATGGCGTACCCGTCCCCTGTTGATCCGGTCCCCGGATAAGACGCGCCACCGACAGCCATAATAACGGCATCCGCCGACCAGACTCTATCCCCTGCCGCAACACCGGCTACACTCCCCCGCACCGCCGCCGACCTTTCGATGCCGTTTTCTCCATGCAAACAAATCGCATCTATTTTTTGATTCAAATGAATCTCCACGCCTTGATCTTGAGCAAACCCGATAAGAGCTTGCGCCACAGATTCCGCCCGATCACTCTCCGGAAAAACCCGGCCGCCTCGTTCCACTTTTGTCGGCACACCTCGTTCTCGTAAGAAATCCCGCAGTGCCCCGTTATCAAAAAGCCGCAACACAGAGTGCAGAAATTTCCCGTTCCCAGGATAAGCCTCAATGAAATCACCGATCTCACCGGCATGAGTAATATTACATCTCCCTTTACCGGAAAGCAGCACTTTACGAGCAAGCCGGTCTCCCTTCTCCAGCAAAATGACCTTAACCTGGTGCTGATGCTCACATGCGAGGGTACGCGCCGCCAAACCGGCTGCCATCAACCCAGCTGCGCCTCCCCCTACAACAACGATCCGTCTATCGTCCACATTTCCTCCAGCTTTCCCCACGACTCTCCCAGACCACCAGACCATATAACCTGGCTTAATAGAGTATACCCTTGAGCTCAGGATCTTCACGAGCGCATCCAATACAAAGTCCCGGCTCCAACTTATGGAAAATCTGTCGTCCACATTTCGCGCATAGTCGCGGGGTAACTTCCTGCAACAGAATTTTGCCTCGAATAAAGCGTTCATCCAAGGCCATATCCTCCCCTGTGATGGCTTGGGGCCCGCACACCTTCAAACATCTTTGGCAGTGAACACAAAGGTATGGCTGATATATGATACGTTCTACACCGTTATCCTTAATATGAGTCATCGCGCCTTGGGGACAAACATGGGCGCAAACGCCGCACGCCGTACATTTATCGTTGATTCTGTAAGACTGAAAAGGGATTTTACCGGGCACGAGACCGAGAGCCTCCAGAAGCCACTGGCGCGAACGCGGTATGTTGTAAGATTCTTCGGCTAAGATAGGTGTGAACATAGCCTTGAGCTTATCTTTTAATTTGTTCTGTTCACGCAGCTCACCGATTGTATGAATCACTGACTTGTTCGCTGATGCATTGGCCGTATTCACTGACACATCCGCCCCCCTTGGAGGTTCCCCCTCTGATCCCGGTTTGTCGGAAACAGTTTTCCCGTCCCAAGGGACGATCTCAATTTTCATATTGTTTGGCAAGGTCCATTGACTCAACACTTCTTTGAGAGTCTCCACACTCTGGGAGCATGCTTTCAGGTCCTCACAAGCGGCGCATTCGCCCGTATGAATACAAACCTCTTTGGTGCTCGATAACAGCAGCAGCGTCGTCCAGGCATCCCGATCGAACATCCCGATACAACTGATTTCGCATACACCCGGTTGCGCCGCCGGACAACTCAGAGAAACGCCAACCCCGCCAAAGATATGGTTTTTGATTTCGTCAACAGATCGGTCAACAAAACCGTCGCTGGGACAGACCGCCATACAGATGCCGCAATCTGTACACTTGTTCGGATCAATACGCTTGATCTCGTTAATCGCGTTATGAGGGCACATTTTAAAGCACTCCCAGCAAGTGGTCGCGAAAGGTTTTTTGATATTCAGACAATTGTCTGATAAAAAAACCATTTGGGCGGAAGGCATCGGCATTATCGTAACCTCCATACTCGGTTATTGAGTGATTTCTCCTGTTCCCCACTGTCTCAGTGAAGCTATCTCTTGAGCTGTCAGATTGCGGTAAGATCCCGAAGCCAGGTTTTGCAAGCTCAGGGAAGCATACGCTGTTCGTTCCAGCGCAAGCACCTCATAGCCGAAGTGTTCAAACATGCGCCGGACTTGCCGGTTGCGCCCTTCACTCAGAGTCAGTTCCACCCAATGCTCCGAACCTTTCTCATTCTCTGAACCGAAGAACTTTGGATCAGCAACAACTTTGGCAGGGCGTGTTACCCCATCTTCAAGCGGCACACCACGGCGGAGGATTTGCAGATCTGCTCTTTTCAGTTCTTTGTCCAGACATACCCGGTATGTTTTTGGCACGCTATAGCGTGGATGGGTAAGTTTCAGGGTCAGCTCGCCGTCATTGGTCATCAGCAGAAGCCCGGATGTCTCATAATCGAGACGCCCTACCGGATAGACCCGGCCGATCTCTTTCGGCAACAGATCGCGTACGCATTTGCGGCCATGGTCGTCTTTGACCGTGCTTAAGACGCGGCGAGGCTTGTGTAACATGATGTAGCTATAAGTTTTGTTGGCCAGATTAATTTTTTTTCCGTCGATTTCGACACGATCCTCGGAAGTTATCAGGCGTCCTTGCTCGATGACCACTTGACCGTTGATTTTGATCCGGCCTTGCGCCACCATTTTTTCGACCTGCCTCCGGGAAGCCACCCCTGCACCGGCCAGGACTTTTTGCAGACGGCTCGCCTCACTATTTGTTTTCATCGGAATCCTCAACAGCGGGGTCTGCTTCTGACTCCATGAGAACACGGTACCCCTCGCGCTCCAGATCCGAGACGACCTGACGACCGTGTTCAAACCCACCGACTTCACAAACCACATGCAGAATCGCTTCATCAATATCAAGATCGGCTTTGAGCCGGTCATGTTGCACCATGGTTATATTGGCATTGTTATCCGCCACGATGGCAGCGAATTTTTCCAGGCTGCCCGGCACATCACGCATAACCGTTTGGAACTTCATATTACGGCCACGGGTAAGCAGACCTTTTTCCACGATACGATGAATGAAACTCACATCAATGTTGCCTCCCGAGAGCAGGCAAACGATTTTTTTGCCTTCAATATTGATTTTGCGGTTGTTCAATGCTGCCGCCAGGGATACAGCGCCGGCAGGTTCCACAACCTGTTTGGACCGTTCCAGAAGCATAAGAATTGTGGCGGCGATTTCGCTGTCGGTGACAGTGAGCATATCGTCCACATAAGTGTTGATGATCTCCATAGTGCGAACCCCGGGCTTTTTGACAGCGATACCATCAGCGATGGTATGCATTCTTTCGTCAATAGTCATAGATTGGGCACGGAAAGACTTGGTCATATTCTGGGCGCCGGCTGCCTGGACACCGACAATCTTGACCCGGGGGTTGACCTGTTTCACGCAGGAGGCAATTCCCGCCAGCAACCCGCCCCCTCCTGCCGGTATAAAAATAATATCGACACTGGGCAAATCCCGTAAAATCTCCAGTCCGATGGTTCCTTGGCCGGCGATGATGTCGTCATCGTCAAAAGGGTGGATAAACACCGAGCCGGTTTCTTCCTGGATCGCCATCGCTCTGTCATAAGCGTCGTCATAAATGACACCGTGGAGTTCGACTTTGCACCCGTATCCTTGGGTAGCCTGGACCTTTGCGATGGGTGCGCTGCGCGGCATAACTATCGTTGCGTCAACGCCGGCGGCATTTGCTGCAAAAGCCACTCCCTGGGCGTGGTTACCGGCGCTGGAGGCCACGACAGCATTGAGTTCGCCTTGTTCGCAGAGCTTCATGATCTTATTGTAGGCTCCGCGCACTTTAAAGGAGCCGGTTTTTTGCAGATTTTCGAATTTAAGATAGAGTTCTGCACCTGTTGACTGGGAAAAGGTTTTTGATGAGCTCATGGGTATGTCGTGAATGATGTTTTTCAAGCGGGCTGCCGCCGCCTCGATATCCTTTAGCGGTATAATTGTCGCCACCTCTTCCTTGTGATACGATCAGGAGCCAAGATACTGTACTATCATAGCAGAATTCATCCGCTGCTACAACTTATTCGTTGACGGTACTTGTTTGCGTCAGCCTGGAATTAGACGCGGGCTCTGCCCGCAAGTATCCAGTATTCAGTATTCAGGATTCAGAATGTGGATTTTCTTGTTTTTTATTGACGCTTCGCGTCTGTAAGGTACTAACACGAAGAAATAGAGCGCCCTTAGTCCTTAATTAATCCGGGCTAAGGGCACTTTGACTCTGGCAGTTCTCCCCGAAATTCATTCCGCTTTCTTTATAACACGATATGTTATTAGCAAAAAAGCGGCTAGTGTTATCAATAATCCAATAGCGGCTGCAAATGGAAGGAGCTTTATTATTTGATTGTTCATTTCTGTCGATGACCTGCCACCAACACTGTCTGGTGCAAAATTTTTCTGAGTCTTAATAATTTCCGGCAGTATCTGCGACATAGAAGCTTTACTATATAAAGGAACATCCTCATCCAAGAAAGGAATTGACGGGATCGCAAAAGTTTCTGTACTATTTTCTACGATGATGCCTATAAAATAAGGCATATGGTATACCAGAAACAGTTCTGTGGTTTCGGCATTATCCAGTTCATTGGCTGATCTTTCAGTGTCCTCAACCATTTTGGCCAAGTATCTGCCACTCATGCCAAGGACATAAAAAGTATTGTCATTGTCCTTTTGAATCATTGCTATTCCAACGGCTTCCCCATTAATCAAAACCGGCACAAAGTATAAATCTATTTGTTCAAGGAAATCTCCGGACTTAATATTGTCGAAATCCTGATTTATTGGTATTTTATCAGAGAAAGAATACAGGGAACGAACGTTCCCGAAGGATATCTCTGAGTCAATAACTTCATCAGATATATTTCCCGCAAATCCAGGGATATTCCCATGGGATCTTAAAGGATCCGTAATAATCCGATAATCCCTTATAGTCTTTTGTTCCAGAAGATTTGTTATCTCATCATGTTGCTGGGTATTTCCTATAGCCTCCTTAAGATATTCTTCTGCAAAAACACTATAGCTTGAAAATATAACCAATATGCCGGTAATTAGCAAGATTTTCTTTAGCATGATTGAACCTCCTTTCAATTATAATCCGAAGCCCAACATTATTTGTATGACCTTTTACAGTCTTGCAAATAGCTGATTGACTTGGAACTGGGCTCCACTCCTCCATTACTATTATTATTAAGAATACATCATGAAGCGACAATACCCCCATTATTCGGATTTCGTATTGAAGCTTTTCAATAGTCCTCCTCTCAGCCTATTCCTATTGTTTCGAGAGATATCTGCTTCATTTGCATTTTTGATAGTTCTCCCCCCCCCATGTGTTTCCTTCAGGATTCCTAGATAATTATGCCGAATTTGAACAAATAATAGTTTGGCAGGAGTTGTACGTCAACCATTACTCATCCTACTGACCATAATCTCTGCCGAAAAGTCACATCACAACACAAACGCCTTTTTTCTGTCCTCGGATGTTGTATTGTATGTTGTATTCAACAGTTAGCGAATTCCTCTCATGCGAAAGCTTCCCTGTCCCTGAGAAAAACGCTCAACAGCTATGACACCGACCTCAATCAACAGTTAAGTAAACACCAAGGAACATCTCTACACTTCCAAGCGAGGCGCTGCCAATCGAGGAGCTGCTTGCCGGGGCGCTCACCCTGCCCCTGGACTGTCTGGCAGACCAGAGCGGCAACGCCTGGCAGTTTGAACGCAACGAAAAAACTCGTTCTGACACGCTTGGTCGAGATGCGCAGCGAAGCACCGACTGGGCGCGTCATCCAGTGCAAAGCGGTCTCCTCCCCGGCAAGCTCGGCCAACTCACACTGACCGACGCAACAGGCCGGGCATACCCTCTGATCCGCTATAAACAGGACAGCCAGGGCGACCTGATCGCCGTCTATGATGCAAGGGATCAGCCCTATTGCTTTGAATACCAGACCGGACACCAGATGGTGCCATACCGACCGCAACGGCCTGTCGTTCTACTACAGCTATCAACTGCATTCAGACAAACTTTGGCGCGTCGACCACGCCTGGGGCGATGGCGAGCTATACGACACCCGATTCGAGTACGACCTGGAACATCTGGAGACGCGCTCGACCGATTCCCTCGGCCACACCACCATCTTTCAATGCAACGAGCTGAAACAGCCCGTCGCGAGCATCGATCCCTTGGGATGCGTCTCCAGCTATCAATCCGACGCGCAGGGGCGCACTCACTCGGAAACCGACCCCAGCGGCAATACCACGGCTTGGAATTACGATGCCTACGGCAACCTGATCAGCACCGTGCTGCCCGACGGCAGCGCTGTCAGCGCCGCCTTCAACGAAGATCATAAGCCCGTCAGCCTGCCCGAACCCGAAGGTGGCCAATGGGCTCAGGAATGGGACGCCCACGGCAACCTCACCCACCAGGTCACGCCCGGTGGCTCGCATCCCACATGAAGTCTCTGGTAACGTGCTTGCCGTGCTTGCCGGACTTCTTCGTCACATTATCTTTGGTGGCAACAGACTGTGATATCCCTTAGTCGCTTAGGTTGCAACTATGATCCATGGCGAATCAGATGAAACGATTCCACTCAGCGATGTCCAAACTTTTGCAAAGAAATTTCATATCCCCCTCACCGTGGTTCCCAACGGTGATCATCGTCTCTCAATTCCCCGCGCACCGGAACAGGTGGCAAGGTTGGCGGCGGACTTTTTCAACTCTCCACACACCTCCCCCCGTTCACATGCAAAACCTGTCCGGTCATGAATGCCGAATCCTCGCAAGCCAGGAACACGTAAGACGGCGCGAGCTCAAAAGGTTGGGCAGCCCGGCCCAAGGGCACATTTTTGCCGAACGCAGCCACCTCTTCCGCTGAAAAACTGGCGCTAATCAACGGCGTCCAAGTTGGTCCGGGTGCCACGGCATTAACTCTGATCCCCCGGGAAGCCAGGGACAGCGCCAGCGAACGAGTCATGGACACAATAGCCCCTTTGGTTGAAGAATAGTCAATCAAAGTCTCTTTACCCTCATAGGCTGTTACCGACGTCGTATTGATAATCGAGCTGCCGGGGCGCATATGAGGCAACACCTCTCGCACCATATGAAAACAGCTCATGATATTTGTCTCAAAAGTCCGGGTCAATTGGTCTGTTGTAATATCCTCTATACTGTTTTGCGGAAACTGCACGCCGGCATTGTTGACCAATACATCCACTGTCGGAAACGCCCCCAAAACCTGCGCGACAATCGCCCCGACCCCTTCCTCAGTACGCAGATCCCCCCGCAAAACCAGACAACACCCGCCGGCTTTCTCCACGGCATTCCGCGTGACTTCGGCATCCTGCCCCTCCGTCAAATGGGTGATCACCACATCAGCCCCCTCCTTGGCCATGGCAATCGCCACCGCACGCCCAATACCGCTGTCGCCGCCTGTTATCAGAACCACCCGGCCAAGAAGCTTATTCGCCGAACAATAGCGGGGATTGTCATACATAGGTTCCGGTGTCATGACAGACTCGCGCCCGGGCTGGCTGTCCTGATGCTGTGGGGGAAATCCTAAAGGAATATCGACAGGATAACTGTATGTGGAAACAACTTGCGGACACATAATTGAAACCCCCTTTGATAAAGAATCCGTTAAAATATCTTCTGTTAAGAGAAGGGGTTTTATGCTTATCGCTGTTCAACAGAAGGTTCCTCTCACCCAAACACCCGTGTCACAATCCAGATCGAAGCCACCAACCCGGCCAAATCAGCAATCAATCCCACTTTAATCGCATACCTGTACTGTTTGATCCTTACCGCGCCGAAATATACCGTCAGAACGAAAAACGTTGTATCCGAACTCCCTTGCATCGTCGACGCTAACTGCCCCACCAACGAGTCCGGTCCGAATTCATTTATCAGTTGAGTTGACACCCCCAAAGCACCGCTTCCGCTCAAAGGGCGCATAATCGCTAACGGGATAATATAGAGAAGATCCGTATTCCAGCCAAACCTATCGAACAACGGCGTCAATACCGTCACCACCAACTGCAACGCCCCGGAATCAACAAAAACCTGAATCGCCACCAACATACCAATAAGGAACGGAATGATTTTGACAGCGGTTTTGAACCCATCCTCCGCCCCCTCGACGAAAGTCTCATAGATAGGCACCTTGCGCCAAAAAGCATAAAGCGGTATGAAAAAAAGCAGCGCCGGAATTATCCAAACGCTTATTTGCGTGATAACCTGCATCATACCGGGTTCCTGCGGCGGAACAACCAATCCGCCACAATCGCGCAAGTCATAGCGCAACAGGTGGCAAAAATTGTCGTTCCGATAATCTCTGTCGGGTTCGCCGACCCTGCTGCAATACGAATCCCAATTATGGTGGCCGGTACCAAGGTGATACACGACGTGTTTAAAGCCAAAAACGTAATCATACTGCGGCTGGCTTGATCAGGATGAGGGTTCTCCTTCTGGAGTTCCTGCATCGCCTTCAACCCGAAAGGTGTCGCCGCGTTGCCCAACCCCAGAATATTCGCGCACAAATTCATCACAATAGCCCCCCACGCCTCGCTTTCCCGTTTCAAATCAGGAAATAACGGCGCCAGCAAAGGTCCGAACACCTTGGCAATCGCCGACACAATCCCGGACTTCTGAGCAAGACGCATAAGACCCATCCATAAAGCAATCACACCCATAAGTTGGATCCCCGTCTTAACACCAAGCTCACCGGCTTTGAGAGCCGACTCCGTCACCACCCCGATATTTCCCGTGAAAGCCGCTACCAGAATCCCCACACAGAGCAAAACAATCCAAATGATGTTGAGCATGAGAAAAAACCCTCCCTGTCACATCTATGACAGAAAGGGCCGGTTTATTCAGGTTTCACGCCGTTCGGCTGTCAACATTCCAACAGACTGTCAACTTTCAAACAAACCCACCTCAGGCTCAGCCGAGCGATTATCTTTCCTCTTGCTGAGAGCCTCTTTCAGATTGCTGATGAGATTGGGGACTTCGTCAATAATACGATCCGCCATGTTCCCGTCCACCGGCAACAGTCTGACTTGATCCTTATTCACGACAAGAAATCCAATAGGCTTAATCGATACCCCGGCGCCACTGCCGCCACCGAAAGGCAGATTCTGCCCGCCCGCTTGCGCATTCGCCTGGCCACTCCCCTGGGGGTTCCCTTGGGCATTGATCTGGCTGTTTTTATCCGATGCGGCATCTTTAGCTTTGCTGTCCAAAGCCTGAAAATCGAACTCGCTGCCCCCTGCCGCGAACCCGCAGCTGACTTTAGAAATAGGAATAATAGTCGCACCACCGCGTGTTTCCACCGGATCGCCAACCACCGTATTCACATTAATCATATTCTGGATACGATCCAAAATCGTTTTCATAAGACCTTCCATGGGGTGTTCCGACACAATTCATCCCTCCTATTCTAACATATGTTTGGCACGGCGAAACCATAAAATCATCTGCACACTTTTAACAATAATATGGCTCGTTTTGAGCTTGACTATACTCAGAACGTCGATTTTTACACCGACCTCCTCAAAATCCGGGCTGACCCTAAGCCCGATTTCCTCACCGGTAACCCTTACTCGTTTGTAGAGATGCGCGATCAGCATACCCCACACCATCCAAAGAGCTCCACTGATCAAAGACGTCTGAGCCGCGTCTCCCACGCCTCCTTCCACACTGACTCGCAGCGCCTGAACCTCCATCTTTCTCGTCAAAGCAAACAACAACCTTTTGACCCGACGCCGCAAGGCCAGTAAAACACTGATCCTTGCCCATAGAACATGTATGTTTCGGATAATCCGGCCCTTCGACTTAATCGCCTTATGTTCTCCAGCCTTTTCCTCTTTTTTTCTCTTTGCCTTCGCCCGCTTCCCTCGCTTTTCCGGGTTAGCAGATTCTGCCTTCATCCCGGCGACAACAGCCTTAACGTCGCTGACAATCCCTTGAAAACTCGCCGAAGACACCTGAAAAACCGCGCCGGCTTTCGTAGGCCCGCATCCAACCTTCACACTGACATGATCATTCTCAGCCGTGATTCGCAACCTGATTTTCCACCGGTAAAAAAAACCGACCAGGATCCACAACATCACCGCGCACAACAAGGCCAGCCCATGCATAAGCATAACCCCCCTATTCGAGGGCTATCGAAATCCCTCTCTGCAATTATTACCAATTCAACGCGAAAATATTTTATGAACCTCGATACGCTCAGGTTCTCTTCAGATTCTTTGCCGAAGCATCCTCATACGCGGTAAGACAGCCCGTTTTGCCCTAGAGGAATACTCCCAAGCCGCCACAAATTTGTCCGCGAAAGAAATAAGCCACGCCTCCCGGCACCGAGGAATTGCGAAAGGAAACATATGGTGAACAATAATATCCTTTTCTTTGCTGGAGATGTCCCAACACATGGCAGCATTTTCCAAGGCTTGCTTGGGATGCCGACGCGAATGGCGCAACCCTTCCATCAGAATATTCCGGTCAGGCCGCTTCGTGAACTGATAGAGATGGAAATCATGTAACAAGGCGCCACGTATCGTCGCTTCCACGTCCCAATCCCATCTTTTTGCAACCCTGTAAGCATAATAGGCCACTTTCAAACAATGATCATAAACCGAATCATCATGATGAGCGATATCCTTCATACTTTGATAAAGCTCGTGAGAAAAAATCGGTTCGGCAACAGATATGAATTCTTCTCCATACTTGTCCGCCAATCCCTTGACTTCTCTTACCTCCATGCAGATCCTTCACCTCAAAAATAAAAATAATAGTCGCGAAGACTAAAGTCCTTACTTATTATATATGATTCTTCCGTCAAATACAATAGCACTTTTCCCCATGTATGAAAAAGATCAGGAGATCAAAAATGATAAATATTTTACTATTTCAAACGCTTATTTTGCCGTTCTACAACTACACTTATAATTCCAAACACAATATGACCAAACAAAGGGAATTTGTCATCCACAGTCGAATTATTCGGTATCGTGTATCATGGGTGTTTTGGGAGGAAATCGGTATGATTGTTGTATTTAAAAATAATCTAATCTCTATTGTAATTCATTTATTTCTATGCGCCCTATTACTTTTACCTATGAATTATTTGTGGTGGGGAGGTGTATGGTATGACAGAAGCTATGAAATATGGGTTACAGCAATAAACGGTTTCTTGGTTGTGATTTATTCTTCAATAGCAATAAGTCTGTATTATTTTTTAGGGAAAAAATTCTTAATCAGTTCTCGTAGCATCGTCGCAAATACTTTATCTGTAACTGTGTTATTCGTAATACTTTCAATAGTTATACTATTTGCATATGATACGCCTGCAGAACGTGTGATAAGGATTCCCTTTTATCCAGTCGGGCATACTATATCCTATTTTCTCAAAGTTAATGAGAAATTATCTTATTTAATTACCTCCCTCTTGCCATCTTTGACTATGGGGATCTCAATGATAACAAAACGTTCTTCTTGAGGCGTTAATGCACAAAACATTTTATCAAACAAACACTATAGTACCTTTCAGACGCGAAGCGTCAACAAAAAACAAGAAAATCCACATTCTGAATACTGAATACTTGCGGGCAAAGCCCGCGTTAGGAGGAACATCCAATGCTCAACAAGTCGCTAATTATTATTTTGGCCTCTATGCTTCTTATGTTTGTTTTTCTGAACCTTAATATTTTCCACTTTCTATTTATGAAAGGTGTCACACCAATTAATGGATTTGTGCCAAATGAAGAGACTGCAATAAAAATCGCCGAAGCGGTCTGGTTCGAAATATATGGCGACTCGATTTATGTGAAGCAGTCATTTAAAGCAAAATATAACGTCATAGGAGGATATTGGGTCGTAACAGGAAACCTTCCCGATAATATGTATGGCGGTGTGCCCGTAGCCCATATAAGAAAAAGTGATGGAAAAATTCTATACGTTTATCATAGCAAATAACCATTTTAAGCTGTTTCAAAAGACATCAAGTGTCAAACACAGAAGTCATAGTGATTACCACTAACGCCTAAAAACAGGAACATGAACTGTCGGCGATCCCCGGATCCATTCTGGCTAGCCATGATCAACAAGAAGAACATCCAGAGATGATGTGATAAGGAGGTAACAGATTATGGCTATATTGCTCAAAAACAATTTAATTGCGATTGCTATTCATTTATGTTTGTGTGTTGTTCTTTTATATCCACTCACCTTTCTTTTGAGAACAGAAGGTGTTGTTGCCGTGCTTTCGGTAACCGCCTATACTATTTTTGTAGTTTTAGTGTATTTCATATCCGGAAAAACAATCCTTTCAAATGCAGGGAATTCGCTGATAGATATTTTGTCTGTTATCGTTTTAGCCATGCTAATTATTGTCATAACCTTCACTTTATATGATAGCGCTTTAGAATATATAATTAGGGTACCATTCTACCCGATAGGGGTTACTATATCGTACTTTCTTCATACCAAAGAAATGTATGTGTATTTAGTAATGTCGTTATTGCCGTCTTTAATTATGTGGATAGGTCTGTCCTCCAGACGTTGCATCAGCATAACCCGGGGATAATCAACTCTATTCGGTGTATCATGGGTGTTTTGGGAGGAAATCGGTATGATAGTTGTAAGGGCAAAAAGACGGCGAAAGGCCATGCCCTAAGCCGTCTCACTCATTCAATCACACATCAATCCCTCCAACACAGCTACACAGCTGCGAACCGGAAGAGATCACTCTTTCAATTCGCCAATAACCGACAGCTTCTCGCCGCTGGCACTGACATGTTCAACCGCTTCAAAAACCAGGACAACCCTCTGAGGATAACCGCCGCCCTGTTTTCTCTCCCCGTGACAAGTGATAATTGTCGTTCTGGTTTCACCGCTTGAAGACATAACCTTGTCGGCTTTAAAACTGGTTGTATCCGTCTCATCATAAATCTTCCTACCCCGCACCACAAAAAGCCCTTTTGATCCGTCTTCATAGGTGAATTCCGCCGTATCGCCGATTTCCAACTTATGCAGATCGACAAACGTTCCCGCAACCAGATTGAAATAATTATGGCCGGTTATCAGAGCGTTCCCCGTCCAGCCGGGAGAAGGAAAGGTTCCGTCATCAGACTGAAACCAGGAAATCCCGATGGGTCCGGGCGGACCTTCCATATCGTCGTTCTCATCTTTTCCCACAGCTTCGATTTTTTCGTCAATCCCTATCTTAGAGATAACGAGCCTGACCGGCTTAAGCTGGGGCCCTTGAAAACTCTCGATTAATTCAGGTTCTTTGACAACTTCTACCGGTGTGTCTTTCTCACCGCATCCAAAGCCTGTCAGAGCAAAAACCAAGATAAAGACCAGAATACCCACAGATCTCCCTATACGCTTTTCCAAATTTTTCACCTCAATAAAATTAATTATTCATGTGGACACTACAAAATATAACACATCAGGCAGAACTATGGCAATCGGAAAATCTAAACAAATTAAACTATTTTTGATACCTGATACCTTTCGACACCTGTCGCCCCAACAGCCAAAAACTTGATAAATATCGGCGGATACGTTATGATTAAGCCCATAATGATAAAGGAAGGACTGATTTTGTATGCCCCAGATACCATACAGAACATATTTGGAGGAGCACGAAATCCCGCAGAACTGGTACAACATCAAAGCCGACATGAAAGAACAACACGACCCCTTTGTACATCCCGGCACCAAACAACCCATGGCGGCCAAAGATTTGGAACCGATATTCTGCGCCGAACTCTGTGCCCAGGAATTCAACACCACTGACCGCTTCATAAAGATCCCTCAGGATATCCTTGACTATTATCTGACCTACCGCCCATCTCCCCTTATCAGAGCCTACAACCTGGAGAAAACTCTCGCCACACCGGCCAAAATCTACTTCAAATTCGAAGGCAACAACACCTCAGGCAGCCATAAGCTCAACTCGGCGGCCGCTCAAGTCTATTACGCCAAACAGCAAGGACTCAAAGGTCTCACCACCGAAACCGGCGCCGGACAATGGGGAACAGCTCTTGCCATGGCCTGCGCCTATTTCGGGCTGGATCTGACGGTGTTCATGGTCAAAGTTTCCTCTCAACAAAAACCTTACAGAAAAGCCGTCATGGAATCCTACGGCGCCTCCGTCATCGCTTCCCCCTCAACCACCACACAAGCCGGGCGCGGCATTCTGGAACGCGACCCCGACACCGGCGGTTCTTTAGGCTGCGCGATCTCAGAAGCGATAGAACTCTCTCTAAGCAACGACAACATTCGCTATGTACTCGGGTCGGTACTCGACCACGTTGTGCTGCACCAATCCATTATCGGCCTGGAAGCCAAAGCCGCTATGGAAAAAATCGGCGAATACCCCGACATCATCATCGGTTGCGCCGGAGGCGGCAGCAACCTAGGGGGTCTCATGGCCCCGTTTATGGGCGACAAACTGAACAGCACCGCCAACCCGTATTTCATCGCCGTAGAACCGGCATCCTGCCCGACACTGACCCGGGGCCAATTCGCATACGACTTTGGCGACGTCGGCCAAACCACGCCTCTGATCAAAATGTACACCCTGGGTTGCGGTTTCATGCCCTCCGCCAACCATGCCGGCGGACTCCGCTACCACGGCATGAGCCCCATCATCTCCAAACTCTATCATGACGGTTACCTTAATGAAGCCAGAGCCGTCGAACAAACCGCCGTATTCGACGCCGCCACCCTTTTCGCCAAACACGAAACCATCCTGCCGGCACCGGAATCCGCTCACGCCATCAAAGTAACCATCGACGAAGCCCTGAAATGCAAAGAAACCGGCGAACCCAAAACCATTCTGACCGGTCTGTCCGGCACAGGATACTTCGATATGCAAGCCTATATGAGCTACAACAGCAGGAATATGAGCGACTCCATCCCCACTGACGAAGAATTGGCGGCGGGTTTCGCACAATTGATCCGGCTCTAACGCGGTCTTCGACCGCAAGTATCCAGTATTCAGTATTCAGGATTCAGAATGTGGATTTTCTTGTTTTTTATTGATGCTGTTGCAACCTAAGCGACTAAGACTCTTTGGAACTCTTGGACGTCAAAACATTACGTGACTCCTATCCGCGCCCCCTTCTCCCACAATTCCAACACGCCCACTTCTGCCGCCCCATACCCTTCCTTGCGGAAAAGGTCCAGCACGTCTCCCGCAGCCTCTGCCCCGCAAGCCACAAGCAACCCGCCGCTGGTTTGAGGATCGGTGAGCAAAATCTGCATCCAGGGATCAACATCCCCCAGCTGAACCTCATCGCCGTAAGAAGCCCAATTTCGCTCAGACGCTCCTGTCGCAATCCCCTCCCGAGCCAAAACACATGCTTCCTCAATCATCGGCAACGCGCCGCTGTTCAGTTGTGCCCGGCAACCGGATCCCCGGCACATTTCAAGCAAATGGCCGAGAAGGCCAAATCCTGTGACATCGGTCATAGCACGGACATCATCACGCCGGCCAAGTTTGACCCCGATTCGGTTCAACCGGGTGGCGACAGCGATCATAGCCTCATAACCGGCCTCCTCTAACCTCTCCTGTTTCAAAGCCGCACTCAACACACCAATCCCTAAGGGTTTCCCCAGAATCAACACGTCCCCGGGCTTGGCTCCCGCATTGCTTTTGATTTTCTCGGGATGGGCCAACCCCATAGCCACCAATCCGTAAATCGGTTCCACACTATCGATCGAATGCCCGCCCGCCAACGGAACCCCCGCCTCACGGCATATATGAGCCCCTCCCGCCAGAATCCGGCCAATCACCTCTGCCGGTATTTTGTCGATAGGCATTCCCACCAAAGCCAACGCCAGAATCGGCGAACCTCCCATCGCGTAAATATCCGAAAGCGCGTTAGCCGCCGCGATACGTCCGAAATCAAAAGGATCGTCAACAATAGGCATAAAAAAATCCGTCGTCGCAATCAAGGCCTGTTGATCGTTCAGCTTATAAACCGCCGCGTCGTCGCTGGTTTCTGTACCGATCAACAACTCCGGCGGCGCGACAGAGACAGGCATCTGAGCCAGCAATGCCTTCAGAACAGCGGGCGCGATTTTGCAGCCGCAACCACCCCCATGAGAAAACCGGGTTAATCTCACTTTGGTACAAAACTCCGTGTCTTTATGGCCGTCTGTCATCATCTTCTCCCCCCGATTCCAGAAAAGTATAGCATAGGGTGGGCTTCGCCCACAACCCAAGGCTTTCAGCCTTGTTAGTATCCAGTATTCAGAACTCAGGATTCAGAATGTGGATTTTCTTGTTCTTTTTTGACGCTTCGCGTCCGTAAGGGACTAAGCGGCTAATGGAGTCGAGGCAGAATGCTCTTCATCTGTCTCTGGTTTTCTACTGTCTTTTTGACTCTATACTGAATACTGAATACTGAATACTGAATACTTGCTCACAAAAAACTTGCTTTTTATGCAAGTTTTTGGTGAGCAGTAGCACAGCCCGGCTTGCCTCCGCAAAGAAGATTGGTATAATAACACCATGACCAGAATATCAAAAATACATACCGGAAAGGATGCAACGCCCTTGTCGAACATCCCGCCATACACAATCCCCTCCATGATAACCATAACCCCGGCGGCCACTCTGGAAACCCTTGCCGGTTTCGATACCGTCATTGACGTCAGAACCCCCGCAGAGTTCGCCCAAGACCACATTCCCGGTGCACGGAACTGCCCCGTCCTCAGCAACGAAGAACGCCATGAAGTCGGCCTGTTGTACGCGAAGGCCCCCTTCGAAGCCAGAAAACTGGGAGCAGGGCTGGTGGCAAAAAACATAGCCGCCATGCTCCAAACATCCTTATCCGACCGTCCAAAATCCTGGCGGCCTCTCCTGTACTGCTGGCGCGGCGGTATGAGAAGCCAAAGTGCCGCTGTCTGGTTCAACCTCATCGGCTGGCGAGCCGAATACCTGGCAGGCGGCTACAAAACCTGGCGCCGCCATGTTCTCCGCTCTTTGGAAACCCTTCCCGCCACCCTCACGTGGCGCGTGGTGTGCGGCGCAACCGGCAGCGGCAAAACCCGCCTCCTTGTCGCCCTGGCTGAACAAGGCCATCAAATCCTGGACCTGGAAGCCACCGCCGCCCATAGAGGCTCTGTATTCGGCGACCTGCCGAATCAGGACCAGCCGACACAAAGATGGTTTGAAACCTGCCTTGTCGAAAAGCTGGAAAGCTTCGATCCCACCAAACCCGTTTACATTGAAGCCGAAAGCCGAAATATCGGCAAACGCACCCTATCCAACGCTCTGCTCGAAGCCATGCGCGCCGCGCCCTGCCTGGAAATCCAAGCTCCTCTGGAATCGCGGCTGGCTTACGTCCTGGCCGAATACGCCCACTTGGGCGACGATCCCACTCTCCTCGCAACCAGACTGGAACGCCTCCGCGGTTCGATCAACACCAACACAATGGCACGCTGGCAAAAATGGGCCCGGGAAGGCAACCTGACCGACTTATTCCGGGAACTCATAACAGACTATTACGACCCTCTTTACGCCCGCTCCCAATCCAAAAATTTCCGAAGGTATGCCGACGCCCAACAATTGGAAATTAAAAACATCTCTGAATTAACTTCTGATTTCCGCCTCCCAATTTGGCAATTCTTTTGACATTATGTCGTTTTGTCTTATAATGAGTATAGATACTAATGCGGGCTACGCCCGCAAGTATTCAGTATTCAGGATTCAGTATTCAGAATGTGGATTTTCTTGTTTTTTATTGATGTTGTTGCAACCTAAGCGACTAAAACCTCCGCCATATCATGTTTTGTTGAGGTTCCGTTGATATTCTCTTGCTATACTACCAACATCCGGATAATCCTTATTTTCACATACCATCAAAACCAATCACCAACGCGAGGAACTGACTATGCTTGAACTTAGAAACATCACAAAAGCTTATAATGTCGCCGGTTTTGAGCAAACGGCCTTAAACGGTCTCTCCGTGACCTTCCGCGGCAACGAATTCGCAGCCATCCTTGGCCCCTCCGGGTCCGGCAAAACAACCCTGCTGAATATCATTGGCGGGTTGGATCACGCCGATATCGGCGACCTTATGATCGATGGCGTTTCCACGCAGCTTTACACAGATCGCGATTGGGACACCTATCGCAACAACCGTATCGGGTTTGTCTTTCAGAGCTACAACCTCATTCCCCACCAAACCGTGCTATCCAATGTTGAACTGGCTTTGACCCTTTCCGGTGTATCCAAGTCAGAGCGGCAAAGTCGGGCAAAACGGGTTTTGAGGGAAGTGGGCCTGGCTGATCACATACACAAAAAACCAAGCCAACTTTCCGGCGGGCAAATGCAGCGGGTGGCTATCGCGCGCGCTCTGGTCAACAACCCGGAAATCGTCTTGGCGGACGAACCCACCGGAGCTTTGGACTCCAAAACCAGCCTGCAGATTATGGATCTGCTGACGCGTATCGCCAAAGATCGATTGGTCATCATGGTTACCCACAACGCGGAATTGGCCGATACCTACGCGAACCGGACCATTAATCTGTCTGACGGGCAAGTCGTTTCAGACACCAACCCCTATTGGCCGGAAACCGACCTTGATAACAGCACTGAACCCGTACGACGCTCTTCCATGGGTCTGTTGACATCCCTCGCCCTTTCTTTCTCCAACTTAATGACCAAAAAAGGCCGCACCATTATGACGGCTTTCGCGGGATCCATAGGCATTATCGGCATCGCCGCCATTCTGGCTCTGGCCAACGGTGTCAATGAATACATCAAAGATGTGGAAGAAGGAACCCTCTCTCAATACCCCCTCTCTGTCACCCGCAGCGGCATAGATTTGACTTCCATGCTGTTTGGCACCACCGCTGACGACGGCGACGACCCTTACCACGGGAATGGGCGCCCTCAAGGGCAATCCGATTCCGATGAGAACACCCTACGTGAAGCCAAGATGCTAACCGGCGTATTCAAAAGCATCACAACCAACGACTTAGCATCACTCAAAACCTTTTTGGACAAAGACGCCGAGCCCGAACTTTCGAAATACGTGAACGCTATCGAATACGGCTATGATCTGACCCCCCAGATCTTTCTGGGGGACACCTCTCAGAAAGTCTGGCAGGTCAACCCGGATATGATGTCACAGATGATGGATCCTTCCGCCGCAAGCATGGGCAGTTCCAGCTCGGCCTGGAGCTTCGGCATGAACATGAGCGTCTTCAACCCTTTGCCGCAAAAACTCTCCCTTGTGGAAGACCAGTACGATGTATTAGCCGGCCATTGGCCCGAATCCTACAACGAATGCATTCTGGTGCTTTCTGAAGGCGGCCGAATTACCGATTACCTGCTGTATACCCTGGGATTGCGTGATCCCGAACTGTTGCAACAAATGTTCAACGATTTCTTGAACCAAAAAGACGTCACCGTTCCCCGCGATACGCGGGTGTACAATTACCAGGATATTATGGACATCGACCTGAGGCTGATTCCTTCAACAGAGTATTACACTTATGACTCTGTGTTTGAAATCTATGTCGATCACCGGGACGATCAAAACCATTTGAAAAACCTGGTGGACAGCGCTGAACAGATGCATATTGTAGGTGTTATCGCCCCCAAACAGGGCAGTGACCTGTCCTCTCTCCGACCGGGCATCTGCTACTCGCCGGAACTCATTGACTATCTCATAACGCAAGCAAACACCAGCGATATTGTCAAGAACCAACTCGCTGATCGAGAAGTTGACATATTCACCGGCAAGACATTTGAACAAATCAACAGCGAAAGAATGACCGACTTCGACATGGGTAAGATGCTGAACATCGATAAAGACGGTTTTGGCGGCCTCTTCGATTTCGGCAGCAACCCCTTCAGCGGCCTCGATTTGTCAGGGTCTCTGAACATGGGATCTATGGATATGAGCGCGTTGATAACCTCCATGCCCAACCTGCCCGCCATGGATCTGTCGGTGGTTCTCTCTTCCCTGGAACTGAGCGACCTGCCCTTGAGCGGACTGGGCAGCTTCGCCACCGCGGTTCTCAACGACTATCTAGCCGACCGACTGCCTGATGCCGGCCAAGAAGCAGAGCGCCTGTTGACAGGGTTTGGGACGTTTCTGCAAACACAGGATGCCCAAGCGATGTTGGCGCAAATGTTAACAAACGCCATAGATGTTCCGAGCTTAAATGCCCTTGCCGAAGGCGTCCTCACCGAATACATGCGCTACTGCGGCACTGAAGGTATTACCGACCCCTACGCCATGATCGCCGGATTCCCGGCATGGCTGGAATCTCAGAGTCCGTCTCTGACGCCTGCCTTGACGTCAATAATCAACGGCAACGCAATCATGACCCAGATTTCAAACTTAATCGGTACCTATCTGACACAGGCCGGGTTCGCCCCGGACAATTTGATAGGCGACGTGTTTACGGATTTCTCCCTGTGGCTGTCTCAACCGGAGGTATCCGCCAAAGTGCAGGGCTATTTCTCCGCCTACATTGATTTAAGCCCTCTGCTCCAAAAAATCTCTGCCACCTTCGGGGCTTACCTTCAACAAACCATTGAAGGTTTCATGGTGCAATTCATGACCGTTCTGCAGCGGCAGCTGTCCTCCTCGTTAACCGGTGCTATGAGCCAGATGTCAAGCACAATGAGCGCGGCCATGGGCATGAGTCCCGGGGCTTTCGAGAATCTCTTTGACTTCAACTTGGACCAGGATGAATTGGCACAGTTGATGCTCTCCATGATGGGCACCCAACAAAAAACCTACGAAATGAATCTCAAGCTCCTGGGTTACGCCGATCCTGCCAACCCCTCAAGCGTCTCCATCTATCCCAAAGATTTTGAGAGCAAACAAGAGGTCCTCAACATTCTGGACGGCTACAATGCCCGTATGAAGGAAACCGGTGAAAAAGACAAAGCCATCGTATACACCGATTTCGTCGGTGCGTTGATGTCATCAGTCACTCGAATCATCAACATGATCAGCGCGGTGCTTGTGGCCTTTGTGGCTATCTCCCTGGTCGTATCAAGCATCATGATCGGAATAGTCACCTATATCTCGGTTCTGGAACGCAAGAAAGAGATCGGCATTCTGCGCTCCATCGGTGCCAGCAAGTTCAACATTTTCAATGTGTTCACCGCCGAAACCTTGATCATTGGTTTCGCGGCAGGCATGATCGGTTTGCTGATCACGATGTTGCTCTGTATTCCCGCCAACATTATCGTGGAAGCCATGTTTGATGTTGCTGACTTGGCCCAGCTGCCTTTTGGCCCGGCAATGTTGCTGCTCGCCATCAGCTGCATCTTGTCCTTTATTGCGGGGCTCATTCCTTCGGTCGCCGCGGCCCAGCGGGATCCTGTGGAAGCCCTGCGGAGCGAGTAACGGCCATAGCCTCACTCTCCCAGAATTTTATGAAGCGTGCCTCATGATCATAAACAGTCTGGGTATCTATCAAGGCGACATAACTGCTGCCACGCTCCCGCAGATCGTACCCATCCATGGGCCGACGGTCCATGAAAACCGTCCCTGTCCCCGCCCCCTTCTTGGGAAATCCATCAACGAAGTAGCCGTTGGCGCCGACGCCGCAGAAGATTCGGAACCCCATATCCATCAGTTTCTGGTGTTTAGCGGTATCATAACCGGTCCAGGCGCCAAACGGGTACACGTAAACAGAGGTTTTGCCCACAAGAGGCTCAACTTCCTCGTGCCATTTCTGCACATCGGCAAAGAAAAGACTGTCTCCAATCTTAGGCATATCGTAGTGGCCGTAACTGTGGCTGGAAAAATTCCAGCCGGTTTCTTTCAACATTTCCACAACAGGTTTCACCGCCTCAATCTCAGCTTCACGATTGGGTGACCCCGATTGGGTTCGATAACCTAAAATACCGGCGAACCCGGTCATACAAAGGGTTCCCTTGGCCCCTTCCCAAGAGAAATCAGGATGCTCCTCAACAAAATCGTCCATAATGGGAATGAACTCGTTGTCTGTCGAATAGAGCTCCGACCCA
This sequence comes from Peptococcaceae bacterium, assembly GCA_009778595.1. GTDB lineage: Bacteria > Bacillota > Desulfitobacteriia > Desulfitobacteriales > Syntrophobotulaceae > WRJI01. The sequence continues at coordinate 21,603 of WRJI01000004.1, read as the reverse complement.
TCAGGCATTTTGGTATAAGTCTGGATACGCCCGTCTTTAACAACAAGCTTGTCCACCATGCCGTTCCCAAATTTTTTGGCATCATAGACAACATCATCAAAAGAAAAAATAAACGGCTTTTTGCCTTCCGGCACCTGAATTGCGCTTTTTAGCACAGACTTGCCATCAACAGTCTCATAGAGAGAATTAATATCGAACAGCATATAGTTTCTCTGGTAAAGCTGCTCAAGGATCCGTTTAAACTCGGTCACCGTGAGACAATCCTTATCATAGGTGCCCCCACCCGGCATGGAAATAGATAATTCCGGAAAAGCAACCAGGCAATGGGTGAAGATGTGATCCACATCCGATGTGGGAAAATCCACAAGACGCACTTCGTTCTTCTTCTGTTCATAAGAAGGCAGCAACGCGGCAATGACATCTTCCTCCGGGAAGAGTTCATTCAACTGAGCCAACGCATGAAAAGCCGCAATATATTGTTCCCGGTCGAAAAGCTCCTTAACCCGGGCCAACTCCCCATGGAAATAGGATTCCCGGCACTGCCCCCTGAGATCGGCGGCTCTGGCGGCACTCTCTGTATCTTTCGGCACGATTTTGTTAAACGCAATCATAGCCTTCTTGTAGTTCGCGCTCAAAAAATAGTCCCGCCCTTCACCAAAAGCGGCTTTAGACATCTTGATTCCATCAATCTCAGCTGCCAAAATATCCATAACCCCATCAAGCATCCCAAAGGAACCGATACGGCCGATATCCCGGTGACACCGCTCCTCTGAGATATCACCCGCGCCATAGCGATCCGCACAACCGTCGGCCCCCAAAGTTACACGATCCTCCAACGCGGCCTTTAACACCTCAAGGCCCCCATACTTTGCTACAAAATTCACATCTTCCATATCGGCACAGGCATCTTCAACATAAGTTCGCGCAAAAACATCCAGGGTAGCAGAGACACCAAAACCCTCCGGACTCATAGCCAAAAGCTCAGAAGCCGCCCCATAGTCGTTGTTGGCTAAATACACGGCAAGACGCTGACCCGGCAGATTTTTGTGGACCACAAACCCGGATACTGCCACCAAGCCCAAAATCGTCAACGATATAACACCTATCAGGATCCTTTTTTTATTTACTGGGGTTTTATTCGACATAACAAATCCATCCTTTCTTCTCGAAAACAGGCTCGATTTGATTATATCAAAAAAAACTATGCCGAACAATGGTGAAATCCAACGAAGTCATTTCGTTACTGCCCTTCCTGCCCTTATGTCACCCGGCCCTTTAGTCCCTTACGGACGCGAAGCGTCAAAAAAGAACAAGAAAATCCACATTCTGAATACTGAATCCTGAATACTGAATACTTGCGGGCGTAGCCCGCATTAGTCGCTTAGGTTGCAACAACATCAATAAAAAACAAGAAAATCCACATTCTGAATACTGAATACTGAATACTGGATACTTGCGGGCGAAGACCGTTTTAGTCACCGATTCACACTTTGGAAAATATACTGCTGATAGAGCAACTTCATAGAATGAATCGGGGTCTCCGTCCATTCCGTTACATAGGTTGGTAAAACGCCCTTAGGTTGCTCACGACAAAAAAATATACCTTGAGAGGTGACCACTATGAGTCAAATGATGAATCAATTCCTGAGCCAGTGGGTATTCATAGCAGCCTTGACGATATCGTCCAGTCTGGATAATGTGGGAGTCGGCTTATCTTATGGCATCCGCGCCATCCGCATCGGCTTCCGTTCAAATACATTGATTTCCGCCATCTGTTTTGTTTTCAGTGCCTGTGGTATTTATTTCGGCATGTGGATCTCCACGATTCTCCCCGGCATTCTCCCCGTTCTGCTCGGATCCTTCATCCTGATCATCATCGGGATTCGCCTTGTATTCCTTGGTCTCCCGCGCCAAGGAAAAGATCCACAGCTTACCCAGTCCATAGGCGAGCTCGAAAGCCTATCCCCTGACCAACCCAGACGCCAAATCGGGTTTCTCGAATCCGCTCTTCTGGGAGTCGCCCTGTCGGTCAACGCCTTAACCAACGGCGTCGGCGCCGGATTATTCGGATTCTCACCACTGTTAATCTCCTTTCTGGCCGCCGTCGCCAGCTTTATCACCATTCATGTCAGCACAGCCTTAGGCTACCGCCTGTCAAAAGTTCATATCGGGCGGTTCTCCGTCGGTCAATTCGGCACAATGATTAGTGGCTTTCTCTTGATGATCATCGCTGTCTCGGTATTTTTCCATTGAAAAATTGTCATTCCTCCATTTTATTATATATTTCCTTGAAATATTCCCTCCACCCTGTTGATAAGGTCGAAATCATTTGTTAGACTATAGAGGAGTCTAAACTATTTCGCACACATCGCGGCCTTCGACAGGGGAAATCCAAACATGGCACCAAACAAAACACCAAACAAAACACCAAACAAAGCTGCAAATGGGACCGCAACCGAACATCATCTGCAACAATACGAACCTCTTTGGGGAGAATGGCACATCGACTCCCTAATCGGTGAAGGTTCCTTCGGTCGTGTGTATAAAATCCTCCGTCGGGACAGCAACAACGAAACCCATGCCGCCGCAGTCAAACTCGTATCCATACCTTATGACGAAACCGAAATCCGTCAAATGCGCAACGAAGGGCTCAGTCATGGTGCCATCCAAGACGCGATGCAAGCCCTCGCAAATGATATCATTAACGAAATAACCCTCATGTACGAATTGCGCGGCAACAGAAGCATTGTCAGCCTGGAAGACTACCAAATCATTGAGAAACCCTACACGGAAAGTACGAAACAGAATGCTTCCTCCACTTTTGACACAACGATGCCAACCTCCCAATGGGATATTCTCATCCGTATGGAACTGCTTACCAGCCTGGCTGATTACGCGGCAGCCAACCCGATGTCTGCTCTTGAAGTCGTAACCATGGGCATTGATCTCTGCCAGGCTATAGAACTGTGTGCGCAAAAAAACATCATCCACCGGGACATCAAACCGGACAACATCTTCATGTCTCCCCAAGGCGATTACAAACTGGGCGACTTCGGCATTGCCCGTCAAATCGAGCGAACCATGTCCGGTCTCTCGAAAAAAGGCACATACACCTTCATGGCCCCGGAAGTCTACAAAGGCGAAAAATATGGCGCAAGCGTCGATATATATTCCCTCGGTATTGTTATGTACACCCTTCTCAACAAGAACCGGGCCCCTTTTCTGCCCAGATATCCGGACAGAATCATGCCCAGCGACCGGGACCGCGCGTTGATAAGGCGTATGAAAGGAGAACCCATCCCCGACCTAATGACTGAAGCCGGCATCATAAGCTCCCAACTCAACGCGATCGTGCTGCAGGCTTGCGCCTATGACCGTGACGATCGGTTTGCGGCACCCGCCCACATGCGGGAATCCCTTGAAGCCTTAAGGAACCAAATGATTTCACCGACGAAAGCCCCTCCCGCCAAAGTACGTTCCAAGAGCCTTGATCCGAAACCCGCCCCCGCCGGCACCTCCGCCGTCACCCCCGCCGTCACCCCCGCCGGCACCCCCGCCGGCACCCCTGCCGTCACCCCCGCCGGCACCCCCGCCGGCACCCCCGCCGTCCCAGAATCGGAAATCCCGTCGAAGAAAGGCGGACGGTTTCGGAAAATCATCACAATCGCCGCAGCCACATTCGTTATCCTGATAACTTTAGGACTGGTCACGTACTATACCCTTCCAAACCTCCCGGATTCCCTTCGGCGTCACCAGGAAAACAAATTGGAACTCCATTCACAAGAAGGTCAATTTTCAAAAATCCTGATCCCGACCCCTGACGAACCTCCGGACGAACCGGACACAGAGGACGACAACCCTGATGAAGAAGATCCGGAACCTCAACCGAATCCCCTCCGCATCGCGCCGATCGCTTACAACGACGAGTACCGTCTGGAACCCTATGATGCCCTCATGGATCCGGAAACCGTGAAGAAAGCCCTCTTCGTTCAAGGTAACTTCATGGATAACGACACCCTCTCGCCGAACTGGATTTCCACAAGCGACGGTGTTCAGAACGTCGTAACATCGATCAGGGCTGCCGACATAACCATAACCATACCTTTGCCGCCTAACGAAGCCGCTAAACTGGAAACCGTTAACGGCGGCACAGCCTTTGTGACCTCAGACGGCGCCTTCTTTTACACCCCTCCTGCCGGTTTCAAACCCACCGGCGCCGATTCCTTTCAATACCAACTCAAAGACGGTGCCGGCAATCTGAGCAATTGGGCAAGCGTAACGGTTCACGTGCCGGAACCGGTAACACGCTAGTACTCCGTCCAGTCCAAATCACTAATGCGGTCTTCGACCGCAAGTATCCAGTATTCAGGATTCAGGATTCAGGATTCAGAATGTGGATTTTCTTGTTTTTTATTGACGCTTCGTCTATAAGCGACTAATACGCCTCCCGATAAATCTCCTCAATCTCTTTAATCAGCGGCAGCCTTGGGTTGCTGGTGACGGTCTGATCCTCAAAAGCTTTCTCGGCAAGAGCCGGGATTTTTACCGTATAACCGTGTCGTTCAATTCCGCAATCCGCCAAACAGGAAGGCATCTGAATCCGTTGCATCAAAGCGCGGACAGCCGCGATAAGGCTGGCCACCCCCTCCGCGCTGCTGGCGGCGGGCAGCCCCAACCCTCGGGCGATTTCCGCGTATCGCTCGTCAGCTCTGAAAGAGCTGTACTTGGGAAAGATCGTAAACTTGGTCGGTTTCTCCGCGTTGTAAGCGATCACATGAGGCAACAATATCCCGTTGGCCCGCCCATGAGGCAACCCATATTCCGCGCCCAGCTTGTGGGCCATAGCATGATTCAGCCCCAGAAACGCGTTGGTGAAAGCCATTCCGGCGATCGTCGACGCGTTATGCATTTTCTCCCGCGCCAGCCGGTCACTCCCGTCCGCATAAACCACCGGTAAGTATTCGAAAACCATCTGAATCGCTTTCACTGCCAAGGCGTCGGTATAATCCGAAGCCATAACGGAAACATAAGCTTCCACCGCATGGGTCAACACATCGATCCCTGTATCTGCCGTCACTTGGGGCGGCACCGACATAACGAACTCAGGATCAATAATCGCCACATCGGGGGTTAACTCATAATCAGCTAAAGGATATTTGGTGCCGGTGCGATGATCGGTGATCACCGCAAAAGACGTCACCTCGGAACCGGTACCGCTGGTCGTAGGGATCGCCACCATTTTGGCCTTCTTTCCCAGGAACGGATACTTGTACACCCTCTTACGAATATCCATGAATTTCAGGGTCAGCGCCGCGAAATCCAACTGCGGGTTCTCATAGAATAGCCACATAGCTTTTGCGGCATCGATCACAGACCCGCCTCCAAGAGCAATCACCACATCCGGTTTATAGATCTGCATGGCCGCCACACCCCGCATCACCGTCTCAATAGACGGATCCGGCTCCACATCGGTAAACACCTCCGAATGAACATAATCGCGCCGTTTGCGCAGATAGTAGAGGATTTTCTTTACATACCCCAGATCCGCCATGACACCATCGGTCACGATGAAAGCCCGGGAAATATCAGGCATTTTGGACAGATACTGCGCCGAATCATATTCGAAAAAGATCTTCTCCGGGATTTTAAACCACTGCATGTTCACCCTTCTCCGGGCTACCTTCTTCTTGTTGATCAGATTCACCGCTGTCACATTGGACGTGGTTGAATTCTGGCCGTAGGAACCGCATCCCAAGGTCAGAGACGGCATGTTCGTGTTATAGATATCGCCGATGGCACCTTGAGAAGAAGGGGAATTCACAATGATACGCCCTGTTTTCATGCGTCGGGAAAAAGCGTCAATGACCGCATCGTTTTTGGAATGAATCACTGCGGAATGGCCCATCCCGCCGAACTGAACCATTTCTTCGGCGCGCCGTAACCCCTGCTCGGCGCTGTCCGCCACATAATAAGCCAGAATAGGACTCAGTTTCTCCCGGGAAAGAGGATACTCCGGACCGACCCCCTCCAAAGGGGCAATCAGAATCTTCGTGTTTTCCGCCACGTCAACCCCGGAACGCAAGGCAATCTCATAGGCACTCCTCCCAACAATATCCGGGCTAACGGCGTCGAGATCAGGAGAAATCGCGATCTTCTCCACCTTGCTAATCTCCTCCGGGCTCAGAAAATAACAGGCATTATCCCGTAAATACTCTTCCACGGCCTCGGCCACAGCCCTATCGACAATGACAGCTTGCTCCGAAGCACAAATCATCCCGTTATCAAAAGTCTTCGAAAGAATCAGATCCGTACAAGCCTGGGGCACATCCGCCGTCTGCTCAATATAGCAAGGCACATTCCCCGGGCCCACCCCCAGAGCCGGTTTCCCGGTGCTGTAAGCCGCTCGCACCATGCCGCTGCCGCCGGTGGCCAACACCAGGGCGATATCTTTGTGGTTCATCAGATACCGGGTCGCCTCCACAGAAGGGGCCTCCACCCATTGAATGCAATCCGCCGGCGCTCCCGCCTGCAAAGCCGCCTCCAGCATGACCCGGGCCGCTTGGCTGCTGGAATCTTGAGCCCCCGGATGAAAAGCAAAGATAATCGGGTTCCGGGTTTTTAACGCAATAATCGCCTTAAACATCGTCGTCGAAGTCGGATTGGTTACCGGTGTCACTGCGGCGATGACCCCCACAGGCTCCGCCACATCGACATAATCCTCATAATCATTGCTATCAACGACGCCGACAGTTTTTTCATATTTTATGCTGTGGTAGATGTACTCCGTCGCGAAAATGTTTTTCGTGACCTTATCCTCGAAAACCCCTCGCCCTGTCTCCCGAATCGCCGCGTGAGCCAGTTCCATATGGCGGCTTAGTCCGGCCATAGCCATAGCTTTAACAATATCGTCAACTTGCTCCTGAGTCTTAAACATGAACTTCTCCAAGGCTGCCAAGGCGTGGGCAATTTGAACGTCAATAGCTTCATTGGCTACGCCATTATCTTTTTCCTTTTCCTTATCCTTAGCCATATGCGTAACTCCTTCACATAATTGATCATTCGCCAACATGGAATCATAAGCCCTTCATTTTCTCAACAATATCCCCTATTCTATCGAATGAGGTGCCGGTCTTTTCGGTGATTTGCGATATATGCCGGTCCAAAGATTCGACAGCGTTTGTGGCTTTCGTTGAGGATTGTTTCGTTTGTTGTGCGGATGCGCTGGAACTTTGGGCCAGGTTGCGGATCTCCTGAGCCACCACGCCAAACGACTTCCCATATTCTCCCGCCCTTGACGATTCAATGGACGCGTTAATCGCAATGATATTGACCTGCATAGCAATCTTCTCAATATCCGCAATCATGCGATTATAAGAAGAAATGGCATCTGTTATCTCCGTCAAGCTTGACATGATGCTTTGGGTTATCTCCTTGATATTGGCGGTATCCTCATGAATCATAATCAAATTATTCAAATTTGTTATCTGGGCGTTGATAGATTCCTGATGTTCTTTTTTGATATCTTTATGGGCTTTCTCGACACAGTTCGTGGGAATATTGATCCCTTTGGCGACGGCTTTTGCCATTTCGAGACAGGTATCTGACCCACATGCACCACAATCATAATTCTTATCGCTTTCGTCAAACTTACCCAGAGCGGCAAAGGCCTTGTTGATATCCTCATCTGAAACAGTAAGAGGCTGAACAGGCGTCGGAATGTACTTTCTGACAAAGCTGCCCACTTGCAGACGCTTATCAAATCCTTCATAGAGTTCATCAAGATACTGCTGGTTTTTTTCCTGCAAAGCCGCCTGACGCATTGCATCCATTTTGGTGTTAATATCAAAGATATTCATGGCCTTGACGCTCCCCTCCCTTTGTCGATATCCTTCACATCACTTCACTTCACTTCACACACCCTGTTCCCATATTGCACCCTTCCTGACAGTTCAGCACATCAAATATAACAGGAAGATTAGCCAACGGCTGTTCGGCATATTCATCGAGAACGTGATAAATACCGGGGCCTTCCGCTTTGTCGACGCGCACAGATTTCCCCAGATAGTGCTCGACGTTTTCCTTCAAACCACCCGGCATCGCATATAAGGATCCAAGACCAGATTCATAGTTATCGAACCCACTTGGTTTGCCGGACAAGACAATATGATGATCTTGGATATATTTTGATAAGGTGTTGAGGGTGACGTTATAATCAATCATCTTCGTGGATTCAAACTCATAGGATTTGGCGACACAGGGAGACAACGCCGCGATTTTGGTCTGCACCTTTTCATATTGACGCATGAACAAAGCCGTGCATAACATTGGCGAATGTATAGGCGACAAATATTTGACCAGCTCGGGGCGATGCATTTGAATATAATTTACAATTGCAGGACAAGGTTGCGTAATCATCGGTTTGGGGCCATTCTGTTGGATATACCTGATATGGGCCCACGTGCAAATATCCGCGCCCAACGACACGTCATAAATCTTCTGAACGCCTACTGACCTAAGCCAAGTCAACATTCGGCCCCATTCGTCAACATTGGCCTTGGTTGCCGGGGCGGCAATCACGCTTATAGGAATCCCCTTACGTAAATCGGCAAAAAACCGTTCCGTGTCGTCTTCATAGTACCTGGAACCATGCCGGCATGCAACCAAACAAGCCCCACAGGCAATACACTTGCTGTTGTCAACCTCGACGGTGATTTTTCCGTCAAGATCTCTTGTAATATTAGCCTCATCAATGGGACATACCCGGACGCAGCGATTGCACCCAACACATTTGCTAAGATCATTGGTAATCACTTTGCGCACGTTCGTTCACTTCCCGTATGTTACTCAGTTGCCCGCGCAGGCTTCTTCCTCCTTAATATCTCTTTTTGAGCAACATCTATGCAAACGATTTCTCGATGACGATCATGTTTCCTTCGAATCATCCCATACGGGTTTCCCATTGCAAGGTTCACAGATTCCCCCGGCTCACCTGTATCTCCACATGGGTGTTCATCTCCATGTATTGGTTGTATAGGGATGCGCAGACCACCTGACCCTTCGGTTCCCCGGAATCTACATAGGTGACACTGTAGGTGATGTTGGCGCCTTTACCGGTAAACTCGTAGAAGTAGGCGGGCAATTCTTTCTCTGATTTTCCCACCAGATCGTCGATATAGGGGCGACCTTCGGAGTAGATCACCGTGACCTTAGCGGGTTCATCGGTGAACTGCCGCCCGGCCGGTACGGATTGGGATATCAGTTTGCCGTAAGCAACCGTGCTGCTGTATTGAGGTTTTACCGTGACAGCCAAATCGGTCTGAGCTGCTGCCTCTTCTTTGGTCATTGTACTGAAGTTAGGTACGATCACCGCTTTGCCGGTGGATATGACAAAGGATATTTGGGTATTCTGGGCCACTTTACTTCCTGCTTCTACACTCTGAGAAATAATTAAGTCTTTGGGGATTTTGTCCGATGACTTCTCCGTATAGTCGGCTTCTATTTTGTTCTGTTGCACCCAACTATCAACTTCCGCTTTAGCCGCTTAGGTTGCAACAACATCAATAAAAAACAAGAAGATCCACATTCTGAATCCTGAATCCTGAATACTGGATACTTGCGGTCGAAGACCGCATTAGCCTTTTCGGCAAAATCAGGCACAGTGATGTTCTTCTCAAACTGGCCCTTGGACATATAAATGAGTATCCCGTCTTTGCGGGTATAGTCGGTTTCGGTCACGGAGGGATTGCTGAATTCTTTGCGGATAAACCGGCCTGCTTCCACGGTGTCGCTGTTTTCCTGCATAATATTGGCGCTGTTGGCTTTGTTCTGCTCTTTCCAGGCATACACCTGAGTGATATCCATAGCAGCAAAATCAGGCAGGTCTATCTTTTCGTCAGGATCGGGACCCTGGCTCACCTGAAAGGCAAGAACCGATCCTTTGCGAATCTTATTCCCGGCTTCTTTGCTCTGGGTAATAATGCAGCCGGTGTCATATTGGGTGTTAAAGACGGTTTCAATCTCTATCGATATCTTGTTGGTTATACCCCAAGTCTTGGCGTCGTTGATGGAGGTTCCAATGAAGTTTTTGACGGTAACTTGATTGGACAGGCTGACCATGAGATAGATAATAACGGCAACCACGATTACCGTTCCGGCAATAATCCCGTATCGGATCAGCTTGCGTCTGTTATATCCACTGTCAATTTCTGTGTCGTGTTGGGGCGCGGTTATTCCGGCACGCGTTAAACGTGCTGTTTCTGTGGAAGAAATGGGCCTTATTGATGCTCCTGAAGAAGAAGTCGTACCCTCATAGTTCTTTGGGGTGAACCGGCTGAGAAAGTCATCGTTCATAGGGCTCAAGTTTCCCCTTCCGCAGTTTGAAGACTGTATCCGCCTGATTAGCGATTTGTGTGGAATGGGTAACGACAATGACGCATTTGTTGTGCTCATGGGCCAGTTTCTGCAAAATGGCAATAATCTCATTTTCCATGTCTTCATCAAGGTTCCCTGTGGGCTCGTCAGCCAGAACCACATCGACATTGGTGGCCAAGGCTCTGGCAATGGCTACTCTTTGCTGTTCGCCGCCGGAAAGTTTGTTAACCGTTCGATCCGCTTTGGCTTTATCCAATCCGATATAGTCAAGGAGATTATAAGCGACTTCGTTAATGTCCTTCGGAAGCTTGTTATCTGTGATACTCATAGCAACTTTTATGTTTTCCGCCGCCGTCATATACGGGATCAGATTGTAAGCCTGAAAAACAATGCCTATTTTATTTCTCCTGAACTTCTCAAATCCAATGCTGCTTATATCTTGTGTCTCATAGAGAACCTTGCCCGATTTTGGTTTATCAAGAGCGGCAAGCAACGAAAGGAATGTCGTCTTGCCGGAACCGGATTCGCCCAGAATGGCATAGAGCTTGCCCCGTTCGAATTCGCAGGAAATATCTTTCAGAATGTATCTTCTGGAGTCGCCGTCAGCATAAAAATAGTTGACCTCACTGACTGTTACCAAACTCATAATTCTCCCCCCATCAGGATTTTTTTAGGATTGAGGCGTGTGATATAGAATATGGGAAGCAAGACGGATACACAAACCGTCGCGAAGCCAATGGCGTAAAACAGCACTACAGTCGTCATGTTCAAGGAGATGGTGTAAGCCTCTGCCAGTTGCTCCGCACTGGTTGCCCCTTGATATCTGTACGCATAATCGCCGGGTGAGTATTGACTCTCATGGGCTTGGTCGGCAAGCATCTGATCCGCAAGCATTTGTTCCGATATGACACCGGATAACGCGTTGCCGGTGAACAAAGAGAGGGTGATGGCAATCAGCGCAACAACCGCCACCTCCACAAGGATTTGCCCGGCCACTTTGAATTTCCTCTCTCCCAAAGAAAGATAGATGCCGACTTCCTGCCTTCGGTCTCTTAAAAACAAGGTTATCAACAGGCTCATGGTAAGCACTGCAGCTACCACAGCCAGATATAACACAAGAGTTGTGACCTCCCGGATGGATTGCAGGGGAGCCTCCAATTTTTCAAGATTGTTACTGGCAACCGTCACGGTATAGTATGCCGGAACAAGCGCTGCCGTCTCTTCCCTGAACGCTTCCAGATCCATCGGATCATTCAAGATAAACAGCGTGGTGTAATAAATTCTGAAAGTCTCTACGATGGATTGATAATCCTCTTCCGAGATATTGGGATCTTTTAAAACCTCCCTATTCGCAAGATCATTCATTTCTTTTAAAACTTTATTAGGAGCATATATTCCGTCTTTGAACTCTTCAGTCATTGTCTTTGCTTTATAAATACCAACGATTTCAAAATCATATGGTCGTCTCTTTCCTGTATCATAGCTAAAACCGCATTCAAAGGTTATGACGGATCCAATTGTTAAATTGTTCATCTCGGCAATTTCCTGTGGAACCAAGGCGACATATTCAAGATCCTTGGTTTCCTGTTCGGTAAAAACACGCCCGGATACAAGCTGTATAAGCTCTTCTTTCAAGTCAACAAGTTCCGGATTGTTGACTCCTATGAATTCGAAAAAATTTGACGATTCAAAAAATGGATCCGCTCTCCCCCCTGTCAATGTGGAACTGCTCACCACCAGCCGGGCAGAATAGTCGAAATATTTTACATAAGGTGAAGCGCCTATTTCCCCGAGAGTCTCTAAGGAGACAGCTTCCGCTTCCAACTCAGGGTTTTTTTCAAGCAAAGCAGAGTATTTCTCAGTATCGAAGCCCAAAGAGGCAACAGGACTCATCTTGTAACTTAGAACCCGTTGAGCGTTTGTCACAGCTAGACGGATCGAGACGGCTCCGGCTATGATATTGCCCAAGACAAAGATAATGACCAAGAAAATCAGGGTTTTCCCCTGCTTTCTTGCAATACCGGCTATGGCTCTTTTTGCGAAATTCATACACGCCCTCCTTAAACGACTTGCTGATCAGCAATTACCGAAATCGTGACTTCACACATCAATATTTCATCAATATTTTTTTGGGATTCAGGCGTGTGACATAGAACATAGGAACCAGAACAGAAATACAGACTGTTCCCAACCCAACGCTATAAAACAGCAACACAATTGTCATATCAAGAAAGACAGCATACGAAGACGCAATATCTTCATTGCTGATCGCGCTGTGATACCCTCTGGCTCCCAAGTCCAATTGGCCTGAATCTTCATTATACGAATCCGCCGTGTAGCTCTGCCCGGCCGCAAACTGATCGGCAAGCATCTTCTCCGACATGCTGTTAGAGAGCATATTCCCGGAGAACAAGGACAGCGTGATGGCGATGAGGGCGACAACCGTCACCTCCAGAAGTATCTGTCCGGCTATTCTGATCTTTCTCTCACCTAAAGAGAGATAGATCCCCATTTCACGCCTGCGATCTCTTAGAAACAATGTGATGAGCAAACTCATGATGAGCACCGTTGCCCCCACGGCAATGTATAAGATAAGGGTCGCGATTTTCTGGAGGGATTTTATGGGGACGGCTACCTGATCGAAGTTTTCACGGGTTTTTATCATATAACCTTCAGGAACCAAGACTGCGACTTCTTTCTTGAATTGTTCCAGTTCCGACGGGTCATTCAGGATATAGATTGTGTTGTATATCGTGTCATATGAATCCGTTCTGTCAAGATACAATTCCGGAAATAATTTTGACGATTCTTCGACTTGAAAAGCAACCGCCTCATTTAAAACCCTGTTCGAGGTATACATTTTGTTTTCCCAGTCATCGGGACTCCGGTCTGCCTTTCCCGGCTGTTTCACAGGTTCAAAAATACCGATAATTTCGAAATCGTACACTTGTGCCGGTACAAGATTCCCGATGAGATCATACACCGTATTTTCAAAAGTCATTGTGGAACCACAGCTAAGTTATTGATATTGGCGACTTCCCGTGAAATCAGAGCCACATATGTTAGATTCCTAATTTCCTGTTCGTCGAAAACACGTCCCGCCACAAGGCGAATCATTCCTTCTTGTATGTCAATGATCTCCGGATTGTTAATACCTATAAAGGTAAAATAAGCTCCTGAGGCTTGATCCCCTGTGGCGGGATATCTTTGTAAAGACGGCGCGTTTAGAGACAGCCACGTGGAATAATCATAAGATTTGACAAAGGACAAGGCGCCGATTTTCTCAATGATCTCAATCGAAAGCGGATCAGGTCTGAACAACGGGTCTTGGGTAGATAGGTCAGTTATTTTCTCCTCGTCATAGCTGATAGCAGCTACCGGACTCATCTTAGCACGCAAGGCCACTTCGGCGTTGTCCACAGCGTGTCGGACAGAGACGGCCCCGGCAATGATGTTGCCCAGGATAAAGATAATAACCAATAAAATCGCGGTTTTCCCCGGTTTTCTGATGACACTGGCTATGGCCCTTTTCACAGCATTCATACATCTACTTCCTTAGTCGGTAATAAGGCATGCAGGCGGCAAAGCATTGCTCATGCAGTCTTGCCGCCTAGCAGCGAACATCAATAGTAACTTATAGCCGCGAAGCGTCAATAAAAAACAAGAAAATCCACATTCTGAATACTGAATACTGGATACTTGCGGGCAGAGCCCGCGTTAGTCTATTTGAGTGCGATTTTCCCTTTCTGATTGTTAATGTTGAGTCCTAAATAGGTCCAAGTATAATAACCGCAAATACCATCAACGGCTATAAAACTCAAGCTTCCAACCCCATAATCCCTTTTTTCACTATGTTTCCCATGCTCATGAGTTGACCTCCTTGAGTTTATAATTGGTGCTATGTATTGAAACTCGCTTATAAAGTGCCGAATATTTTTTTCTAATAAATTTCATCGTGATTCAGATAACACAATGGCATAATACCACAAAGATAAGCGATAGGCAAATAAGTCATTGGCTATTAGCTTATTAATTATTCTGAATATACACTGTAGTCTGAGTTTAGGCTTGTTTGCGAAGATCTATAAGTTTATTATCAGACTCCAAGCCTGTTATATCACCAATATAATCTTTAGCCGATGTATTCAGACGACTTAGGAGCTAAAAATGGATTATTTACGGTTGGGAAAAAACATAAGAGCTGCACGAAAAGCATCAAGTATTACGCAAGAGAAATTGGCGGAACTCGTTGACCTATCAACCGTATTCATTAGCCAAATTGAAAACGCTTCACGCAAACCAAGCCTAGAAACAATATATAAAATATCTTGTTCCTTGAATACCCCTATAGATGATTTGGTCAATATGCATGACAAGGAGCCGGTTTCAGACACCTTGGAAATCGACTACATGCTCGAAACCAGATCGCAATCTGAAATTAGATATGTAACGGCTGTCGTCAGAACAATGCTTGATAATCTCGATGAAGGACAAATACGGATCTGAGACGAACAGTTACATCAACCCTTTCTTGACTGAATTAAGGAAACCTTTGCCGCGAACTCCTCTTGCTCCAAGACCTTGCAAACAGGCGCAACCGCTTTCTCCGTGCAGACATGACAAATTGCCTCATGATTGCGAAAAACCAAATGATAGAACACCTCGTCCCCCTCATTCAAGACGCTGAACGAAGGCAGACTCTTGGCTAGACCCATGCCTTGCCACTTAATATAGCTTTCTTTTTGAGTCCAAATCTGATAGAACCTCATCGCCTGATCCTTCGCCGGAGCATGAACAATATACTCGATCTCCGCAGGAGCAAAAAACCTCCTGGCCAAATCCGTGTTGGCGGCTTGAATACATTCGATATCAATGCCCACCGGCGCGTCATCAATCCCACAAACGATGTATTTTCCTGAATGTGAGACGTTAAAATGGACATGCTTGTCATTCTCAAAAAGAGGCTTCCCATACGCGTTAACACCAAAAAGCAACGTCTCATTCCTTAACCCTGTTCTCTCACATATCAAAACTCGAGCCAGAAGGTCCCCCAATAAAGACCTCTGAGCATCCGCAAAAAAACGAAACCTGTCCAACCGCTCTTGCTTATCAGAAGCGACCAATCTCCTATAATCGTCATATCTGTCACGAAAGGCATCTTCCTCAACACATAGTAGAACAACGTCCGGCAATTCGAGCAATCCTCTCTGTCTTCTTGATTTATTGTCCAAATTGTATTAGAGTAAGCTTAATATGTCAATGCATGAAATACACAGGAGACATATAATACCTGAGAAACAGATTCAAGGGGTTCACTTAACATGAAAAAGATGTTAGAATGAAGAAGGCCGGATTAATGTGAATTGGGACAAGCGCTCACGGCTATACACAATAGCGTGGATTATCCCAACAGCAGTAGCCTTTGCGTCTGAGTTATAAAAAATGACAAAGAAGGTATATGTGAAGATTTTGCGAATACAGGTAAGACTAGACAGGGCTGTCCAAAAAGCGGGCCCCGCAACAAAAGCACAGGAAGCTGCGCAAATTGCCGTTACTTTAGCTAAGTTAGGGTTCCAGGCAAATGTTGACAAGACTGCCGTCAAAAGGTTAGTCTATCAATGAGCGAAAGATATTAAGGCTTCAATGGCTAGATTACAGGAGAATTTCTAATGGAAAAAAAAGTAGAACTTTTTTCGTATCGATTTGCTTGTGAATACTGCGGACATATAACACCATGGATAACCAAATCAGGAACCCCCAACCCCTTAGATGATCTCCAGTCAGAGGATCGTTTTCATGCCGAAGATTTTGCCGCCGGCAGACATAGATGGAACATTCCCCATGCACTCAAAACACCAATGAATATTTACAGACGGGCTTTCGCCGAAGGCAAATACCATATCCTGAGCTCCAATGTCAAATGTCCTGCCTGTCATAAAGTTCAGAATTGGTCATGGAACCCCGCCCAAACCCCCAAAACCCTATTAGATGGATTATGGTTATGGGCTGGTTTGTTTGTGGTACTCATGATCATATTTGGCATTTTCAGCACCATCATTACGATCACCATGCATATCTCAGATATTAAAATCCTGCTCCTCATGTACGGTGCCGTACCCTTGGGATTGAGCTTCGCGGTAGCGGTTGCCGCCACAACAGAAGCCAATAACAACTATCACAAAAATCTACATGACTTCGAAACCGTCAAAGCCAAAAACGTTCCTGAAATCAGGTGGCTTGACCAGGCCTACGAAGATATGAGTATCGATATGAGTCCCGGATCAGAGCACTCCAAAAGAAAACAACGGGCGCCAAAAGACCCTCCGCCGCTTTGGGAAAGCCTTTCAGCCAACCAAAACTTATTGGGCGGCACGATGCTGGCTCTTCCACCCGCTCAGGATGAAGGTATTACCTCCGCCAGACAACTGAATACATTCGGCAGAAACACCTCGTCATTTCATACGCCACCTGAAGAAAACAGCATTCAAGATACCCTTTACAGAATAAATATTGCCAAAGAAGAAGCGGCCAGAGAAGCGGCCAGAGAGGCTGCCAGAGAAGAAGCCGCCAGAGAAGCCGCCGCCAGAGAAGCCGCCCTGGCCAGAGAAGAAGCTGCCAGAGAAGCCGCCCTGGCCCGAGAAGCGGCGGCCAGAGAAGCGGCGGCCAGAGAAGAAGCCGCCAGAGAAGCCGCCCTGGCCCGAGAAGAAGCTGCCCGAGAAGAAGCCGCCAGAGAAGCCTTCTACAGAGAAAATGCCGCCAGAGAAGCCGCCCTAGCCAGAGAAGAGGCTCTGGCCAGAGAAGAAGCCTTGGCCAGAGAAGAATACATGTCGAGAAGAAGAGCACCCTCCAGAGCCGCTTCACAAAATGATCTCGCCGCCAGGGGCGCAGCAGCCAGAGAAGCCGCCATCAGAGGTTATTCTGATGAAGATGAGAATTATTATTCCGGGCTAGACGATAACCCAACCCAATTCCCAGCAAGAGATACATCCACCAGAATGAGAAACCGAACAACAGATAGAAGAACAGGACAATCGGCAGATCTCCTTTCGGGGCAAACAGGCCGCATCGCGGAACAAAGTCTTATGAGAGGTCATACCGGCCGCCTCTCTGATCAAGGAACAGGTCTTCTGGCGGGCCATACCGGCCGTATTGCGAGTCAAGGCTCTGACCTCATGGCGGGTCATACCGGCCGCATAACGAATCAGGGGTCTGACCTCTTGGCCGGTCACACCGGTCGTATCGCGGGACAAGGAACAGGGCTTCTGGCAGGCCATACCGGCCGCATTGCGAATCAAGGGTCTGACCTCATGGCAGGGCAGACCGGCCGTCTCTCGAAACAAGAAGCCGACCTCATGGCAGGCCAAACCGGCCGTCTCTCGAAACAAGAAGCCGACCTCATGGCAGGCCAAACCGGTCGCATCTCGGGCCAGACGAACCGCCTGCCGAGTCAAAGAAGTCTATCCGGTCGGAGAGATTTGAGCAACTACGCGTCGGATGAGAGTAAGGTATCATCCATTTGGGAATCTTCGGGATTGACGGAGGCAGCCGGCATCCCTGAAACAACGACCAGGCGCAACAAATTGTTCGGTTCTAGGGAGGATCAGCAAGAAATAGATCTGTACGAGAACACCAACCACAGATTGTCCTCAGACAGGTATCAGCCCACATCCTGGAACTCACCGCCTCAACGGGACAATGTGGATGATACTGCCTCCAGAAGGCTGTCAACGACTTCACCTCCGGTCTCAGGCAGAAGGCCCCAACCCTACGACAGATCTCTACCACCCGAAAACTCCTACAGACCATCACCCAATCCGCCCCGAATGAACAGTAAAGAACCTGTTGCCTCACCTCAAAAGCCGCCTTCTGTCCCCGGCTCGGTCTCAAATGCCGGTTTATTAAGAAGCAAAACATCTCTGGCCGCCAGAAACAAGCTTTCACAAGAAAGAGCCGAAACAGAAAAAACCATCAATGAAAAAATCCATCGGAATTCGCCAAACGAAAGAGCATTGGATCATGACGACTTTGATGGCACTCTTAAAGAAAGATCCTCCAAAAATGATTCCTTAAGGGAAAGATCCGTCCGGAATACTTCCCTCAACGAGAGATCCCTCCGGAATGCTTCCCTCAACGAGAGATCCGCCCGGAATACTTCCCTCAACGAGAGATCCCTCCGGAATGCTTCCCTCAACGAGAGATCCCTCCGGAATGCTTCCCTTAACGAGAGATCCCTCCGGAATGCTTCCCTCAACGAAACCCAGGCAAGAGAAAAACAGCCCCCAAGACAACGGACCCGCGAAAATAGCCGCACTTCTTTTGATATCGAATTGGCTGAGGTCGGCGGAGATATATTCCATGTTATGCAAATCGTACGAGAAATAACAGGTCTATCTTTTAAGGAGACTCAAGCCTTAGTGGAAAGCGCTCCAAGAACAATCGCTTCGGGTGTATCCCAAGAAACAGCTGATTCTATCAAAGCAAAATTCAGGAGACTGGACGCAGTCATCAATATTCGTCAGAAATAGCCACTTAATCAGGGGGCTACCATAACAAAAACCATAACCATAACACAAAACTGCCGCGCTGACGTCTTCGAAAACATAGCGCGGCAGTTTTTTTATTTTTATGACACCTTGAAACCTAGTCCGCGCTCCAAACCACAATCAAACCAGGATGCAGTTGCAAAACAGAAGCCGGAACCATAGGTGTAATGGGTCCATACAAAGATTTTTCCAAAATAGCCTTCTTCGCCTCGCCGTTAGCAATAAGCAAGACCTTTTTTGCAAGCATAATGGATTTCATCCCCATGGTAACCGCTTTCCGCGGCACATCATCGGGATTATCAAAGAAACGCGCGTTGGCCTGGATCGTACTTTCATCCAGATCCACACAATGGGTTCCCCCCTCATAAACCGTTCCTGGTTCGTTGAACCCGATATGCCCGTTGTTTCCAATCCCCAGAAGCTGCAAATCTATCCCACCATGGGCCTCAATCAGGCTATCATATTGTTTGCATTCCTTTTCAATATCTCCGCTGGGATCCGGAATATGGATCTTGTCTTTCCTGATATTGACCTTACTAAATAAGTGACTGTTCATGAAATAATGGTAGCTTTGGGGATCTTCCTCAGAAAGACCGCAATACTCGTCAAGATTAAAAGTCGTTAATCCACTGCAATCAAGCTCGCCTCTGTTGTGTTTCTCAACAAGCCTTTCATAGACCCCAATAGGTGTCGAACCCGTCGCAAGCCCCAAGACGCTTTGAGGGTTCAGAAGAATTTGAGCTATTATCAGATCAGCAGCTCTTTGACTCATCTCACGATAACCGGACACTTGGTAGACTCTCATGTTGACCTCCCTCTGCATGACATATGAAACGATACAATAGTTCAGACTTTGTGGGGTTTGGCGGGGTTTAGCGGGGTTTGGTGGGGTTTAGCGGGGTACCAGCAAAGTATACCCCCAACAACAAAAAATGTCCACTGTCTGTTCACTCTAATGCGGTCTTCGACCGCAAGTATTCAGTATTCAGGATTCAGGATTCAGTATTCAGAATGTGGATTTTCTTGTTTTTTATCGACGCTTCGCGTCTGTAAGGTACTATCTGTCCACACTCGCAACAAAGATCCGGCGCGAAGTCGCAAAGGCGCGAAAGTGCGAAGCTCAGCTACAGTCTTGTTAATCAGCGCGAGTTTTCACGCAATGTGCACGCAATGGTAGCCTTCGCGTTGGCGATAAAAGCCTCTTTGATCTGATAGTTGGAGAGGAGTGCCTGGCCATACTTATCAAAATACGCTTCCAGGACAGCTTCCTCTCCAAGTCCTTTTTTACTCATGCCAAGAATTAACTCACGACAATCCGCGTTAGCAACCAAAGCTTTCTCAAAATAAACCTTCCCATCTTCTTCACTGACAAGCCCCCTGTGGGGCAGCGACAAAAACATGTACCCGGTGCGCCGGCATTTTTCAATAGAATTCATGGTGTCATGATAGCTTGTGACATAACAAGGAAACGCTTCCCCGTCCGGCATTAAGACGCCGGAAGATTCGCTGGCTATGAGCAAAGCCAGCTCGGGAACGAAATAACTGTAGCAATCTCTGGTATGCCCCGGCGTTTCCAGCCCTTCCACCGTAAGACCTCCGAGGTCGAGTCTGTCGCCGTCCTTAATTATGGAATCCGCATAGAAAGCGTCATCGCTGTATTCCTCATCGAATTCAATACCGAGATGGTTTGCCGAAATAACCCCAAACTCGCGAAAAACTCTGCGGGGGGTATCCTTAGCCAGCAGCGCCCCTCCCGTTTCTGATGCCACAAGGCGAAGATCCGGCCATTCTCTCCGGAAAAACGGCAACGCACCCACATGATCATAGTGCGCATGTGTGATGATTATCGTATCCAAAGGTCGGCCGGCGAGAGCGTTTTTGACAAGTTGTATCGTCTCGTTCGCACAAATTGCCATACCACAATCGAAGAGAACCGCACGCTCCTCTCCAATGAGAAGATTGCCGTCACTCAAACCATGAGCGACACAATTGATGTATCTTTTCAAGGGGAAACCTCCTTTTGAGCGGCTTGCAACCGCATAAATAATAATAACACAGGGTGGCTTGCCGTCGCAAGAAATCGTGATTGGCTGATTGGCTGCGGTATCCGGCAATATACGATGTGTACAACAATTCATGTCCCTTGTGCCTCATTGAATTGTCCATCGTACGTGCTCTTTGAATGCTTCTTCCTCCATCTTATCGCCGATATAATTCTGCCGATTGTCATAGTGTTGTGACTCCCGGTAACAGAGTAGTCATCCATATGAAACAATAAATTCGGAATCAAAAAGAAAATATGATTCTAATACTCTTAGAAATAATTATTTAATAAAAATCATGGGGGTTTGCTGAATTGACTCTTGACATCCCCTCATTCGACATGTATCATGAATGATGTTGTTGGTAAGTTACTCAAAATTATGATTATGGGATAGGAGGTCATGAGAAAATTCGTCAAAGTCTTTGTTCGTTATGGCGTTTTGGATTAATAAATACCAGTACATACACTCTAGTCGCAGCAGGGAAACGAATAGCGAATAACTGACAATGTAAAAATAGGACTTTCCACCATAAGCATCTTTGTAGTTGGATTGATCCTACTGTACTGTATCGCTGATAATTAGCTAAATATTTCGCCGTTTCTATTGATTTTACTAGCGTTTTGTGGTAGAATAAAAGAAACGGC
>WRJI01000003.1 GCA_009778595.1 Peptococcaceae bacterium | reverse complement strand
TGTCTTCTAGGAGGAGCTGACGAAGCAGCGTGTCGAAAGACGACGCAAGACATTAAGTGATTTTGGCTGGACGGAGTACTAGCCCAAACCTAATGCGGTCTTCGACCGCAAGTATCCAGGATTCAGGATTCAGTATTCAGGATTCAGAATGTGGATTTTCTTGTTTATTATTGATGTTGTTGCAACCTAATGCGGTCTTCGACCGCAAGTATCCAGTATTCAGGATTCAGGATTCAGAATGTTGATTTTCTTGTTTTTTATTGATGTTGTTGCAACCTAAGCGACTAACAAAAAGGATGTGAGAATCCGGCTTCGGAAAAACCTATGGAAAACCACTTCAATTGCCCAATCGCCGTCATTGGCGGAACAGGAACAGAGCTCATGAAACTGGCAGATACGCATGTCGAAACCGTGCAAACCCCTTATGGAGAAGCAGAGGTGGAAATAGGTTTTCTTGCCGGTTCAATGGATACGAATCCATTGAACCGCAAACATGTTGTCGCCTTTCTCAAACGGCATGGTTCTGCTCATAGGGTGCCCCCGCACCTGATCAACTATCGGGCCAACATCATGGCATTAAAGCAATTGGGCGTACGCAAAATCCTGGCCACAGCGGCGGCAGGTTCTCTCAGCACCATCCACCTTCCCGGTGACCTCGTCCTCCTCTCTCAATTCATCGACTTCACCAAAAACCGTCTGTCGACATATTTCGAAGGCGGCACCGGTGTTCTTCATGTGGATATGACAGAACCTTACTGTCCTGAATTCGCCCGAGAAATCCGCACCGGTGCCGAAATGGCAGGCATCCCCCTCAGCGAAAACGGCATTTACATCTGTACAGAGGGACCGCGCTTTGAAACTCCTGCGGAAATCCGCATGTACGCAAGCTGGGGAGCAACACTTGTCGGTATGACCGGTGTACCGGAGGTTGTCCTGGCGCGAGAATTAGGTCTTTGCTACAATAGTGTCTGTCTGGTCACCAATTGGGCCGCCGGACTCACCGGCACCCCTCTGACTCATGAAGAAGTGCTTCAGTCCGGAGCTCAGGCCCAACAACAAATTATTCGTCTTATTGAAGCCGTTCTGGAAACAGCCCACCCCAAACAAAGCTGTTCCTGTCCCCAGAGCGCATCTGAGGCAGGTTTTTTTATGATGGATACAATGGAAAAGAAGGAGCCGCAAACACCATGATCAAAACCCTCGAATGGAGAAACGATACTCTAATCATTCTCAATCAAGTTGCGTTGCCGTTTCACGTTGAATACCGCCACGCCTCACACATGTCTGATGTTGTTGAAGCCATCCGCCGCCTGGAGGTTCGGGGGGCACCCGCCATCGGCATCGCTGCCGCCTTCGGGTATGTGCTCGGCATCAGAGAATACGGCGACCACAACGATTTCCGTAACCGCAACGATTGCGGCAACCACAACGATTGCGGCGACCACAACAATTGCGGCAACCACAACGATTGCGGCAACCACATCCCCGGCAGCTTTAGCGAACACACCCGTACCGTCTTCCGAACGCTGGCATCATCGCGTCCCACAGCCGTTAACCTTTTCTGGGCCTTAGAACGCATGGAAAGCATCCTGAAAACCGTCCAGAAAACCATCCCCGACACCATCACACCGGACGCCCTGGCAGCCCTCGTCCGGGAGCTCACCCAAGAAGCCCAACTCATCCAACATGAAGACACCGGTATTAATCGCCTCATCGGTCAACACGGCCACCAGATCATCCCCGACAACGCCAATATTCTAACCCACTGCAACACAGGTTCTTTGGCCGCCTCCGAGTTTGGCACGGCATTAGGCGTCATACGAACAGCTCACGAAACCGGCAAACAACTCCATGTCTACGTTGACGAAACGCGTCCCCTCCTGCAAGGCGCCCGCCTGACAACCTGGGAACTCTTGCGGGAGAACATCCCTTTTACGCTTATCACAGACAGCATGGCCGGATACCTCATGTCCCAAAACAAAATCGACCTCATCATCACCGGGGCCGACCGTATCGCCGCCAACGGCGACACCGCCAACAAAATCGGCACATATTCTCTGGCCGTCCTGGCCAAAGCCCACAACATTCCTTTCTATATCGCGGCACCGCAATCAACCATCGACCGGAAGATTGCCGACGGCACCTCGATCATTATCGAAGAACGAGACCCTGAAGAAATCCGCTGTTTCGGCAGCCAGGCCATAACGTTGCCGGAAGTCCCGGTCTACAATCCGGCCTTCGATATCACCCCCGCCCAATATATCAGCGGCATCATCACAGAAAAGGGGATTCTGGAACCATGCGAATTATTATCCAAGACACCTCAAACACCCCCCGACAAGCATTGAACCAAGATCATAATTCTGTTAGAATTCAACATGAGACGCTAATGCGGGCGTTGCCCGCAAGTATTCAGTATTCAGGATTCAGGATTCAGAATAGAGTCAAAAAGACAGTAGAAAACCAGGGACAGATGAAGAGCATTCTGCCTCAATAAAAAACAAGAAGATCCACATTCTGAATCCTGAATACTGAATACTGGATACTAACAAGGCTGAAAGCCTTGGGTTGTGGGCGAAGCCCACCCTATGCTATGATAACCGTAAAACAACAAATTGTATGAAAAGGAGTCTGATCAAAATGAGCATGGTTCTTGGTATTTCATTGATTGTATTTGTTTTGTTAATTGTCCTGGTGATTTCTTGGGGAATACGTATGCAAAACCGGTTGGTACGAACCGATGAGCTTTGCGGCAACGCCATGAGCCAGATTGGTGTCCAGCAGGCAACTCGCTGGGATGCGCTGACAGCACTGGCGGATCTGACGAAAGAATACTCCAAGCAAGAATACCAGGTCATCTTAGACGCAATCGCTGCCCGCAAGAACGTCGGCCCTCAGACCTCTGCCAGTGACGCCCAACACCAAGACGATCTGCTCATACAGTCTTTTGGACGGATTAACGCTCTGGCAGAAGCTTATCCGGATCTGAAAAGCAATGCAGTCTATATCAAAACCATGGATTCTGTCCGGGAGTTTGAGAATAATGTGCGCATGAGCCGGATGGTGTATAACGATACCGTCACCAAGTTCAACCGCCTGATCCGGGAGTTTCCGGGCTCTCTGATTGCGGGCTTGCTTCACTTCACACTTCGCGACTATCTGCGGGATGACCCAGGCAAAAAAGATATGCCTGATATGAAGGGGTTGTCTGCCCGATGAGAAAGTTTTTTTTAGTCGTACTCGTGTTTCTGTTAAGCGAGATGTGTTTCTTGGGTGGGATCCTATCGGTATCCCCGGTCTATGCCAATACGATCAACAAAGTTGACATTCATGTGACGATTCACAACGACGGATCTGCGACCCTCGAAGAGCTGTGGGATATCACGATGACCAACGCTTCGAACACGGAATTTTATGTCGCCAGGCATAACCTGGACAATATGGTGATACGTGATTTGACGGTTATTGAAACTATGGCCGACGGAGAAACCGTCGTCTTTGAAACTGTGAGTTCTTGGGACTTGAACGCCTCACGCGGTCAAAAAGCAAACAAATGCGGGCTGATGCCGGCAAAGGGCGGCTATGAGATCTGCTGGGGTTTTGGCGAACTGGGCAGTCACAAGTATACGGTGACTTATACCATAACCAACCTTGTGAAAAGCTATGAAAACGGCGATGCCATGGGGTTCAAATTCTTGAGCGATGTTGATAACGGCGCGAACCAGGTGAATATTTATCTCACAGGAGATGAATTCACCATGGAATACCCGGAAACACGGGTATGGGTCTACGGCTACAATGCCTTATCCGGTTTCGCAGACGGAGGCGTTGAAATCTTGGGGAAGGGGCCTTTTCGTGACAGTGATTATGCCTCTGTTCTCTTGGTTTTTGAAACAGGTCTGCTTTCCCCCATTATCAGAATCCCTCAACACATTGATGACTACATTGAGGATGCGCATCAAGGCAGCTTGTGGGGTCAGGACGCAAAGAACACGACAAACCCTCTCTCGAAAATCGGGGCCATCTTTGGCGTTGTTTTTGCAGGATTGATATCAGCGGTCAGTGCCGTCCTAATCTCAATTGGAGTCAGTTGGAGCGCCAAGGGTTCAAAAATGGAATCACAGCGGCAATCCCGGTTAACCC
The DNA here is from genome assembly GCA_009778595.1 of Peptococcaceae bacterium. GTDB lineage: Bacteria > Bacillota > Desulfitobacteriia > Desulfitobacteriales > Syntrophobotulaceae > WRJI01. The sequence goes on along the minus strand of WRJI01000003.1, from coordinate 68,608 downwards.
AATTGTGCAAGAACCCGGACTACTGCCGTGAGTTGCCGTTCCAGGGAGATTTGTCTATGTCATATGCCTGTTTGCACAAAATCGGCAAGGTTAAAGAAAGCGCCATTTTTGGTTGTTTTCTGCTGAAATGGATTGAGTCCCGGCAAATTGAGCTCATGACCCAGGAAAAAGGGATGGTATTCAAAAAAGATGAACCCTGTATTCGTATGAACGCCACCGATGGGAACATGGCCCCCCTTGAAAGACAGTTGTATGATCTTTTCGTTGCAGCGGCGGGAAAAGACGGTATCTTGCGCAATAAAGAGTTTGAAAAATACGCGCGAAAGAAGTATGCCACGATACACTTGTGGTTGGGCAATTATCGGAAAGCCGGTGAAAGTGGTTTGTCTCTTATGGGTTTTTATACGAAGACACAAGTCCCATATTTCTTTGAAAAATTCAAGCGTACCATCACACATGAAACACCTCTGGGTGAGGAACTCATTGGCAAAGCCATGGGATTCAAGCGATATCTTGAGGACTTTACGATCATCAACGAAAGGGAAGCCCGGGAAGTGGAATTGTGGGATCAGTACCTCATATTTGCTGAGTTGTTTGGTATCGCAGATCGTGTCGCCGAACAGTTTAAAAAGCTCTATCCCGATTATTTCGTACACCAAGATGCTTCCTCAAACAACGATCTGTTTACCGCTATGGCGATCACCCATGTGTTCTCGAACTCTATGTACTCAGGATATTCTTCCGGATACAGTGCCGCACAATCTGGCGGCGGCGGTTTCTCATCCTCCGGCGGGGGTGGGGGAGGATTCTCCGGAGGAGGAGGCGCCGGAGGTCGATGAGCGCCTGGCCCGGGCATGGCTCCATGCCTGGCCCGGGTACGTTCCTCACATGAGCGGCGCGAAAATCCTCAGCAACTCCTGGGTCGTCCGCACCAAAACATTGTTCCGGCAATCCTCCAAAGCAATCTCTTGGCAGACAGGCAATATCCGCAGAAAATCCTCCTTAACATCCGCCACAGCTCGACTGTCATACAACACCACACCGCATTCAAAATGCAGGTACAAACTCCGGTAATCCAGATTCACTGTCCCCACCGTAGCCACCCGGTCATCAGAAACGAAGGTCTTGGAATGATTGAATCCCGGCGTATACTCATAGATCCTAATCCCAGCCTCAATCAGCTCCCGATAATAGGATCGGGTCGTATAATGAACCAACCGTTTATCCCAAATAAACGGTGTCATAATCCGCACATCCACGCCACTCTTCGCCGCCACCTTCAGGGCCGTCAGAATCCCGCCATCAATAATGAGATAGGGCGTATTGATATACAGATATTCCCTGGCACCGTTGATAATACGCATATAAACCTGTTCGCCCACATTCTCCTTATCCATAGGATTATCGGCATATGGTTGAATAAACCCGTCAGACTCTTGAACACAAGGTGTCTCCCGCCACGGATAAAAGTCATTGATATCACCGTCAACCTTATGACTGGTAAACCCCCACAACTGCAAAAAAACCAGCGTCAGACTCCATGCCGCCTCGCCCCGCAGCATGATACCGGAATCCCGCCAATGGCCGAAACGCTCATACTCATTAATATACTCATCCGCCAGATTGACGCCCCCCGTAAAAGCCGTCTTGCCATCAATCGAAATGATTTTGCGGTGATCTCGATTGTTCTGCAACGTCGAAAGCACAGGCCGAAAAGGGTTGAACGCCACACATTGGAAGCCCCTGGATCTCAAGGTCTGAGTATAGCTCTTCGGCAACGTCCTCACACATCCGAAATCGTCATACATTATGCGCACCAGCACACCCTGTTTCGCTTTGGCCTCCAACTTATCCAAAATAGTATCCAACATCAGGCCTTCCGCCATAATGAAAGACTCCACGAATACATACTTTTCCGCCTTATCCAACTCCTCAAGTACACGCGCAAACAACGCCTCCCCTGAATCGAAGAACTCCGCCTCAGTACGATCATAAACCGGAAACCCAACATACTTCTCCAGATAAGACATAAGCACAGCATAATCCGGTTGACCAACCTGCGCCAAAGACAGACGACTCTCTATCTTCAAAAAATGTGGTTTGACAAAAGAGGTCACCTCACGCAGCCGCTTCCGAAACTTTCCCCCAAGCTCCTGATGATTCAGCAACAGATAGAAAGTCCCCCCCAAAATAGGGAAAATAAGGATCATCATAATCCAAAGCGTCTTATAAGCGTGATTGTCCTGCCTGCCGCCGACAAACAGCGCCACAAGAATGCTGATCAGCGTCAGCAGAACATAAACATTGTGAAAGGCTTGACTCGTGCTATACAAAAAAACAACTGTGGTAAAAATCTGTACCAACAGCAAGAATACGACAAGTATCCTTCGCCAAGACTTAGAACGTATAGGCATTTTCTTCATAGCCATGATCCTACCTGTAATTCCCCCTGTTCCGTACCGACTATCATGCAATCAGAACCATGAAACCCAACAATAATCTTCACAGCCTCAACAACAAGAATACTTCGCTCTTATCAGGTATTATTCTCTATATCTCCAAATCATCCTCTATCTTTACGCAATTATTACCTGAACGGGTTTCGATCGCAAGGATTTGGCACGGCTTACGATCCGAAATATATATATATTACTTTTTTCGAAATCAACCATATTGCTTTTTCGGCGAGAAAAGAGTATCCTATTGTAGGATGCTTGGACAAAAAACGGACAACTTATCAAACGAGGTTGCACTGTATGGATGTCCGTTTACACCAAACCGATCAGTCAAAAATATAATACGATATGCAGAGATCGTCAAATTTAGAACCATGCAGTTTCGAACCCTGTAATTCAGTGCCTTGTATTGGGTTCCTCATGGAAATTGTATCGCCCTGTTGACCCATGCACAACGAACGGAGAGATCACGTGAAACTTATAAAACATATTGTCACGGTCACCAAAATCAGAATACTCATCAGTGTCCTATGTGTCGTCGCTATGCTGATGGGTACCTTCTCACCAAGAACCGTCATCGCCGGCACCATTATCCGTTACACAGCGCAAGACTCCATAGAAACAGCCATCGAAATCTGTGAAGCCATCCAAACTCAAGATTCCTCTACCATCATCCTGGCGTCCACCCATGAAGACGACTTGGCGGATCTCCTTTGTGCGGCTCCGTTGGCCGGTCAGGAAAACGCCCCCATTCTCCTGACACCCCGTGAAACCCTTGATATCCGAACCGCCAAAAAAATCGCGGACCTGAAACCCGAAACGATCTATCTCTTAGGCGATCTCAGCGAAACTGTTATTCCCGAACTCCGCAATCTGAAAACCGGTGCCAGGATTATACCGTTGCACGGCGAAAACAGTCGTACCACAGCCCTTGCCATCAACAAAGAACTCAAAGACGTTAAGGGTACCTTCGTCATCAGCGGCTCTTCTGTCGCTGATGCTGTCAGTATCAGTTCCTTCGCCGCCGCCAACCGCTACCAAATCCTGCTGGCTGATGAAAACGGTTTTGTTGAGAGAAGCCGACTCATAGGAACCGTCTATTTAGTGGGCGGTGAAAATAGTGTTCATGATATCAAGGGCGCCAAACGCCTGGCCGGTCGGGATTTCTACGAAACCAACAAAATTATCGTCAGCACCCTACCATATCGATTCAACAGTATTTGGATCATCAGTGGGGAAAACCCACGGTTCATTGACGCCTTCGCAGCCGCAACTGCAGCCGCCGTCAACAGCGCCGCCATTATCCTCGTTAACCCGGCTGAGACCCCCGCCGACACAGATAGAGAACTGAAGAAACCTGCGGAAAACAGTCAATGCAGTGTCTTGGGCGGGGAAAACATCATCTCCACAGACGCAGTCAAAAGTATTCTGACCAACCTCGAAATGCAATGGAAACCCGCAGGTACATGGGACGAACTCAAAAGTGCCGTAGAGGCAGGCCGCAACGTCTTCCTGACTCGGGACATCATCGCGGAAAACGATGAAGACCTATGGGTGAAACGTTCCGTTATCATCGACGGGCAGAACCATAAATTTGTGGGCCGTACATGGATCATCGCTTCCAACGTCACCTTCAAAAACCTCAATATAGAACTGACTCAATCCAAGCGCAACAGCCTGTCCGCTAACAACGCTGTCGTTTACTCAGAAAGCAATCTGCGTATCGAAGGCGTTGTAACAATTAGTGGTCCCAAAAACTATTGCTTCCATGGCCTCTTCGTCGAAAACACCTTAACCATAAACGAAAAAGCTTTGCTCCAAGTCAAAGCAGGCAAAAGCGGTCTCTTTGAAGGTGACGGCATTAAAGCCGGCCGCCTCGTCGTTGAAGACCAGGCCCTTATCGAAGGTATCGGTGGCAACGGTGATAATTATTCGGGCACGGGTATCATGACCGGTACCCTCATCCTCTTCGGCGAACCTCAAATCATCGGTATCGGCGGTCAGGTACAACTTGCGAAAGACTACAACAAATACTCGGACGATCCTTACCAGGCTATGAACGAAAAAAACTACCACGATCATGTGGGCAACGGCATCCAATGCGGTGAATTCCGTTCAGATCCGGCTTTCATCCCAACCATGATCGCCCGGGGCGGATCCATCGAGAACAACGGGTTCAAAACCGACCCTCGCGTCACCGGTGGCTGCGGCTTCATCATAACTCACACATCTACACCCAACGCCCAAGTTGTCGGCTACTTCGCCGAAGACGCCTCCATGAAAACCAGACACAATCTCTATTACAGCGTCCCATACAACGTAAGCGGATACGCCGTCTACAATCACGGCAAAGAATCCTTATACCTTCAGACGATCATGGACACCTCCGAGCCGGCCAAAGATAGGGTGTACGGAGCCACATGGAAACAGTCCCTGGGCGAGGACCCCTCTGATGATGATTTAGAAGCCATGGAGAAAATGTGAGTGCAAACATTCTAAAAATACGACGATAACCACAAGAATTAGAAAAAACCCTCGTCCCTAAAACGACAGGGGTTTTTTGGTATTTCCATTATACTGGTAATATCTTTGGTGAGCTTGCCCGCAAGGCTATACAACCGGGAATCAGCCTAAGTCGATTCCCCGGTCAGCCGGAATAGACTCCACGGGCACAACACTGTCAGCGTTCTTGTCAGCTGGCTTTACGAAAGGGGGCTGATTCCCGCCGAGACGATCATATATTTGGACCTAACTTTCATGGTGAACATCTTGATGAATGTTCTTCTTTTGCTCCTTGTGTCACGACTTTGCCGACGCAGGATTTATCCGTTGTGGCTGGCCTGCGGTTCCTTGATTGGTTTGGTTCCTTTATGCCTATGGACTTTGGACATGTCATGGCAGGGTCCTGCCATGATGGCTCTCCTGCCGGTACTTCCGGCAATGATTATCGTCGGCTTGCGCGTAAGATGTTTTTCGGATTTTGTTCGTTGCCTGGTATTTTTTGTTGTTCTGGCTGCCTTAAGCGGTGGTGGCATCTATATGCTTTCCGGCAGCGGAACACGGTTGACTCCCAATAATCTCTGGATCATTCCGACATTGATAGGGGTCATGTACGGCATCGTGTTTCTGTGGCAACACTGGCACAAAACTGATGAATTCCTCCAACAATTCTTGTATCAAGTCGAATTGGAGTTTGGCTGGGGTTGCGTTGCGTTGCCTGCCCTTTTGGATACAGGCAACAACCTGAAAGACCCCATCACCGGCGCTCCGGTCATCATCGTTGAGGAAAAAGCACTCCGGCCCGTTTTGCCGCCTATCGTTCGACGCTTCCTTGACAGTTCTTGGCAAAAAGAAAACAATCCCTGGACACTCTTGTGGAAATCGCCTGAACTGTCACAGCTCATGTCATTCGTCACCACCGAAAGTGTTGGCGGCAAACGCCTGCTTCCTGCCGTCCGCCCCCTCAGAGTCACCGTGAAACGACAAGATCAACGCGGGCAAGGCCAGACCCTTGACGAAAAAGTCTCTATCCTTTTGGTTCAACAAATCCTCAGCGAAGAAAACCGGTTTCAGGTTCTGCTCCATCCACAATGCGTAAATCTTTCAGGAAGGAACTTTGGCGATGTCGTTCAAGAAAACCCTTGTGTCCCGATGGGAAAAGCTCAAGATACTGTGCGTCGGAATATGGCATAGATTCCGGCCGGGCCGCGTTTTCCGGGTCATCCGCAAAATATTTTATGTCGGCAGCAGTGAAGCCTTACCTCCGCCTCTCAGCTTGGATGAGGAAGGCGAACTCATTCGACGCTTGGAAACCGGCGACATGACTGTAAAAAATACACTGATTGAACGCAACTTGCGCTTGGTCGTATACATTTCCCGCAAATTCGAAAACACCTGCATTGGGATTGAAGACCTGGTATCTATTGGGGCTATCGGTCTCATAAAAGCCGTCAACACATTCGATCCCACAAAAAAAATCAAGCTGGCCACTTATGCTTCGCGCTGCATCGAAAACGAAATCCTCATGTACCTGCGACGCAACAATAAGACCCGCTATGAGGTCTCTTTCGATGAACCCCTCAACATTGACTGGAACGGCAACGAGCTCCTTCTGTCCGACATCCTGGGCACCGAAAACGACATCATCTCCCGGCCCATCGAAGAGGAAGTCGATAAAGCCATACTCAAACAAGCCATGGGTATCCTCACCGAACGCGAGAAACTCATTATGGAACTGCGTTTCGGTATTGGCGGCGAAGAGAAAACCCAGAAAGAAGTCGCCGATTGCCTCGGGATTTCCCAATCCTATATTTCTCGCTTGGAAAAACGGATCATCCGGAGGCTGCGCAAGGAATTCATGAGGTTGGAATGATCGATATCAATATTATTCCGAAATAGACAAAATTCGTCATCCAACCGGACGGTGAGAGAATAAGTCCGACTCCCCAAGGGAATACTTTACTGCTGAATGATATCAGCCGCAAGGAAGATGGGGGAGGCGGACAATATTTTACACAAAGTCGAAATTTGTGGTGTGAACACATCGAAGTTAACGGTTCTCAGCGGGGCTCAGATGAAAGATCTCTTTGTCCGCTTGCAATCAGGCGAAATCTCAGCTCGGGAAGAGCTGATCCGGGGAAACTTGCGTCTCGTGCTCAGTGTCATACAACGCTTCAGCAACCGGGGGGAACACGTTGATGATCTTTTTCAGGTTGGTTGCATCGGACTCATCAAAGCCATAGACAATTTCGATTTGGGTCAAAACGTCAAATTCTCCACCTACGCCGTCCCCATGATCATAGGAGAGATTCGTCGCTATCTGCGCGACAACAACCAGATTCGCGTCAGCCGTTCTTTGCGGGATATTGCTTACAAAGCTCTGCAAGCTCGGGATCGCTTGGCTGTCGAAACCTCGCGGGAACCCACCATCGAGGAAATCGCCAAACAATTGGACGTCACCCAGGAAGATGTGGTTCTGGCTCTTGACGCCATCCAAGAACCCATATCCCTCTTCGAACCCATCTATCACGATGGGGGAGATCCCATCTACGTTATGGATCAGGTGGGGGACGAACGCGAAACAGAGCGAACCTGGCTGGAATCTATCGCCATTAAAGAAGGGATTGGCCGCTTGGGTGATCGGGAAAAGAAAATCATCTCCCTGAGGTTTTTTCATGGCAAAACCCAGATGGAAGTGGCAGAGGAAATCGGCATCAGCCAAGCTCAAGTCTCCCGCCTGGAGAAAGCCGCGTTGAAAAACATGAGGAAACATGTCTGATGCGAGCTTCGCCAAAGGTCTCGCGAAAAGGGCAAGTCAGGTATTTGCGTTTCTGATGGTGTCGATTACCAACCATTATTTCTATTCTCTTGCCAATCAAGATCCCGGGATGGTACAATAATAGAGACTATTTTATCTCGCTAATTTCACTTATTAAGAATTTAGCAATTCATTTACAATGTGCTTATTTGCACAAGGTCTTCGAAACAATTCTTATCGGTTTGTGAATAACCGACCGGCGTGCAAGAAGCGATTGAAAGAATATGTCTTAGATTATCGCAATACTTAATTGAAAGGGTGATTTCATGGAAACCAAAGCAACCAATTGGGCCAACCCCACTCCGGCGGGTCTCGTGGCATTAGCCGTCGCATGTTTCTGCTTTTTTGCCATGCTGACCGGCCACGTTGACGGGAAATGCCTGCCGTTATTCGGCAGTATTCTTCTTGGCGGATTCATGATCCAGGTTTTTGTAGCTCTTCTGGATCTGAAATCCGGATCTTTGACAGGCGGAAACACGTTTTTATTCTTCAGCGGTTATTTTATGCTTGCCACCGGTTTGGAGATGTTCTTCAAATATTTCAATGCAGGATTAGACGGCCGTATCGACGGCTGGCTTTGGCTCTGCCTGGGTATTGCACTGATTCTTTGGACCCCTGCCTTCTACAAATCTCCAGCCTTATTGTTTGCGATTGTTGTTGTTCTTGACGTCGCGATTCCCTTTATCTCTATCAGAGATTTGGCTCTGTTCCCTGACTTGAGCACTGTCTTTGCCAATATCGCAGGGTGGTTGCTCCTGTTGGCCGGGGTCATCGGTATTTATCTGTCGGCCGCTCTGATTGTAAACGGAACCTTTGGGAAAACGGTTTATCCGAACCCCGGGCCCCTTTATAAAGAGAAAGCCAAATAAGAAAAGCGCGTAAACCTTATCATCATTAACGGCACATCCTACCAAAGCGCCATACCAAACGCCGTTGCGGGGATCGAGATTGAGCTCGATCCCCGCAGCGGCGTCCTTTTTTTGTGAGAGCGGTTACGACACAGGCCTACTCCGTTACGACCCGATTGGTTAAATATGAGGACCCCAAACTCAGAATAATGTGTGAGTAGATCCCATATACATAAACAGGCCCGGCAGAATGGGGGAGACTCGAATGCATGTTTCTGATTTGCGTTCTATGGACATAGTTAATATCAGTGACGGTTCGCGCCTGGGACCGGTGCTTGATTTGGATTTGGATTTAGAACATGGATGTGTCAAAGGTCTCGTCGTCAGCATGTACGAGCCAAAACAGAGCTTCTGGGGTTCCGGTGGTGACCATCGGGGCGGCGACCTGTTTATTGGTTGGGATAAAGTGGTCAAGATTGGGGTCGATGTCATTCTGGTCAATGTCGCGTCTCGTTACGATCATCGGTTAAGCGACCGGTATTGACTCTTCCGCCTGCACAAGGCTACGGGGCGGTCTGGACGTGGCCTGCCCCGCAAGCCGTTCCCCGGTCTTGTGCGGTTCTATGTCCCCGATATCAGATAATATCATGGCACAAACAAGGTGTCCAGATTATTATGTTGAATATGAACAGTGGGAATTAATAAATATCATGACCAATAACACAAAGGACAACAGTAAGGACAAAACTATGGACAATACCTTGGAACACTCTTTGGACGACACCTCGGACGACACCTTGGACAACACCTTGGACGACACCACGCGCCTGCCGGTTCCCGGCGATACATGGTCTTGGCGGCAAATCCACGGGGGAGACGGGGACAGGCGCCGGAATCTGCCGTTTCTCTGCCTCCCTTGGGAAGAATACGGGGTTACAGCCACCTTCTCCTCACGGGTGGGGGGATGCGGTACCGATCCGTATGCCGAATTGAATCTGGGTCTCCATGTAGGCGACGACCCGGAAGTCGTTCTGGAAAACCGACACCGGTTTCTGACGGCGTCGTCCTGCTCGCCGCAGCATTGCGTCGCCGGCGAACAAATCCACGGTGTCGAAATCGCCGATGTTGACGACTCCTGCGGCGGCGCCGGTATGCTTGATCTGGCTTCCGTTTTGCCGGGATATGACGCTTTGACGACCCGAACCGGGGTAGGGCTGATGGCTTTTTTTGCCGATTGCGTTCCCCTATACTTTTTCGATCCGAAAACGCGCCGGGTCGCTCTGGCCCACGCGGGATGGCGCGGCAGTGCGGCGGGTATGGCACGATCAATGGTTGCTTTTCTCAGCGCCCGAGGTTGTCGGCCTTCGGATCTTCTGGCCGCCATTGGACCTTGTGTCGGTTCCTGCTGCTATGAGGTGGACGCGTCTACCGTAGCGGTTTTCAAGGAGCGACTCCCCGGATCTATAACCGGAGACAAACAATTCTTTCACCGGCGTGATCGCGGCAAATATGCTTTGGATTTACAGGAAATCAACCGGTTGGAGTTGCTGAGCGCGGGTTTGACACAGTCCCATATTTCCTGTGCGTCTCTGTGTACTTGTTGTAACAGTGATTGGTTTTTTTCCTACCGCAAAAACCCCCGGACAGGCCGTATGGCTGCTTTCATCAGGCAGGTCCTATGAAACAACTCGCAACAACACTCAAAACCTCCGTAAAATCTTTTATGCCTGAGAAACTCCCCTTATCTGTGCCGGCCATTCTTATTCTCCTGGCGTTTTCATTGGTTTGCGTTTTCCTTCTGTTGCAGAACCGTTTGATTTACGTTACGGCCACCGAAGGCGTCGTCACCCACGAGATCCCGGTAACTTTACTGATCGCCAATACGGAGACCCTCGTCATCTCTCCCGCGGGCGGGACACCGGTTTATCTGAAACCCGACGGTTCCCGTTTCCGCCGGGATGAAAAAATCGCTGATATTGGCAAGGATATCCTGACCGCCCCTGTTTCCGGGCTTTTCTTTGCCGGGAAAGATGACTTGGAAGGTATCCTTACACCAACAACCCTGACGACCATGGATCTCCAGAAACTTATGACTGAAGTCAACTCCGTTATCCCCGAAACCACTAAGCTTACCAAAACCCCCAATCCGGCCAAAGATCTGGTTGCCATGAACAAGTTCCACCCGATAACCGGCACCTCCGCCTCGGGTGTCGCCGGCAAAATGGTGAACAATCTTGAGTCAAGTTGGGCTTTCATCTATCTGACCGATGCCGGCAACATACCCGAACAAGGGGATCTCCTCCATTTTAAAGTGGAGGAAGATACCATCGAAAAAGCTTATGTTGAGAGGCTCTCATACGCCCCAAGAGGCGCCGTCGTCCGCTTTCATCGTTTCCTGGAGTCTTCGGGGAACCAGAGAGTTCTGTCGGCACAATGGATCCGGCAGAACCCCAGACAGGGTATCGTCGTCCCTGTTTCCGCCGTCTTCTACAAGGGGTCGGAAACCTCGGTCTATGTTGTTGAATCGGGTATTATCCTGCAAAAAAGCGTCCGCGTTATCGATCAGAACAAAGACTTTGCATGTATTGAAGGCATCTACGCCGAAACCCGTGTGGTCAAAAACCCTCGTGCCGGAATCAACGGGAAAAAGGTTCAGAGTCCTTGATAAAATTGAATTTATTACCATCTCGATAAGTATATTTGTAAGATAAATGATTTATAGTTATTAAAGCTTGACACTTGCCACAAAAAAAAGTTATCATTAAAAATGCGGAAGATTTTGGGCATGCCGCCCTTGAAACATGACCCTTGACACTTGGATATGGGGTGAAATCACTGTGTCAATCGAACAAAACCTGATTGAAGTCAGACGCAGGATGGACCAAGGACAACAGCCCGGACCCACGCTTGTTGCCGTGAGCAAGACAATTGATCCTATCCAAATATCGGAAGCCTTCCGATGTGGTCAGATGGATTTCGCGGAGAATCGCGTCCAGGAATGGTTGGCCAAGAAGGATCAGTTGCCCGTGCAATGCCGATGGCATTTTATCGGTCGCATGCAAAAGAACAAAATCAAATACCTTGACGAGAGTATCGTTCTCATTCACTCGTTGGACAGGCTATCTCTTCTGGAGGCGCTGAATACGGAAGGCGAAAAAAGAAATCACCGTTGGCGGACTCTGTTGCAGGTCAATGTTGCCGGAGACGACGCCAAAGCGGGGGTGAGTTCGCAGGAAGTGCCTTGGTTTCTGGACAAGTCTCAGAAGTATCCCTTCGTCAGCTTATGTGGTCTGATGACCATCGGCAGACTCAACGCCTCTGTTGACGAGACCCGGACTGTTTTTGCTGCGTTGCGTGAGCTCCGTGATTCTATGGTTGCCTTGGGTGTCGCCGCCAAAGAACAGTTTACAGAATTGTCCATGGGCATGAGCGACGATTATGAAATCGCTTTAGCCGAAGGCGCCACAATCGTACGTATCGGTTCCGGTATTTTCCGCTAACGCGGGCTCTGCCCGCAAGTATCCAGTATTCAGTAGTAAGAGAAAAGGAGATGAAATGATGGGCTTATTTGACAAGATTATTGGCATGATGGGCGGCGAAGAATTCGATGAAGACGATGATGAAATGATGGGTGACATGGTATCGGATGAGCAAGAGGAACCGGATCTTCCGAGCCGGGCTTCCGGCAAAAACACCAGGAACGCAGCCACTCCCAAAGGGGCACAACTTTCTGATATCTCAAGTTTAACGAGCCCCTTATCCCGCAAGGTCTCATCTCCGGTGGTCAGCATTCATACCCAGAAACAGGTTCGGGTTGTGGTCATCGAACCCAAGTCTTTCGACGAATCGCAAAATATCGCCGAACACTTGAAATCGCATCGCACGGTAGTTCTGAATCTGGAAAAAACCGATAGTATCCTGGCGCAACGCATTATCGACTTTGTCAGCGGCACCGCTTATGCCCTGAACGGCAACATGCAAAAAGTCGGTAAAGCGATTTTTCTCTTTGTCCCAAATAACGTTGATATCAGCGGCGACCTCAGTTTCCGTATGTCGGAGAACGGATTGATTTGGCCGGGGTTGAACAAGTAGGTTTTCCTACGGTAAAATACGCCTGTAAGTATTTGTACGCCAATCGGCGCATTTCCATAACGCGTAGTTATAAAAGGAGATATGCGTTTACTATGACCGTTTTGATTGACATATGCATTATCTTTTTGCGTATTCTTATGTACGTTGTCCTTGTGCGCGTCATCATTACTTGGATACCGCACAATCCTAACCAGCCCCTTTTTCGCTTCTTGTTTTCTGTAACGGATCCTCTGTTGAAACCGTTTCGGTTTGCTCGCGTCGGTATGATGGACTTCTCTCCGATACTTCTCTTTGTCCTAATAAGTATCCTCATTTCCGTGTTAGGCTCTATACGCTAATGCGGGCTACGCCCGCAAGTATTCAGGATTCAGGATTCAGTATTCAGAATGTGGATTTTCTTGTTTTTTATTGACGCTTCGCGTCTGCAAGGTACTAAGTGACTAACGCGGAGGACTAAGGCGCTTTTTTCACCGTATACAAAACCAGTAAAGATTCATCATTCACAATATAGAAATGAGCCCCCTGAGGGTTCTCCCAATACAATATCGGGCTGTTTGCTTTATTCGACATGTTCAGCAACTCTTTGAAGCTTTCAGCCAATACAATTCGATAGGCTTTGAAATCAATGGGGGTTGTGGTGTTCACAATGATTTCATCATAAGATCTCAGATATCCGCCCACTTCACGATGATAAGCTGAGCGGTTATCCAAAAGATTTTTCAGGCAGATCAGAACCCCGGCGACGCCGGCAAGCACCACCAGCGACAACGCGAGAATCGCCCATATCGAAAGGGCCTTCTCCAGCACTCGATGCTCCTGGGTTCTCTCCGTTTCCCCAATGGTCTCAATGGAATAGACTTCGGAACTCAGAGGGATGACAATCCCTCTGTTTATGGTATCATCCTCATTCTCCGGGCTTTTCAGGGTGACTCGGATATCAATCCGAACCTCACCGATCAAATTGGCGTTAACGGTTAATGCGAATTCCTCCAGCTCTCTTTTGTAAGGTTCCAGGAAGATATCATATGTTCGGTCGATTCTGATACTGTCCGCGTTAATGACCTCCGTCGACTGGTCAAGAATGTAAGTCTTATGCATGACTTCGGGGTTACCGGATCCTCCCGCGGCTTTATTATAACGAGATATCAGGGTTGCGCTGGCTTGGTACTCACAACTGGCGGCTAAAGCTTCGGTGGCAGTCAAAGAATAATGGCCCCGCAGCTGGACATAGTCTGTGTAAGAATATAAGTAATTCTCTCCCATACCCAGATAAGGTCTTTCAATATATGGATTCTCCCGAATAAACACACGGTACTCAAGATCCTCTTTTTGGATAACATTCGAGATGCTCGCCACCTGACGGGACTTAAGGAGCCTGTATCCCAAGTATCCGCCGGCCATTCCGGATGCGACCAAAAAGAACACACAGAAAACTGTGAGAACCGCCACTTTGTGTCTCCCATATATTTCTTTAAGGTTCACCTCCACCACCCCCCTGGATGCCCAACAAACGGTACCGGCAACTGGTCAACGCTCTCCCAACTGAATGTCTCCGGTTTCACCTGTCGGCGTTAAAGAGGCGACCAGCATCGCAGGGAATCCGAGATAGGGAACGTGCCATCGGGCAAACCCGACGATCTGATTAGGTTTAACCGGAAAGATGTCTTCCACAGGATTATTGTCTCCTTTCGTAACATATTCTTTGCCCCCGGAGGGTGTGGTTCGCACTTCAACAACCCGGTGAACCACAGAGATTTTGCCGTAACGGTATTGAATAATATCTCCTGCCTCAATTGTTTTTATCGATTTCTCCGTCACTTTTTCAATGATAAGCATATCTCCTCTGGAGAATTCGTCTTTCATGCTGTTGGACGCGACCCCTACCGGAATATAGGGAAACACGCCAAGCCCAAACAAGAGGGTTAAGGTCAATACGATCCCGGTGGGTGTCATCCAGAGCCAATCTCGTTTTGTTTTCGTGGATTGTTTCGTTTCTATTTGATATTGTCTCCATTCCTGTTTGCTGTAGAGGATGAACATGATCAAGACGATAGCGTGTATATAGATGGCCTCCATAATCTTCATGATATCCGGCATAATGGGGGAATACAAATAGATAGCCCAATAGACGCTTACATAAATCATATTTCCGATCATACCACCCTTCCGGGCTGTATAACAGAAAAACGTATTGAGAACAAGCAAAGGCAACAAAATGGTAAAAATATAATCGAGCATTGCGGCGGCTCCGTAGTCCACAACACTTTTGATATTGTCGACTGAGCTTAAGGTGAAAACTATTGACGCGGCCATGAACGCCCCAATCACATACCTCTTCTTGCCGATAACCAAAGTCATGATCCTGCCGCGAAGGTATTCCCGAATCAAAGCAACACCCATGTAACTGTACGAATTGCTGACAAGGGCCTTAAAGGTCCCGATTTCCATAGGGTTCTTGGCGAATCCCAGAATAAGACCGCTCGTAAACATCAGGATCAAAAAAAGAAGAGCCCCCAGACCGGCAACAACCAAATAATCCGTTTTGAGGCTATAGGTGCGTTTGTCTTTGCGTCCCAGGATATGGAAGAAGATCAGCAACAAACCGTAGACGAGGGGACGGAATCCCTCGAAATAGGATCCCATTAGATGCCCGGGACACACGAGAAGAAGCAATTGTGTTGTCGCCAATATAGCCAACAACAGATAAACTGTGGTTTTTTTACCCATCAGATAGGCCTTAACATCACATTAATAATAATATACCGCCGAATACCCGCCACCAAATAGGATACCTTGATCCTGGCTTCATCTTCGGTTGTAATATCTATTTTCGTTCTGAAAGTGAAGGTAACCGTTACACTTTGACCCGGATTCACCGTCGTCGCGCTTAATGTGGCTGCGACAGAGCTGTAGACACCCGATACAATCGTCGCCTCGGCTTGACCGACTGTCCATATATGGGCCGTCGCGTTGCTGAATCTGAATTCCATGGTAAAGTTGTTCATCCCGTTATTGGCAACGCTGGGCGGTTTCGCGATGTTCAAAAAGAACGTATCGCCGATCCAGTCCTCTTGTCCCTGGGTTAACGCAGCCGGCAGATTCGAAGAATAGAAGTAGCTGCCGCTATCCCAAGGAACCGGAAATACCGGCAGGATTTCGGAATCCAGGTCATACCCGCTGACATGGGCAGTTCCCAATACACCAAGGTTGTTGGCCTGAGCAGCATAAGCCACACCCAGGGAGAGCAGAATCAGCGAATTAAGAATTAGAAATATCCTCCTGAACAATTGCACCATGGCTTATCCTAGCTAGGGTATATATTGCGCGTATTGCAAAGTGGCCGCAAAAATAACGGTTCCTTCCGGAACCCCGATAGCACTGGGTTCCCACAGGATCAAGATCGTGAATTCCTCTGACACAGAATTCGGAGCCATAACAATATTGTTCATAGCCGGCCATTGCACAGAAACGCCGGTTGCGGGGTCAGGGTTCTGGGGCAGCATATTCTGCAGCAGAACCGGGTTGCTGCCGGTATTTTTGACTTTGAAATTGACAATCCTTTGATCCCCCGGATCGACCAACGAGACATAGAAACGAAGAGACTTCTTGTTGGGATCTAGGGTCATGCTTTCTCCCGGTCTCATAATCTGAATGGCCGCTTCCGTGAGCTCCAGGTTCAGTGGCGGTGTGAGCACCACTGAACCTGTGAGTTTCAAAGATTTCGTGTAGTATGCATAAGCTGTTGATGATAAGCTCAGCGTTAACAGTATACCGGCTGTTATGAGATAGCCATGGGGTTTCATGAGGTGGGGTTATGGCTCGATATGCTGAACGTAGTTGAGGGTTGCGCTGAAAGAGACCTCATAGAAGTCTTCATCACCAAGAGGTCCCAAATCATCTTCAAGTTCAGCGAAATCATAATCGTCATCCCATGAAACAGTGATGGTATACTCATCTGATGTCTCACCAGGCTCGAGAATGAGTCCGTCAATGTCCTCCGGCCAGTCTACAAGAACACCCGCCGGAAGCTCCCCTGGGTAACCCGGGATGATCGTGTCAAGTTCCGCGCTCAGAGCCCCGACGTTTTTAACCTTAAAGAAAACATCACGAGATTGTCCCGGAGCACTCAGATAGACAGTGAATTTCAAGGTTTGACCACTGTCCGTGACTTCGATAGCTTCAACGACTTCCATATCAACGGTGAGTGGCCCGCCTTCCAGGCTTTCGTCAACAAAGTCTACCCGAAGTCCCGGATTCAGCAAAGCCATACCGTTGAAGACCAACAGACCGGCTATCGCCGCGTATACGATCGCTGATAACAAGAATAACGCCAACACACCAAAGACGATAAACAGATTTTTTCTTCTTGTTGCCATAGCAAAAGCTCCTTAATAATTAATTGATATCAGATATATCTTTTTCCGTGCTCCTTGAATTATGTATGGGGTTTTTATCCTTTCCAACAATCACTTGTAACAGACAATCACTTATTTATGGTCAGCTGAATCAAAGCGTTTGTCAATACAGACACTGAACTCAAACTCATCGCCGCAGCCGCGATAATCGGGTTGAGCAGGGGACCTCCAAACAGATACAGCAAACCGGCCGCAATAGGGATTCCCACCACATTGTATCCGAAAGCCCAAAATAAGTTCTGCTTAATAACGCGCATGGTTTTTTTGCTCAGATTGATCGCTGCGGGGACATCCATCGGGTCTCCGCGCATCAACACGATGCCGGCACTTTCTATGGCCACATCTGTGCCGGAACCTATGGCCATTCCGATATCGGCTTGCACCAAAGCGGGAGCGTCGTTAATCCCGTCGCCCACCATAGCGGTGCGTCGTCCGTTTTCCTGCAGGTTTTTGATCTCACCGGCTTTGTCCTTTGGAAGAACCTCTGACAGAACCCGGTCAATTCCCACCTGTTCGGCGATGGCTGCCGCCGTCTTGGCGTTGTCGCCTGTAATCATGGCGGTCTCGATTCCCATGGTTTTGAGCAGCGTCACCGCGTTTCCGGCTGTGCTTTTCACCACATCCGCCACCGCGATAAGCCCCGCCAGGTTACCGTCGACGGCTACAAACATTGGCGTTTTCCCTGCGGTGGCTAGGATATCGGCTTGGTTTTGTCTCTCACCAAGGGAAATCCCGCTCTTTTCCATAAGTTCCCTGCTGCCGATAAGAACGGTTTGGCCTTCAACTACGGCTTCAATGCCGCGACCGGTTAAGGTTTGAAAGTTGTCGGCCTTGGCTAACACCAAGTCTCTCTTTCGGGCTTCGGCAACAATCGCCTGTCCCAGCGGATGTTCGGATCCAACCTCGGCAGAGGCGGCAAAACACACGATATCCGCGATTCGTGACTCGTTATTCGAGACACCGTTCTCCGCAAAGGACATGATATCGGTTACAACAGGACAGCCTACGGTGAGGGTCCCCGTTTTATCGAATATGACCGTGTTGATTTTGTGAGCTGTTTCCAGGACTTCTCCGTTTTTGAACAGGATACCCTTTTGGGCCCCTTGACCGGTTCCCGCCATGATGGCGGCAGGGGTGGCAAGACCCAGGGCGCAGGGACAGGCGATGACCAAGACGGAGATGAATACTGTCAACGCGAAAGTGACGTCCCTTGTCGCGACGAACCAAGCCATTCCGGCCAAAATAGCGATTCCACAGACCACGGGAACGAAGTAGCCCGAGATGATATCAGCCAACCGAGCTATAGGGGCTTTGCTGCTTTGGGCATCTTCGACAAGCCTCACGATTTGGGCCAGGACTGTGTCCGCACCGGTTTTCTCCGCCTGAAACTGAAACGTGCCGGTGGTGTTCAGGGTAGCGGTGTACACCGGATCCCCCGGCTGTTTGCTTGTGGGCATACTTTCGCCGGTAAGCATGGATTCATTGATGGCCGGGTATCCCGTTAGCAGAATACCGTCGACAGGGATTTTGCCGCCGGGTTTGACGATGATCACGTCTCCGGGGTTGACCTGGTCAACGGGTATTTCCCGTTCTTGGTCGTCTTGCCAAAGAATCGCGGTTGTGGGTGCCAGTTTCATGAGTTTTTTGATGGCTTCCCCTGTACGTCCTTTCGTAACAGCTTCCAAGGCTTTTCCCAGCATGATGAGGGTCATGATCATGCCCGCGGTTTCGAAATAGAGGGATTCAACAGCCTCTGTATGGCCTCGAAATATGAGTCCTATGTTGTACAGGCTAAACAAAAGAGCGGCTGTACTCCCCAACGCTATGAGAGAATCCATGTTGGGGCTCCGTCTGATCAATGCGCCGAACCCGATTGTAAAAAATCTGTAACCCATTCCGATAATAGGGAGAACCAGCAGCAGTTCCAACAACGCGTATCCCAGAGGCTGGTTCGTCATCAAGGTGTGAAGGAGCTCTGCTCCCGGAAACCAACCTCCGATCATGGGGGCCATGGCGACAAAAAGCAAGGGCAACGCGAAGACCGCCGCGATAATGAACTTTATCCATAGGGTTCTGATGATTTTCTCCGATTGTTCATCGATATGATCCATCAAAACTTTGTAACCGGCATCTTCAATTGTTTTTCGGATATCTGACAGTCGGATCCGTTGGGGATCATAGGTGACCACAGCTTTTTCCGCAGCGAAATTGACGGTAACGCTTGCCACGCCCGCTAATTTTTTGATGCGGGCTTCGATACCACCAGCGCAAGCCGCGCAGGACATGCCGCCGATCGGAATGATGAGTTTGTCCATATGCGTACCTCCTCGAATGGTCTTGTCAGACATGTTCATTATAGAGGCTGGCTATGCGGAATGCAAAAAATGGGGCTGTTGCAAAACAACAGTCCCCCAAAAAAGAAAAAGCGAGTTTGTAAAAAGCTCGCTTTATTACAGAAAGGAGCTGTTGCATACCATTTTTGGTGGTTTTGCAACAGCCCCGATTCACAACGGATATTTACCGGTACCCGATTCAGTCTTTCAGGGGGATCCCTTTGCCGTCAACCTGAACGGATCCGGTCAGAATCATAATCCCATCGATAAGCGGCCATAGCGCACCCATCCCACAGGTAAAAATCGAAACCAACAGCTGTACGAGAGCAAGATTGGTGTACCCCAGATAGAATCGGCCTACCGCAAACCCAGACAAGAAAATCTGCAGCAACCCGGCAACTAACTTGGACTTCTGCTCAGGAACCCCTTGATAAGGGGTTGGTTGATACGGGGGCGCCTGATAAGGAGGCGCCTGATGATACGGGCTTTGTTGGTTATACAGATCCGTTTTTTGGGAAGCGTTCATGGCTCCGCAATTGGAACAGAAGTCCGAATTCTCCTGCAAAGCCATTCCACAATTGCTACAATTCATTGTTTTTCCCCCAGTACTTTTTTAGATGAGTTTGTGGTCTTGGTATCGCATCTTTCTTTCGCATTCATCTTTGTTTCGTCATAATGATACAACGAGCCGCATTATGTGTCAATGTTTTTCGTCGCCTTGGCCGCGGGTGCCATCTTGGGTGCTCATATCAATATTCGCACATTTTACCCAATATTGCCGTTGGATTTTACATAGGGAATTTATTATTGGCTCATCAGCATTAATTATTCAGACTGCTGTCAAATTCAAAGTAAGGATTAGGTGAAAAAGCATGCGAAAACGTACCACTTTACAGGTTATCTCAACGCTTCTCCTTGTTGCCTTTCTGGCAATAGGACTCGTCGGATGCAATTCTGACGACAACCCGGATTCTACCAATAAAGGCACAATCAACGTTGTCTGGTATCCCAACGAATCGTCAAACACTCATGCCGATGTCCGCGCGGAAGTCGGGAAACTTATTGAAGAAGCCACCGGCAGAAAAGTCGAACACAAGATGACAACCGATTACACAATCGCAATAGAAGCGATCGCAAGCGGTTCGGCCGATATTGCTATGGCGATGGGCGCTGTGGGTTATATCGAAGCGAAAAACAGAAATCCCCAAGTCGATGTTCTGTTTGTGAACGCTGATAAAGACGGCAAACTTGACGGGGCTAAATATTTTTCGTGGCTCTGTGTCCCGACAGATAAAGCGGATGATTACAAAGACGGAGACACTTTTTCAATCGACAATATTAAAGGCAAGAGAATGTCATTTGTTTCCAATAGTTCCACTTCAGGGTTCAAGGTTCCCACTTCATCAATCATTTCTCATTTTGCCGGCGAAAATTTGAAAGAAGACGACCTGCTTCCGGATGGAAAATTCTTTAGCGAAGTGTTTTTCGGTCAGTCTCATCAAGGATCGGCGATTAGCTTAGTCTCCGGCAATGTTGATGTTGCGGCTTTCTGTGACATTGAGTTGCAGCTTTATCTTGAACTCAAATCCGGCGAAGAGAATACGATTGGCGCTGTCTATGCCGTTAAGTCGGGGGCTGACGCTCCGTTCAATGTGCATGCAGGTAAAGAATTTACCCTTATCGCTTGCACCCCTGTGTTCAACGGTCCCAACGCCTACAACCCCAAAAACCTCAGCGATGATGAGATCAAAGCTATCCGTGACTTGTTTACCTCTGATGTGGTCACCAACAACAAGATAATCTTCTATGACGGGGACGATCCCAATGCCTTTGGTCTGTATAAGATCGGGTCCAGCAAAGGGTATGTTAAAGTTGATGATTCTTGGTACAACCCATATCGCTAAAGAAGAATGGTATTAAGTCTATGCCCATTTTGGAATTCCGTAATGTTGACAAAATATACAACAAAATGACTCAGGCGCTCACTGATGTTTCTTTTACAGTCGATGAAGGCGAGTTCGTCACTATAATAGGGCCTTCGGGCTCAGGCAAATCTACCATCCTTCGTTGCATCAACCGTTTGGTTGATGCAACGAAGGGGGAGATTGTTTTTGACGGCCATAATATTAATCGCGCCGATAAAAAGGAGATCCGCCAGATACGCAAGAAAACCGGGATGATTTTTCAGCATTATAACCTGGTTGACCGGCTCAGTGTTATTGAAAACGTGTTGCACGGAAGACTCGGCCATAAGTCCACCATCAGCGGAGTAGCCGGACACTATTCCGAAAGGGAAAAGGAAAACGCTTTCATTATCCTTGAGAAGCTGGGACTTACAGAGCAAGCCTATAAACGTTGCGATGAATTGTCAGGCGGACAGAAACAACGTGTTGGCATAGCACGTTCCATTATGCAGGAACCCCGCCTTATTTTATGCGACGAGCCCATTGCCTCTCTTGACCCAAGCTCCTCAAAAATCATTATGGATCATTTGAGCAATATTAATCAGACCATGGGCATCACGTGCATTCTGAATCTTCACCAGGTGGATGTTGCAACGAAATATTCGAAACGGATCATCGGTCTGACACAAGGACGGATTGTTTACGATGGTCCCACCGAGGATCTTGCCAAGGAAACAATTTATGAGATCTATCAATCCAGCGAAGGTGAGTTGATCACCGATGTTGGATGAAACAATGAAGAAAGCCCCAAGACCCCAAAACCAAACCTCTGTATTTGTAAAGAGAAAACGGACATTTACAATTGTTTTTGTTAGCGTCTTCGCTTTGTTTACCGTTTCTGCTGTTGTCACGAATTATGATGTCATCAAGGGGTTTGAATCCATTCCTCAATCTATTGTTTGGATAGCGAAGAATTTTGTTCCCAACGCGCAAGCATGGGAAAAGCTTCCCAAGATTCTTGAGAAACTCATCGAGACGGCATTGCTGTCTATTGCCGTAACGGTTTGTGCCGCTGTCTGCGCGTTTTTTTTCAGTTTACTCGGGACAAGAACCACCAAGGTCAATCCATGGATTAGCCGGTTAGTCAGAATTGTTGCCGCCTTTTTCAGAAATGTCCCTGATGTGGTCTGGGCGATCTTGCTGCTATTCTCTTTTGGGCAGAACATCTTGACAGGTTTTTTTGCTTTGTTTTTTGCCACTTTTGGGATGCTGACCCGTACGTTTATTGAAACCATTGATGAGGTCAGTTCTTCCTGCGTCGAAGCTTTGCACGCCACAGGCGCAACGCCTCTGCAAACAGTTTTTCAAGGCATTATTCCGTCATCTGTACCGGAAATCATTTCATGGGTGATGTATATGATTGAGACCAATATCCGCAGTTCCACTTTGATTGGAATCCTCACAGCCACAGGCATTGGCGCACTGTTTGATCTCTATTACAAACGCATGGATTACAGCGCAGCCAGCCTTGTTGTTATCTTGACTGTGATCTTAGTCATCGTCATTGAAATCATTTCAAATCAAATTAGAAAGGTGATTATGTAATGAGCGAACTTGTTCTTTCAGGCCGGGCTCCTGTTTCTCAAGATGTCATTGAATCTATGCGGAGAACCCGGGGAGGAAAAATCAAGATTGCTGCGCAATCAAAAAGCTCCCTTGCCATTAACCTCACAATTTTTATTTTGCTGGGGCTCACGATCTATGCTTTCTTATTCTTTGACTATAAGAGCATCAATTTCGCTCAAGCTGTGGTCAGCACTCTTGATAATGCCAAGATCATGTTCGGGACCCCGAAATTGTCTTATAACACCATACCGGGCGTACTCAACGCTTTATGGGTGACCTTTTCTTTGGGTGTGCTGGCCACAATTTATGGCGCTGTCATCGCTGTGTTCGGCGCTCTCTTCTGTGCCAAAAACATCGCAAATCCCAAAGTCGCCCTTGCGGTCAAAAGTTTTGTCGCTTTCATCAGAGCGGTTCCCACGATTTTATGGGTTCTCATCTTTACTGTCGCAGCCGGACTGGGAAGTGTTGCCGCTGTTGTGGGACTGACATTCCACAGCGCCGCTTTTTTGATCAAGGCTTATTCCGAATCCATTGAAACCATGGACGACGGGACTATTGAGGCCCTTAGAGCCAGCGGCGCAAGTTATTGGCAGATTGTCTTTCAGGCCGTACTCCCCGCATCAATCAGTTATATGGTGGCCTGGACATTCTTGCGTTTTGAAATCAATTTTGCCAACGCCCTAGCTATAGGGGCGGCTGCCGGGGCAGGTGGCATTGGTTACGATCTCTTTATGGCCGGTAGTTTTTATTTCGATCTCCGTGAACTCGGGTTCTTGACATTCATCATTGTTGCCGCCGTCATCGCTTTGGAAGTGGCCGCAACGAAAATCAAGGCTAAGGTGAGATAATAATCATGGAGAAAAAGAGGTTAACAAAAATCCTGGCCCAAGCGGACAAAGATATCGTTGCGAAACTATCCGCCGCGATTCAGAGGACCTATAGTCCTGTTATCGTCAAGGAACCGGGAAAAACCCTTACAATGATCAAAATGCGGGAACCTGTGAAACAGAGCCTATTCTATATCGGGGAAGTCATTGTTTGTGAAGCGATGGTAGAAATCAACGACGTCAAAGGTGTCTCAGTCATCATGGGTGATGATATCGAGAAAGCTCTTGATATCGCCATTATTGACGCTGCGATTAATTTGGGTGTTTTCACCGGTATGGATCAGCTCCTCGAACTTGAACAGGAACAATCCCACCTGAGGATGCAGGAAAATGCCCTGCACCTGAAAACGATGGTCAACTTCAATTCTATGGATCAGGAGGCGCCAGATGATCTCAACGCTAACAAAAAAGAATAACTTTGACATCGTATTTGACAGCCAAAAGGTGTTCCGGATCATACTCGAAGCTATGTCAAACCCGGCGAAGATCATAGACTTGGGGGAACACACCGACGACTTATTTTGTGCGTATCCTGCTTTTCTGGCGACCGCGATGACGCTGTTGGACAATGAGGTCAGCTATCATGTATGTGGGAACGATCCGTTAGCAGGGGAAATTGCATCGTTGACTCTCGCGAAGCAGGATCGTATCGAAGCTGCGGATTTTGTTTTCGTATTCGCCCCGGATGAAATCGAGAAGGTGATAAGCAGCGCTAAATATGGAACCTTGGCCGATCCACAGAAAAGCGCCACACTTATCATTTATGACGATGGCGACCCTATCCATCCTTTGACGTTTTCGGGACCGGGCATCGATGGTTTCCGAACCATTCAAGCGACATCAACTGTCAAGGCAGCAATCACCCTGCGCGACAAACAGGAATACGAATACCCCCAAGGCATCGATTTTCTCTTTATATCGGAAGCCGGGGAATTGTTCGCTGTCCCGCGCCTGATAACTGTTGCGTGAAGATGCGCTGAAGCGAGTTCTTACTTGGTGGATTACGAACGTATGGAGGTCATTCAGATGGCGTATGTTGCGGTTTCCGGCGGTAAGGAAGCCATAGAAGAAAGCATCAGGTTGCTGGATTATTATCGGAGCGGGACGAACAAAGATATCGAGATTGAGGCAATTGAAAACAAGTTATCTTTGCTTGTAGATCGCGTGATGAGCGAAGCCGGTTTATATGCCAAAACATATGCAGCACTTGCTCTTAAGCAATGTGAAGGCTCTCCGGAAGAAGCGGTATTCTTGTTGCGCGCTTTTCGCTCAACCCTCACAAGAAATTACTACACGGAAGTGGTTAACACGGAAGATATGCGCATTGTGCGCCGCATATCCGCTGCGTTTAAGGACATAACAGGCGGCCAGATTCTCGGCGCGACTTATGATTACACACACAGGCTTATCAATTTTGATCTCGATCAGGAAAATGCCGCCGAACTCAAAGAGCACATGCATAATATGCTGACATCGCAAACGGCGGAAGAGATTCACCCTTGCCCACGAGTGTCTGACGCATTGAAAAAAGAAGGCATCATTGACAGTTGTGAGGAGAATAACCAGCCACCTCATGATGTTACGATGAATATGCTGGAGTTTCCCAGCGACAGAAGTGCCCGTTTGCAAACCCTTACCCGTGCGGATACCGGCTTTATTTCCGGACTCGCTTATTCTGTGCTTCGCGGGTTTGGACAAGTGCATCCGACTGTTGGAGAATTGCGCTGTGGTTATGTGGAGCTCTATGTCCCTTATTTATCAGAGATCGGTGAGAGTATTTATATCGGCGAGATCATGATGACAGAAGTTGAGTGTTTTAATTCAGCGGATGATAAGGATCAGTTGAAACTAGCCGTCGGTTATGGCGCGGTATTTGGCAGAAATGAGAACAAAGCCATTTCCATGTCAGTTATTGATCGCGAACTGGATGCCGGTGGCCCTCATCCCACGCAAAATGAAGAGTTTGTGTTGATGCACGGGGACAGCCTGGAAATGAACGGGTTTATTTCCCATTTGAAGCTGCCTCATTATGTGACCTTTCAATCGAAATTAGACGCGGTAAGAAAAACCAGGGGGTAGGCTGGATATGGGAATTGAGCACAGAAAACTTACGAATAATCATTATAATTTTGCTTTTCTGGATGAGGGTTCGAAAAGAGAAATACGCCGTGCCACCCTGAAAGCTGTGGCTATTCCAGGCTATCAGGTCCCTTTTGGGTCCCGTGAACTCCCCATCGGAAGGGGTTGGGGTACGGGTGGTATCCAGCTGACACTGTCACTGATAGGACCGGAGGACACCCTTAAGGTTATTGATCAAGGCAGCGACGAGAGTGTGAATGCTGTTAGTATTAAGAAGTTTGTAGGTCTTTGCACCCAAGTCAAAACAACGACCAGGACCCACGAAGCAACTCTGATCCAGACCCGGCACAGGATTCCGGAAATCCCTTTGACCCAAGGGCAGATTCTTGTGTTGCAAGTTCCCATCCCCGAACCTCTTCGAATTGTGGAAGCTCGGGAAGAAATCACAAAACAAATGCACGCAGAAAAGGATTACGCTCCTATCTGGCTTCAACTTTATGAGAGCCTGGTGAAATACAATAAGGTGACCATCGCGTCAGAATACCCGTGCATGGTCGAAGGTCGGTATGTGATGAATCCCAGTCCCATTCCTAAGTTTGACAATCCCAAGTTGCATAAATCTTCTTGTCTGTATCTATTTGGTGCGGGACGTGAAAAGAAGATTTATGCGATTCCGCCGCATACTGAAGTTATTTCTCTTGCTTTTGACGATGTGCCTTTTGAAATCGAAAGCTTCGCCGGCCAACAATGCCGTTTATGCGGCAGCGGAAATACGTATCTTGACGAAGTCTTTGATGCTCAAACCGGGGAGAGGTTTCATCAGTGCTCCGATACCTCCTATTGCAAGGAGGTTGTTGATCATGCTCAATGAGAAACCGGTGATGTCGATCCGCAACCTCCTTCTCCGATACGGCGAAGGGTGCCCCTCCTGCCGGGGAAGCCTCGAGAAGAATCGCTGCGCGGTATGCAAAACAGTTTGGGCTGTGAATGATATCTCTCTCGATGTGTATCCCGGTGAGGTGTTAGGTATCGTGGGGGAGAGCGGGTCCGGAAAATCCACCCTTATGCGATCTTTGTACTTCGACTTCACGCCCACATCCGGTTGCGCAACTTTGCGGGACTACAAAGAGGGTCAGAAGAATATATGGGACGCCAGTTCCGCAGAGCGTCGTATGATCAAGAACACCATTATGGGCATGGTTTACCAGAACCCGATTTTGGGATTGCGCATGAATTATTCCGCCGCGTCCAACATTGCCGAAAAGCTTATTGGGGCAGGAAGCCGACATGCCGGGCAGATGACATTACGCGCCGCTGAACTTTTGGAAGCCGTCGAGATCCAGACTTCCCGGATGTGTGAAGCCCCAAAGAACTTCTCAGGGGGAATGCAGCAACGTGTCCAGATTTCCAAAGCTCTTGCCAATCGTCCGGCTCTGTTGTTGTTGGACGAGGTCACAACAGGACTTGATTTATCTGTACAAGCAAAGGTCCTTGACTTGATCCGTAAAATCAAGGCAAGGTATGGCATGTCGATTCTGTTGGTCTCCCATGACCTCGCCGTTATCAGGATGCTTGCCGACAGAACCGTTGTAATGCTGGATGGTAAGATCGTCGAAAGCGGTCTGACCGACCAAATCCTCGAAGACCCGCAGCATGAGTATACCCAACAGCTTGTCCACTCATTAATATAGGGGGAACACGAATTTGATAGCTATTATCAACGGGAAAATTGTAACACCTGATAGCGTCGTCGCAGGAAAAACACTGCTTATAAACCATGACAGGATATACGGGTTCGTTGAGAGCTTGGAAAACGTGGCTGTTGACAGAGTCGTCAACGCTCACGGACGTTATGTTATGCCTGGACTGATCGATGTCCATTCTGATAAACTCGAGCAATATATTCAGCCCCGCCCAAATTCGCAAGTGGATTTTGAATTCGCGCTCAAAATATGCGAGCGGGATTTGCTTGGTTCAGGAATAACGACAATGTATCACTCCATCTCTTTGTTTGGAGATGAATACTTCGGAAGCTCCCCCCTGCGGACAAAGGAAAACGTACAGAGACTTGCCGACTTGATAACCGGCATTCATCTGCGCAATCATTTGATCCATCACCGTTTCCATATTCGTATTGAAATCGACAACCTGGAAGCTTATGATATCGTTCGTGACATGATCCACCAGAACAAAGCCCATCAGATATCTTTTATGAACCACGCTCCCGGTCAGGGTCAATACCGCAGTCTTGCGGCTTATCAGGACACGATTGTCAAATACAATGGCAATCTGGGCGGCAAAGAAGTCAAAGCGATGAGTGCCGACGATTTGATGACATATCATCTCAATAAGCCCAAACTCACATTTCATCAGATGGAAACCCTGACGAAGATGGCTCACGATCATGGGCTTCCGGTAGCTTCTCATGACGATGACACACCTGAAAAACTTGAGGAGAACCTGAAAATTGGTGTGGATATCAGCGAATTCCCGATTACAATGGAAGCAGCTAAAGCCGCCAAATCTATGGGTTTCTATACAGTCGTCGGGGCACCGAATATTTTGAGAGGCTGTTCTCATTCCGGAAACATGTCGGCAACAGAAGCCATCCTTGAGGATTATGCCGATATCCTGTGTTCGGATTATTATCCGGCCGCAATTATGCACAGCGTGTTCACTATGCACATGAAGCACGGGATCCCCCTGCACCAAATGGTGAATATGGCGACAGTGAATCCGGCCAAGGCCATGAGGATCGATGACGATTACGGGTCCTTGGAAATTGGGAAAAAAGCAGATATTCTTATTGTGGAGATGTTGGACGGTTATCCGGTGATTACCCATGGGTTCGTTGACGGTAATCCCACATCCCGTTTTGAGTACCGGAGGTAATTATGGATATATTAACCATTAACCATCTCGGGAAAAGCTTCTATCTTCATCAGGCGGGGTTGGAGATCAAGTCATGTCAAAACATTAATCTGACTCTGAAAAAAGGTGAATTCATTGGCATTGTCGGGTTATCAGGCGCCGGGAAATCGACCATTCTCAAATGTATCAACCGCAGTTATTTGCCAAAACAAGGTGACATTATATACGACAGTGAGAGACTGGGGCTCATCAACCTGGCAACAGCTTCTGAACGGGAAATTCTCTATTTACGCCGTTACGAAATCGGGTATGTCTCGCAGTTTCTGAATATCATGCCAAGAACAACAGCAAAAGAACATGTGATGAACGCTTTGATGGATATGGGTGTTGTTATGGAAAACGCTGAGACAGAAGCTAAAGAAATGTTGGCCTATTTCCGGTTACCGGAAGATCTGTGGGATATCTATCCGGCTACTTTTTCAGGCGGCGAACGGCTCCGGCTCAACCTGGCCCACGCTCTGGTGAAGAAGCCGCGTCTGCTGATGTTGGACGAACCCACAGCTTCCCTTGATAATAATACGAAGATCCTTGTCCGAGATATGCTCAAGAACCTCAAAGACAGACATACAAGCATGATTGGCATTTTCCATGACATTGAGTTCATGGAAGGCGTATGCGATAGAGTGTTCAATATTTTAGAAGGGGTATTTGTATCATGAAAGCCGACTTGCATATTCATTCCACGGTTTCCGACGGCAGCGACACTATAGAGCAGATCATCAGTGCGGCAAGGAATAAAGGACTTGATGCAATCGCCATAACGGATCATGATACTTTATCTCATCTCGCACAGATCCCCGACAATCTTGATATCAAGGTCATCGGTGGTATCGAAATATCTGCGGTTCACCGTTTATCCAATACACGTGCGCATATTTTGGGATACAACATTCAGAAACCGGGACTTATCACCGCCTTCACCGAACCAATATTGAAAGCCCGTAACACGAATTCCGAAAAACAAGTGGAGATCCTGATCAAAAACGGGTTGCGAATTGATCGCGACAAATTGGCAAAAGCCGACGGAAAACACTTGTACAAGCAGCATATTATGGACTGGCTTGTGTCGACCGGACAAGTTCAGGACATGTTCGGAGATTTCTATTATCAAACCTTTAAACAGGGTGGTGTCTGCGCCTTTGATATTGCATATTTGGATGCTGCTGATGCTGTCAGGGTTATTAAGGAAGCGGGGGGCCTCGCGGTTCTTGCCCACCCGGGACAACAACAAAACTTCTGGCTTATCCCGGCACTTGTGAATATGGGACTTGACGGCCTGGAACTGAACCACCACACCCACAGTGAAAAAGACAGAAATACCATAAGGCGCTATGCGTCACGGTTTGATCTGTTTCTGACCGGCGGCAGCGATTATCACGGAATATATGAACCACAGCCTTTTGATATCGGTGATTTTATATCCGACGAAAGCGGGGTACAAGCGATTTGCTAGACAATATTCTCGGTGTCGAACCCACAGTTGATGAGGAAACATTTATGATACGTTTCGCCATTCGAGATGATTTGGATGCTGTCTATGGATTGATGCGGCAACTCTCATCCCGCGACTTTACTATGGAACAATTCAAAAATTGCTACTTCTTTAACATTGAGAAAAGACAGATCCTCGTGTATGAAAAAGATCATACTCTCCGTGGCTGTCTTGTTTATAGCATCAATTACTATTTGCATTATTCTAGGAAGTCGGCGGAAATCGTTAACCTTGTTGTTGATGAATCCGTCCGTGGCAACGGTATCGGCAAAGAATTACTGACCGTCTTTGAACGGATCGCCATCGAAATGGGGTGTGTATGTTTTGAAGTGGCTTCCGGAAACCACCGTGAGGCCGCACATCGGTTCTATTCCCGGGAAGGGTTCGTATGCGATCATCTGAAGTTTGTCAAGGAAATTCACCCACATACGGTTCAATACTTACGGTGCAATAAGGATTCATGAGCGAGCCCGGAAAGCTGACCGCCATACCCATCTTCAGATTTGAAAACATCGGAGACGTGTATCCGTCAGATATGGCGGCTCTTTTTGGACTCCTTGTCAGATATCCTCTGATTCGCTATCAGATGCCTGGCTTCTCTTGTTCGGTTTTTTTATGAATCCAATCCCTTTGGAGAAATCTGATTGGATACCGGAAACGAAAGAAATACCAAGCTGTTTGTATCTCATTAACAGGGCTGCCGTCCCACCTAAAACCAAGACCGCAACAATTGTTATGATAAACCACAATGATGCGTAGAACGGAGGTCCCGCATAGGGTAGTCTGAGGGTGAGTGCCGGTGAATCCAGAGCAATGGTTCGTTCCGCCATAATGCTGGAGACGACCTCAAATTGATCCACAACAAGCATGCGATCTTTGTTCTTGTCTCTATAAGGGTACTGAGAGGTGATGGTACAGACTTCGATATCCCCCTTCGCGCCTTCTCCGATGATCGCCGCGAAACTTGTTTTGCCATCTTTATAGACATTGGGCGTGCCGATTCCGCCGGTTTTGTTATCGATTTCTATCCTATTCTCTGCCGGTGACAGCACTTGGATCTGGTATCCGTAGAATTCGGACATATTTTTGATCAGCAGAGTTGTTGTGTATGTGACAGTTCCTTTCTGACGTGTTACCACAGGTTCGGACAGACAGCAATCCAAAGTGTTCTGGAAAGAATACTCTTCAACCTCAGCGAGTTCGTCCTCAACGAACCCGTCTTCGCCTGCCTGGGGGATATCAAGGGCGGCAAAAGCAGACAACCCGGCAGAAAAGGTCAGAAAAAGTGTTAGCAAAAGCACGAATGATTTTTTCATGATGACATAACATCCTTCCTAAAAAATGGTTATGTGTCCTATACCTGGGGGTATAGGACACAAGGGTCAAAGTAGGGAACCCATCAACTGTGTCAAATTCCTTATTTATTGGTTGACGCCGAGAGCACCGGCATATACCATTCTGGTGTCGAATTTGCTCAAGTCACTCTGATTGAGCTCAAACACGCGGACACCTCTCATGCGATCGTTCTGGCTTCCGCCAAGACCGTAGGTCTGGTAACCCACATTGGCATCATAGCCGAGATAAACGCCGAAGTAGTTGCCTACATAGTCGTTGACATGATCGTGCCCAACAAACATTCCGCGAACATCGCCACGAGCCAGGACCGCTGTGAACAGACCACTGTTAACATTGGCAGGGCATTCGGCTTCGTTTCTCTCGCCAATAACACCGTATTTATCTTTGCCGGCCCACATGGTGCCCCATTCAGGTGTGGGAATATGGTAGAACATCAGGGAATTCAGTTTACCGTACTTGGCTTCCAACATCTTGGATGTCTTGGTATACCACGAAATCTGATCCGGACGGATCCAGTCATAGCCACCGATGCCTTTGCCGGAGACGTCATAACGATTGGAATCAAAAGCCCAGACATTATAGAGGGGTGTGGTCCCGTCGCTGTTGTAGATAAGCTGGTACATATCACCAACAGCATAGGTGTTTCTGCCGTTAGGCTCAAAATCCTGCGCACCGCTCATACTGGCACGGTTGACGTTGTACTTGAAACTGCGGTAATAGGCAAGCTGTTGAATCTTATTCCACCCGGCACTAAGGGCGGTTGTGGCATCTTCATCATGGTTGCCATAGGTGATCATCCAAGGGGTTTGATGGTCTTCCATAGGGGCGACCATCTGCCGAATATACTCCTGGAGCTGATCGGCGTTCATATTGCCGCCGAGCATATCACCTGTCATGACCACAAGATCCGGTTTCTCAGCTTCCAGTGCTGCGTTCATCAGAGCAATGGATTTTGCGTTAACCGTGGTTTTGGTTGTGGAGTTGACATAGTCTTGGAAATCAGACATCATCATGATTTTGAAAGTTCCATCTTGATGAAAGCGCAAGCTGATATTCTTCTGAGAATCCAGGATGGCGTTTGCGATCTTAATGAAATCCTGCAGGTCAATGACGCCGTCGTTATTCATATCGTATCTGGAAGCGGCGGCCCAGTTGGGCGAGTTTGTGTCGTACAAGTAGTAGGTCATGGCTTTGGAAAGAGTCTGGATGGTGAACTCATTAATGGGGCTGTCGTCAATAATGGACAACGTACCTTTCCCTACAATGGTCAACTGTACAAGGCCGCCGAGTTTGGCTGCTTCCGCTGCAACAATGGAAACTGTGCCGTCAACTTCGTCAGCACCGGCGGTAACAGTGACATTGAGAAGGTTGGCATAATCGGCTGTGGCAGGATCGGCCATGAAGACAACGCTCACCAGATTGTCGTTGCTGCTGGTGGCCAGAATGGTTACACCGCTGCCCGGCGTCACTTCTAAAGCCGTAAACGCGGCCGTATCATACTGGAAGGTTAGATT
The DNA here is from genome assembly GCA_009778595.1 of Peptococcaceae bacterium. Classification (GTDB taxonomy): domain Bacteria; phylum Bacillota; class Desulfitobacteriia; order Desulfitobacteriales; family Syntrophobotulaceae; genus WRJI01. Next base: position 35,358 of record WRJI01000003.1, on the reverse strand, counting down.
GAAAGCATCCGTACCACCGATATCATAAGAGTAAACGTTACCTGTCAGGTCTTTGCCGCAGAGAATCGAGCTGACATCACCGAAAGAGAAACCGATGCTACCTTTAGCAACGGGCTCTTCTTGGGCAAATGCGGCTACTCCGAGTAAGTTGAGACACAGAATAACTGAGAGAAGGCATACCAGAGCTTTTTTTCCGTTCATTCCTTAAACATCTCCTTATTCGACAAAAGTAATTGAGATTGTGCTGTACCTTGTGTGCGCACACAAGCTACCTTGTGAAAAACCAAGCTTAAGCTTCTGGCAACATCATATCAGGCGAGTTTATGACGAACCACCTGTTTGTGGTAATTTTTCGGTAATATATAGGTAAAAGCGCATCCTCATTCGACACGCCACACTGGTTAATGTTAAAAATCATCAGTTTAATCGATTTTGCGTGCTTCAAGGTACACAAGGGGAAAGGCAGCCTTTAAGACTTGCCATCTTTCCACTCGGAAACCGTTTCGCCGTATGAACTCAACATACCCATCCGGTGTCCATTTAGAATAAGTCTCAAAGCCGATAAGTCTCAAAAATTTAGCGTTCAGGTTCCATGTCGTTTCCCGAATATGGCCATGGGAATAAGTAGGGGCGATGAGCAGCCCATTTGGTTTAAGTACATTTGAAATGTTGGAAAGCACTGTGTCAGGTTCCGGCATGATGTGAAGCGCGTTCGATATGATAACAGCGTCGAAAGAATTGTTTTCAAAAGAAAGCGATGTTGCATCCTCGACAGAAAAACGTACATTGGCGGGAGCTTTTTTCCTTTTCGCTTTTTCAATCATTTTAGGCGAGAAGTCCGTCGCTTCAATATGGCGGACAAATGCCCCCGTGTTTACGGCGATCAAGCCGGTTCCTGTCGCGATTTCCAGCACATCCATATCAGGCGAAAGGGCGTTTGCCATCATCCGATACATCTCTGCATAGGCTCTGCCGCTGAACCTGTTGGTTTCAAAGTCATAAAGTTTCGCGTAACGATTCCAAAATCCTTTATTATCGCGCTTTTCGTTCATCCCAAATTCAACCCTAACGTCTCAATATGTCTCTACCCACTCTACCTCTGATATACACCAAGATAACTTATGGTTGGGACAAGCAACTACCAAATGAATCAAGTCAAAAAACCCCTTAAACCAAGGGGCATCCGTTATAGCTGCTGAAAGATATCAGCGCGACTGTATCATTCTCGACGTACTTAGGTGGTGCGGTCGAGAGGACTTGAACCTCCACACCCTTGCGGGCACTAGAACCTGAATCCAATGTTTTGCGTTCCATGCAATTTTTCTTCTTTCGTTGATTTTCAACGGTCTAACGTCCCTATTACGTCGTCAATTTATTGCGCATCATGCAATTATGAAAATAGGTTTTCATGCTATTAAAAACTATTTTCTGTGTCTGTTCTGTTTTTGTTCTGTTCTTTTGTCGCGAAAAGCCCTTTGATCTGGCTGTCCAAATCCGCTTTTTGCTCTAACCCAATGTGTTGATAAATTGATTTCAGCGTTTGAATATCATGGCCTAATCTTTGGGCGGCATAGTGATCAGGAATACCTTTATTATACATCCAAGATGCATGGTAGTGGCGGAGATCGTGGAATCGCGACGGCGGCCACCTGTATTGTTCTCTCAATTCAATAAATGTAGATGAAAAATTGTCCGGCCGGCCGCTGAAAATCCTTTTCTTGATCACCTTTTGCTTTGATCGCCATTCCTGCAAAAGTGCCATCAATTCATCCGGAACGGCTATGCCCCTGAACCCGTTATCTGATTTTGGGTCTTTTGCGACGTATCCTTCGCCTTCGGAGATCGATAGCGCCTCGTCTATTTTTATCGTGCCGTTTGCCCAGTTGATATCATTCCACTCCAGCGCAAAAATTTCTCCACGCCGAAGCCCGCACCAGGCCGCTAATAGTATTATGATTTCGTATTTAGTTCCTTTAACGTCTTTGCGCATTTTCTCGAATTCCTCTTCCGTTGGAATATATGGCTTATGCTTTCCCTTCGGCGGCGGCTGAATATCTTTGCAGGGGGTCCCGTCCTTTAATACATCATGCAGCATTTCACGCAAGATAAAAAAGAGCTTCCTGGCCGTGTTTTGTACGTGGGTCTCTAGCTTCCGAGCCATCCAGCGCCGGATATGCAATTCTGTTATCTGATCCAATCTCATTGATCCGAACGCAGGCTTGAAATGGTTTTTAACGTATCCAACATAAAGGACAACCGTTGACGGTGCGAGCCTACTCCTATTAAGCGCAATCCACTCATCCGCGTAATCCCCAAACTTCATTTTCAACGTTCCATAGTTTTTATTTGACCCGTATTTCTTTTCCAACGCCTTTGCCGCTTCCCTCGCCTCTTTTTGAGTTGGGCGATTGACGTATTTTTTGACTTGCTTCCCACGCTCATCGTAACCAAGATATATCTGTGCCTGCCAAGCTTTTACCCTTCCGTTTTTATTTAATATCTTAACGAATGTTGCCATGTCACTTTACCTCCGAACGGAAGGATGTAACCTTGCCGATGATTCTGCCTAGAATGTGGCCGAAGTTATCCCGCCTACCGCCTATTTCCTCTTTACAGAATACTTCCGTGCCGTCAGATAAAATGACGAGCCGCCTGATTATAACCTCGTCATCAAACTCAACAACAACAATGTCGCCGGCGGCGGCTGTATCCTGGGTTTTTACATAAGCAACGGTACCCTCAGAAATCCCAGCTCCTAACATTGTACCGTCCTGAGCTATTAGGCAGAAATCGGCGGAGTCGGTCTTTGGTACAAACGCATAGTCAATGATATCCGATTGTGCAAAGATTGAGACGTTAGGCTTAACGATACCGAGGATGGGCAATCGTTTTGTTTCTTGGAATGCCTTTTCAGTTAGAATATATTTTTCCTCTTCAAGGCCAACCAACCACCCAACATTAATGTTGTACTCGTTACATATCTTGGACACAAGGGGCATTTTTAGCTGCTCGATTTCCCCGCTTTCATATCTTGAATACGTTGATTTGTGGACACCAAACTTCTCAGCAAAATCTTTTTGGCTCATTCCAGCGCCTTCACGTATTTCCCGCAGCCTTCTTGCCGCGAGATCAATGTGCTTTTCCATCCTCGTTTTCATTTCACTCAACTCCTTTCTAATCAAAACAAGCACCTCTATGTATAATACATTATAATTGCTAATTATGCAATATTATAAAATCAAAAATAATCTCGTGTTGCATGACTTCCAAATTTTATTTATTTTTGTGCTTGACAAGACGGCTCACCTTGATATACAATCTCATTATTAGCAACTCGTTCCCCTGACCCAAAGTCATTAGTTGCATGAAAAGCGTTTAAGCGGAAGGTGGCGAGATGATGATGCGAAGTAGATATTTCTCAAGGCTAAGAGGGCGTGTAGCCGAAAAGGGATCTTCTCTCAAAGAGTTCGCCGGGGAACTTAACATTACTCCTCAAGCTTTGGGCAACAAATTATCAGGAAAAAGCGATTTTACAATAAAGGAAGTTGTCGCAGGTTGCAATTTTCTTGAGTGTTCTGTCGCCTATTTTTTTGATCCTGAGTTGCATGGAATGCAATTCATGGCGCAATTTAGCGACCGCATGGTGTGTGATTATCATCAAGCTTGAGAAAGGGTCTTTGACAACTGCCCGAAGTGCGGAGGGTCTGAAGAGTACAAAGGTACAAAGCAGACCGCGTTATCGAGATGCAAAATAGCCTAAAGCACGCATGAAACCAGGGCAAGCCGCGATTACGGTAAATCGTATCCAAGACACAGAAGCACGCTGACATCAGCGTAAAAGGAGGAATGAGAGATGATTTGGACTTATCACTCTTATGGCAGACGTGGAGACTATACCATCGTCAAGGTCTACGGTGACGTATGGATTGCACTCTTTAATCTAGCCACAGTATTGGCGGGAAACGTGAGCCTAGAAGAAGCGCAGAGAATCTGCGAGGAGTATGACAAATCCGGCGAAGACTTCTTTGAGTACTGCCTAGAGGGGCCATGTCCTAATCTCGAAGGATGCGGAGGCCGACCCGGCGAGAAGTGCCGGAGGTATGACAGGAAGACGGGAGGGAAGGGGCAGTGCTCTACGCCAAACAGCGCCGGATAGACGAACTCGAAGAAGAGAATGCCGAAATTAGCGACAGGCTGGACGAATGGATGCGCTACGCCGACCGCGCTGCCGACGAGGCAAAGGCTCACGCCGATGCCCACGTAAGGCTTAAAGATGAGAATCGGGTGCTCAAGAACAAAATCGCCGAACTGAAGGAAGAGAAGGCGGCCGCGATCATCGACCGTGAGGAGGCCAGGAACGCGCTTTGGAGGCTACAGAGGAAGTATGCACGGCTACTCAAGATCGCAAAGGCGGTCAAGATGCCGGCCGTAAGAAAGGAGACAGTATGAAGCACACAGTCACGATAACCGGAAACGAGGGCATATCGCTCACCATCACCGGCGCCGGCCAGATCAGCATGGCGGATGCCCCCGGCGGCATAGTGCCGCAAAAGATCCTAAGCGTCGACGACTCGACACTCGAGGTCATTTTTCCTGCAGATTATGGCCTTACGGTACAGCCGGAGCCTAGGAAGTATTTAGCGGTGCTGCAGAAGCCGGAGGTGCACCATGAAGCTTGAATGGGCAAGGATCGACAGCGCGTACTATAAGGCCACTGTAGGCGGTGACAGGGCGTATCTGTGTATCAAGTCAGGCCATCGGGCCAAGCTTGGACGACCGGCGTGGAAGGCATATGTAAGCGAAAATGGCGCAAGACGGGAGATATGGGGCCACGCAGGGTTGCGGGTGGCAAAGATTGCCTGTCAGGAGTATGAGGAGGCAAAAAAGGCCTCGGCACAGGCCGAGGACTAGAGAAATCATGCAAATTAAAAATACCACAAAATCGCGGAGGTGTAAAGCATTGATAGGCATAGATTGCTTGTACGAGATGATAGACGACTTAACACGGGCAATACTGCTTGTGTCCAATGCGGCGGTATTGGGCGAGGAGGTTGGCCTTAAGGACATCGCGGAGGAGCTTGAGGGGTATCTCGCCGGCTACGAAGAGGCCAGGGATGTCCATATGGATGCGGCACGGAAGAGGGATGAAGAGGACTTGAATGCGGAGTATGTGGGGTCGGTGATGCCGGATGTCTAAGGTGATCCTTGATCTCTGTGGCGGGACTGGTGCGTGGTCGAAGCCCTACGCAGACGCTGGGTACGATGTGGAGGTCATCACCTTGCCGGGATACGACATGAAAAATTACACATTCTTGAGGAGGAGCGGCGGGATAGAGTGGATGTCGCGGGAAGGCGGACCCTCATGCCATGTTGATATCGCTAATGTCTATGGCGTGCTTTTTGCTCCAGTATGCACCGAATTTAGTCTTGCGAAAGGGGCGGCACCTAGAGATTTTGAAGAGCCACTGGCTCTGGTTGAGGCGGGGCTAAGGATCATTTGGACGATCAGAGCGTATCCGGGATCACAGCTCAAGTTCTGGGCCCTGGAAAACCCAGTAGGATTCTTACGGCAGTTTTTAGGTAAGCCAGTCTATACCTTTGAGCAATGGCAATTTGGCCATGCTGGCGTCAAACGGACTGATCTATGGGGGTATTTTAAGAATCCGACGCCCACTGTCAAGGTACGCCCCGACGATCTAGTCAAGCGCTTTCCCAACGGGCGGACAAACGGGAGCCGACATGCCGCGCCCGTTTGTCCGCCCGAATACAAGCACCTGAATCTAGACCGCGCAGCCTTACGGGCTATCACCCCCAAGGGGTTTGCAGAAGCATTTTATAGAGCTAATAAATAAGGAGGATACCACCATGGCAAGCTATCTTAACGCTTCAGAAATCTACGAGAATTACATCGTCCCGCTGATCAACGATCACCGTCAGGATTTGGCCGAGGCTCGCTTCTCTGTACTGCTCCGCGAGGGCGCTTGGAACAGCCGGCAAAAAACAACTTGGTCACAAACCGAGCTTACCAGCACGAAGACGCAAATCCTAATGTTGGCGGCCAATCCAAATCATGAGCCGTCAAACTTCACAATCTCGATCAACGAGGAAGTCTGGCGCACTCTCGAAGGAAGCGATAAGACCCGGATGGCGCTGATTGATCACGAGCTTTCCCATTGCCAGAAAGGCGAGGAGGACACAGACGGCAACCCTAAATATTACCTGATCGGCCATGATGTTGAAGACTTTTTTGAAATCGTCCGGCGACATGGGGCCTGGAACAAATCCATCGAGAATATCTTGAGCGCTTACAAGCTTTCTGGGCAGCAGTCGCTTGATTTTGCTGATCCTGCTCGCGACGCCGATTCTGAGAACGAAATAGAGGTCTTCGCGGACGATTTGACCCCATCCGAAGACTCTCACGACTACGACAGCGATATACCACTATTAAGCACCGGCGTACCGTTAGGTGCAGCCCAATGATCCGCCTGGAAATCGCGGGCATCCCTGTCGCCCAGGGGCGCCCGCGGGCGTCTGTTGTCGCCGGGCATGCACACGTCTACGACCCAGCGAACGCGCGGGATTACAAACGGCAGGTAAGATACGCTGCGCAACAGCAGCTTGGGGATCAAAAGCCGCTTCAGGGGCCGCTGAGGTTGTCGGTCGAGTTTTACCGGGATATCCCGCGTAGCTGGTCGCGGAAAAGGCAGCTCCAAGCCAATTCCGGCTTACTCCGGCCGACGAGCAAACCAGATCTCGACAATTATGTCAAAGCCGTTAAGGATGCGCTGAATGGCGTCTGTTGGCTGGATGACAGTCAGGTCGTGGAGTATGGCCCGACTGGTAAGTTTTACAGTGACAAGCCTCGGATCGTTGTTACTGTGGAGCAGGTCTCTCAGGGCGCCCCATCAGAAAATAGCATATTTACAGAGGAGGAAAATCCATGATATACACCACCATCCAGTGCCCGTGCTGCGGACACGAACAGAAAACACTTGCAGATCTCAGAGAGACTGATGATGTTTGGGCCGAAAACAGGGTTGTGCAATGTGAGGCCTGCAAAAGGTATTACGCCGTATTTTTTAAGGCGACACTGGACAAAAAAACCTGCGTTATTGATACGGAGGCATCATCATGACCGATTACCAGCTCAGCGACCTTGAGGAGGCCATAGGCTGCCTGTCGAATGCCGCGACGCTCTTGGAGGATCTGCTTGACATGATTGACTATGTCGGCGACAAGATCAGGGATGGTAGAGATGAGCAGGAACGCAGGTGGGCAGAGGAACGCCAGCAGGCCGAAATCGATTATAGAATGGCGGTGGGGATATGACTTATCAGGAGTATGAAGCCGTTGAGGGTATCAGGTGTTCAGATTTGAAACTGGTCACTAAATCCCCGGCTCATTATATGGCCAATCTGATCAATCCACGCCCTCACACCCCAGCTCTACTCTTTGGCATCCTTGTCCACGCGTTGGTATTGGAAAGGGACCGCTGGGAAGAAGCTTTTGTGGTCGCGCCTGCTGTTGACAGACGCACAAAGGCCGGGAAAGCAGCATGGACGGAGTTTGAGGAGCAGTCCGCTGGACGGACTGTGATTGACCAGGATACTTTTGACAGGGCAGACGGCGTCGCAGGCGCCGTCTCGATCCATCCTGTTTGCCGGGCGCTATTGCAGGGTGGCGAAACAGAAAAGACCATCCAGTGGGCAGATCAGGGCCTTGCTGGCAAGGCTCGGCTGGACCTCTATAAGCCTGGATGGATTGTCGACCTGAAGACGGCGGCCAGCGCCGACAGAGACGCCTTTACGAGAGCTTGCTTGTCGTACCAGTATCACATGCAGGCGGCGTGGTACATCGACGGCACCAAGGCGGCCGGACTCGGTGACTGCAATTTTATCTTTGTCGCAGTTGAAAAAGATCCGCCGTATGCCATTGCTTGCTACGCCCCAGACGATGAGATGATCAGCTTTGGTCGCAGCGAGTACCAGGCGGCGTTGACGACGTACCTGACATGTGAAAAAACTGACCACTGGCCGGGGATCGGATGGGACTACACATCCGAGCGGTATGAGATCCAGCCGATCCATTTGCCGCCGTGGGTAATCTGAGAAAGGAAGAAGAAAATGGGGATTGATTTTACTTGGGATACCGATATACGCGGTAACAGTGCCCTGATAGCGAGAAAATCCCGGGGGAAGATCAGCATAGCCGAACTACAGGCCGAAATGAGCAAATATTATCAATACGAAGGTGCATGGGCTGTCATTTTTAAGGCGAGTGAGGAAAGCGGTCATCAAGGATGGGATAGTGGCGTTGATCCAAAGGGTGATGTGCTGGAGCTTTATAGGGTCGGAGATGGAGAAGAGTGCCCGATATGTACCACGACATTCTGCGGAGTTGATTTTTGTCCACACTGCGGAGAACGCATAAAGGAGGATTAGGATGTCTGAAATTATTGAAAGCCGGCCAGCGGTCGAGAACCCGTTTATATCCATGATGCCGGATCACGTCAACGCCGGTGCAGTGACAATCGAGAGCGCCAGAGCCGTTGGCGAGGTACAGAGCCGCATGGTCATCGCGAAAAGATTCCCAAGAGACCAGGGAAGGGCCTTCGACGAGGTTATGATTGCCTGCGGGAAAAAGGCGCTGGCCGAGCAGGCAGAGTATTCCTATCCCCGCGGCGGCCAGACCGTATCCGGACCGAGTATCCGGCTGGCCGAAGAGATGGCGCGGCATTGGGGGAATATTGAGTACGGAATTAAGGAGCTGTCCCAGAAAGACGGTGAATCTGAGATGGAGGCCTATGCTTGGGATCTGGAGACGAATACGCGGTCGGCCATCACCTTCGCTGTGAAGCATATCCGAAAAACCAAGAAGGAAACACAGCGACTTGACGACCCGCGGGATATTTACGAACTCATTGCCAACCAAGGATCCCGGCGGAAACGCGCCTGCATCTTGGCGGTGTTGCCTCCGCAGCTTACGGACGCAGCGGTCAAAAAATGCCGGGAAACACTCGTTGCCACAGTTGACGTTACGAAAGATTCTCTCGAAAAGATGATCAGAAAGTTTGCGGTGTTTGGGGTTGAGCAAGAACACATTGAAAAGCGCATCGGCTCAGCCATCGAAGGGGCTTCAAAGGAAGGCGTTGCTGAGCTGCGCACGATATACAATAGCATCGCTGACGGCATGTCGAAGCCAGGCGATTGGTTTGAGATTGCTCCACGGGGGATCGAGGCAGCGAGAAGTCTTACGGACGCGCTTTTTACGGAGGAGTGATATCCAAAAGCCCGACTCGCGAATACGGCAAAAGATGGTGAAAAATCAATTTACGCTTCTACGGGGGTGAACTGATGGGGCGGCCAAAGAAAGTCGGATTGGAATATTTCCCGCACGACACAGATTCAACGACAGACCCAAAAATAGAGCCAACGATCATGATATATGGTGCAAAAGCCTATGCTTTTTACTTTATGCACCTGGAATATTGTTACAGATCCGACGACTTATGTATTGATATTTCAACGTCAGAAATAGGGGAGGAAATGAGGGAGGTAATTCGCCGGAAACTACAAATTACCGCGGATGAATACAACGACATCCTGTCCTCTTTTCTCCGCCACGGTGCTTTCGATAGAGAAACTTTCCGCGAAACCGGAATGCTAACGAGCAACGGAATCAAAAAAAGAGCAGAAGTCGTGTTGAGGAAGAGATCTAAAACTAAGGAGTACCAAGGGTTCCAAGTTTCGGCGTCAGAAACTAGGGAGGAAACCATGCCTGAAACCCCACAAAGAAAAGAAAAGAAAAGCATAGTAAAGAAAAGCATAGGAGAACAACAACCCCCTATAGTCCCCCTTGGGGACGTCGTCGACGTTGATCCTGAACCTGAACCAGAAAAGCCAGCCGGCTCAAAAGCAATACAATTCGCGCATCAAGCATGGGGGCGGCCTCTGTCACCTCTTGATGCCGAATCAATTCAGTCATGGTGTATAGATTTCGGCAATCGCGGCAGCCCTGAGCCGGATGAGATCGTTATCGAGGCATTGAAAATATCCAGCTCTCAGAACGTCCGGAAGATGGCGTATGTATCAAAAATACTCCAGAGCTGGCTTGATGACGGCGTTTTGCATGTATCGCAGATCGAAGACCGAGAGAAAGAGCGACGACGATCACGCCAAAAAGAGCCTGAAAAACAGCGCCAGCTGTCACAGACTGATTTTCCGACGAGCATTTTCATAGGCCCGGACGGATGAGGCAGAAAGGAGTTGAGCCATGATGGCTGGATTGGTAAGCCTGGCGCGTGACGTTGCTTTTGGCGGATATGATTGCGGCATTTGCGGAAACCGTGGAATCATCGTCTACGAAAAGCCTGACGGCGATCTCCATGCTGTGCGTTGTGAATGCATGGATAAGCGGAGAATGAGCAGAGCTGTCAGCGAAACCGGGCTAGCGGATAAACTTGACGAGCAGACACAAGAGACTTTCCGGGCCGAAAAACCATGGCAATCGCTGATGAAAAAGACATCAACGCAATACCTGAAAGACTTCGACAAGGCGAAGAAAAAATGGTTCTACGTCGGTGGATCGCCAGGCACCGGGAAGACGCATCTTTGCACGTCGATGGTTGGAGAATTCCTGAAGCTTGGTTATCAGGCCAAGTATATGATCTGGGGAGACGAGGTTGGGCGCCTGAAAAGGATTGGCAATGACCCTGAATACGACATGATCATACGCGAGTTTAAAAACGTGCCGGTTCTCTATGTTGACGATTTCCTTAAGACGACCGCGGGGGAAAAACCCACTGCCGCCGAGATCAAGATCGGGTTTGAAATTGTAAACGCCCGATATAACAATCCGGCGGCGATCACGATATTATCAAGTGAGCGCAGCACGGATGACATATGCGAGCTCGATAAAGGCCTTGGCGGCAGGATAATTGAGCGGGCAAAACCATTTGTTATGGCTGTTTATCCAGGCCAAGACATGCGAACAGGAGCGTGATACTATGCCAACAAAGTTTGATTTGGCTGACAAGGATCTATTTGTCCAGTTTGGGGATGGCGAAGGACGGCGACGGCCATGACTAAAGCCGAGTTTAGACAATACCGATATATAAGCAGGGAGATTGAGCAGCTTGAGAGCCAAATGATGCAGCTCCGAACCCAAGCCGAAAGTCCACAGCCTACGCGCTGGAGGTATACGCGGGGCGGCGGTCATGTCAAAGATTCCATGGCGGAAATCGTTATCAAGCTGGTGGACATGGAGCGGGAGCACGCCCGGAAGTGGGATGAGCTGATAGAAAAACAGCGGGAGATTGAGGCAGCCATTGCCGACCTGAGGGATCCGGAGCATCGGCGGCTTATGCGGTATAGATATATTGAGCAGCTGACGTGGGAGCTGATATGCGTAAGACTATCGGTATCGTGGCCGACCGTCCACCGCATCCATAATGCGGCGCTGATCGCCGCCGGAAAAGATGATACACTATGATACACTTTTCTGTGATATAGTGTAAAGTGAATCATCTCTTTTCTCCCTTAGGCCGAAAACCTCCAGAGCTGACCATTCTGGAGGTTTTCGGTTTTGGCTTTGTCTCAGTCGATCTGAAGGTAGTCTTTTAAGCCTTGCTGAAGAATCTGTGAGAATGGGGCGTTGGCCTTCTCTGCTTGATGATTTAACCAGGCGGGGATGGTCAATGTTTTCTTCACAGATTTCTTATCATGGGCCCTTCTCCATTGGTCGGTATCGGCAACAATCAAAGTAAATGTCTCGCCATGTCCATATGGCAAGGTGGGCGATGCCCCGGGAATGGGGCTTTTGTTTTCCTCTGCGCTCCATAGCCACATTTCAACGGCGTCCTTGGCCATAATCAAGGCGTCGGCATTATCGTCGCCGAAAGTGTAGCACCCCGGAAGATCAGGAACCTTCACGCCAATCTTATCATCATCGGGATAAAGTATGGCTGGATATACGTACCTCATAAGACTTCCTCGCTTTCTTTTGCTTTCGCCCGAAGACGCGGGATTTATTTCAGTCCCGCGTCTTTCAGGATTTGGTGCAGGGTTCCTGTCGGGATTTCCCCGGAGCCGCGAGTGATTGGAATCTGTACTCCCGGCTTGTTTGGATGGATGGCGATGGTGTGTGATCCGCCTTCAGTTAGCTTCCATCCTGCGGCCTTAAGCTTCCGCTTCAGCTCCTTGGCCGTCAATTCCCTCACCTCCTAAATATATTATATACGCTTTAACACGTGTTGTCAATGATCTGATACTTGTAATTATTGGAAAAGGGGATTGAGATGATTTTGAAGCTTTGCGGCAGATGCAAGAAGCCAGTCCCTTATCCTGTCAAGTACTGCGATGTTTGCCAGCCGATCATGGCCGCGCAGGACCAGCAGCTAAAGGAGCAGAGGATGAGCAGGTATAACCGGGGGCGAGATAAGCGTCTAAAGAGTTTTTACAATTCTCAGGGGTGGCAAGTCCTCCAGGCTAGGGTGCTGCAAGATGCGGGGTACCGATGCGGGTGCGGGGCTATAGCGGTGGAGGCTCATCATAAGGTACCGATCACGGAAGCCTGGAGCAGGCGATTCGATTATACAAATCTTGAGGGCCTATGCCATGCCTGCCATGATAGGGCACATGGGAGGTTCCTCAGAGGGAAGGGGTATCAAGATGATCAAGTTGAAAGTTACTGCAGAACCGACGCTGACGTTAGGCAAGGAGCGGCGGACCCTAAGGGCTGGCGAGGTATTTGAGGTTGACGCAGAGAGAGCCGGAGAGATCATGAGCGCGACGTACAAAGGCAAAAAAGTTGTCGAATTAGACGAAAATGATACGCCAGCGCAAGAACCTGGAAAAGCCGAAACAAAAAGAAGTGTAGAGGGAAAACAGCCGGAGAAAAGCAAAAATAAAATCACCGCTCAGGTTACCGAGCCAGATGACCGAGGGTGATCCAAAAAGTACAAAGCCCCTAAGGGGGAACGGCGCGGGGGGTTTTTTGCACCAAACGCCGAGTTAGAAGTCAGGAGGTGGCCAAATGTCAAGCAATAACAAACAGCCGATTGCCTTGGTAGCAAGCAAGGGCGTGTCGCATATGTCAAAAGCGGAAATCGCACGAAGGGAACGTGAGGAAATAAGCGTTCCTTTTGTCGATGTCGCGCCGCCGAAGACTTTGCCGAAGCGGCTCCGCGGGGAGTTCGGCGAGCTTGCTAACAAGCTCCTGGCCTGCGGCATCATGACCGAGCTCGACGAGGAAGCACTCGCGCGGTATCTTCTGGCGAAAGAGTCATATCAAAAAGCAAGCAGGGCACTTGATAGGCTTATGAGGACAGGGAAGTTCCTTGACCTCGACTCCCTGAATAAGCTTTCAGCCCTCCAAGACAGGGCCTTCAAGCAGGTGCGCTCTTCTGCTGCCGACCTTGGCCTCACGGCAGCGGCACGCTGCCGTCTTGTCTCTGCAAAAGTTCCGGATCCACCGAAAAATAAATTCAGTAAATTCAGTTCATCGGGGTGATCCTTATGGATGACCACGTAACCGAATACGCTCAAATGGTGGCTGACGGAAAAATAACCGCCGGCCGCTTGCATATCCTAGCGTGCGAAAGACACCTGGAAGACTTGCGCCGGCAGAAAACGGCCGGGTTCCCTTACTACTGGGATATCGCGGCGTCAGAAAGAGTTATCGAGTATGCTGAAACCCTGACCATTGCCGAGGGAACAGAGCCGCGACCGATTAGGTTGTACGGGTTCCAAATGCTCCAATTCGGCGGGAGAATGGGGTGGAAAACCCTTGATGGCTTCCGGCGCTTCCGGCGCTCTTATATTTCGATGGCGCGGCAGAACGGGAAGTCCATGACAAACGGGATTATGGGAACCTACATCGGAAATTTTTGCGGGTACAATTATGGGAAACTCTTTACCGTTGCGACAAAGAAAAGGCAGGCCCGGATTGCCTGGGAAGAGATGTCTAAGTTTATCCAGATAGATGACGACCTAAGCGAACTCTTTGAGGTCAAAGACTATAAGTCAGTGATCGTCTGCTTGGAAACACTATCCACAATTGAAGCCCTCTCCCGAGAAGCCGGGCTCGATGATGGTTTCCGGTCGATCTACACATCACTCGACGAAGTCCAACAGCAAAAGACAAATTATATTTATAAGTCTTTATATAACGGAACGCGATCACTCAAGGAAACCCTTCTGAGCATGATCACCACGCGTGGGTTCGACCAAAGCCCGACAAGTTTTAGCTACGAGATTGATTCCTATGCGGTGAAAATCCTTGAAGGTGCCGTGACGGCGGATGACTTTTTCGTCGATATTCACTGTCTTGACAAGGGTGACGATTACTTCGACGAGTGCAATTTCGTTAAAGCGAACCCGCACTTGGCCCGCACGGATCACGGACTGAAAACACTCAGACAAGACGCCCAAACAGCAAAAGATATGGGCGGTGGCGAGCTCCGTGATTATCTAACCAAGGCCATGAATCTCTGGGCGAGGGACGCAAGCACAAGCTTTATCGAAAAAACAGAAGACTGGAAAGCCTGCGCCAGTGAAAGAGCCCTTGATGATATGCGCGGTCGCCCATGCTATATCGGCATCGACTTGTCAAGCGGTGGCGACCTGACCAGCATCGCCTTGACATTCCCGCTCGACGGAAAATTCTATTTGTACTCTCACTCTTTTATGCCTCGGGGCCGGCTGCAAGAACACATCGAAACGGACATCGCCCCGTATGACATTTGGGAGCAATCCGAGCTGATTACTGTTACTGGCGGGATACACGAATACAAGAACGACTATAAATTTATTGTCGCCCATCTGAAAAAAATCATAGAAGAATACGACCTGAAGCCGAAAGCGATAGGGTACGACCCCCACAACGCCGACGGCTTTTTAAGTGATCTTGAAGATTTGGGGTTCCCGCTTCTGGAAGTAACCCAGAGTGCAAGGTTTTTGAATGACGCTACGGTCGACATGCGCTTGAACATCAAGTCGGGAAGCGTCGAGTATAACCGGGGGAATGAGCTATTAACTTGGAGCATGACCAATGCCAAAGTGGTTGCCAACAGCTTCGGGGAGATCAAGGTTGATAAAGAACCGAAAGCACGAAGCAAGCGTATCGACCCGGTCGACGCGGTGATTGACGCCCATGTCGCCTATATGAAATTCGATGCCGGCGTCGACGTAGAAGAAGAGCTTAAAAAATATCTTGAAATCATGGGATGGGGTGAGACGGGTGCGTCTGACTGATATTGTAAATAAAGCTTGGCAAAAGGTCGTGAATAAGGTCAAGCGGCCTGAGCTCGAAGAGTGGTACAAGCTGGCTGAATTCCTTGGGATCGATAAACATACGGACAGGGACATCCGGTCCGAAGTAACTTACTTTACCTGTCTGAAGCTCTTGTCTGAGGCGATCGGAAAGCTTCCGCTCAAGCTTATGAAAAAGACGCCCAAAAAAGGCGTAAAAGAAGCCACGCGACACCCACTTTACAATATCTTACGGAACCGCCCCAACCGACACATGACATCAACGACGTGGAAGTCAGTCATGGAATACCAGCGGAATCATAACGGCAACGCATTTGCCTATATCGACGGATATGGCGACAAGATGCAGCTTATTCCATTGGATGCCGACAAGGTAACGATCTATTACGACGATGCCATGCTCCTGAGCGAGGTGCCTGACATCTGGTACATTTACCAGATCGGCACAAAGTCATATAAATTTTCGAGCGAAGAGGTCATACACCTAAAATCCACCATCTCGGACGGTATTGAGGGGATCCCGGTGAGGCAGATTCTACAATCTACAATCACGGGAAACCAGAAGGCGCAGAAGCTCCAGAATGCTATGTATGAATCCGGCTTCATGGCAAAGGCCGTGGTGCAACACACCGGTAGCCTTAGCGACGAGAATGTTAAAAGCTTCTTGAAGAATATTGAGCGATATGCAAAGGGAGATGTAACGGCAGGAAAAGGGATCATACCGATCCCGGTGGGCAGCACATTCACGCCTCTGAATACAAGCTTGGGAGACAACCAATTTCTTGAGTTAAAAAAATATTCTGCGCTGCAGATCGCGTCTGCCTTCGGTATTAAGCCGGTACAGATCAACGATTATTCAAAATCTTCTTACGCCTCAAGCGAGAATCAAAACCTCGCTTTTTTGGTGGATACGCTTATGGTGATTATAGGCCAGTACGAAGAGGAGTTGAATTATAAGCTTCTCTCTGATAAGGATCTGGCGGCGGGGTACTTTTTCAAGTTTAACGTCGGCGCCCTGCTCAGGGCTGATCTCAAGACCCAAGTCGACACACTCACAAAAGGGATATCGTCGTTTTTATATATGCCAAACGAGGCCCGGGAACATCTTGATCTTGAGGCCGTGCCGGGCGGAGATACTCTTGTGGGCAACGGATCAACGATCAGGATAGAGCAGGTCGGGACTCAATGGAGCACGCTGGCGGATCCAAGCACAGACACAAGCGTGGCGAAAGGTGGTGAGAAGGTAGCATGAGTTTTTATGAGTTTAAAAACGCAACAGAGGAAACAGCAGATCTGTACATTTACGGCGCGATTATTTTTAGCCGTGGAGGATACAGCAGAAAAGACGATAAGTCGCCAGCAGACTTCCAAAAAGATTTAGAGGGTCTGAGCAAGGACTTGAAAACCCTGAACATCCTCATCAACAGTCCGGGGGGCGACGTTTTTGCGGCTTCTACCATGGTGAGCATGCTGGAGAGAGTAAAGGGGAAGGGGATAAAAGTCATTGCTTACGTGGATGGGATCAGCGCAAGCGCCGCCAGCTTTTTAATGATGGTCGCGGATGAGATTAGGCTATACAAGAATAGCATGGTCTTAGTCCACAAGCCCATGACATGGAGCTTCGGGAATGCCAATGACCTGCGAAGGGACGTTGCATCCCTGGACAAAATTGAGGACAGTGTGATGATGCCCCTGTATATGGGCAAGGCCAAATCGCCCCAAGAGAAAATTGCTGACAAGATTGACGCTGAAACGTGGCTAAATGCTGACAATATGAACGAGCACTTCCATGTGACCCTGCTCAGAGGGGAGAAGCTGGCGGTTGCCAGTATACAGGCGACTGTCATGGACGGGATTATGACGGGATACATGAGGCAGTTCCCGGAGGCTGTCCTGCCGGGAGGGATCGACCTTGCCACTGCCTGCAAGCCAGAACCAGAGGCGTCCCTGACGGAGCAGCCTGATACTGGAGCAGCAGAGACTGAAGCAGCGATCAGGGCAAGGCTTGAGGGAATCCGGGAATCAATCCTGGCAAAAAAAATAAAGGAGTGCACGAAAAAATGAACAAGAGAATGCGAGAACTCAGAGGGCAGATTGAAGGCCTGAACAAAGAGGCAAACGTCCTCTATGACAACAAGAACCTAGATCAGACAGAGGCCAAACTTGACGAAATTGATGCTCTTGAAAAAGAGTATGCGATTGCTGAACGGCTTTTCAAAGAGGAAAAGAGCGCTGTTATTGACGATAAGGTCAAGCAGAAAACCGAGAAAGATGCCACAGCAAAGTTTGTCGGGTTCCTCAGAAACGGGATTAACGCGATCGCCCAGGGGATGATCCCTGTGCAGGTTGTCGACGAAATGACTGAGGGATCCAAGCCGGACGGAGGATATACCGTGCCGGAAGACATCTCGACGAAGGTAGAGGAATTCCGGGATGCGACGTTCCACCTGCAGCAACTGGTCAGCACCGAGACCGTGACAACGATGTCCGGATCGAGAACCTATAAAGCAAGGGCTCAGCAGACCGGGTTTACCTTGGTTGGAGAAGGCGACAAGATCCCGGAGCAGGCGACTCCGAAATTCACACAAATCAAATATGTTATCAAGAAATATGCCGGGTTCCTGCCGGTAACAAACGAACTTGTCGATGACAGCGACGCCGCTATTTTGCAGCTACTTGTGGAATGGCTCGGCGGTGAATCTCGCGTAACCCGGAACAAGCTTATTCTGGAAGCTATCGCAACAAAAACCGCGACGGAATTTCTCGGACTTGATGACATCAAGAAAGCTGTCAATGTGACGCTGGGGCAGGCCTTTGCGCCGACATCCAGGATCGTGACCAATGACGACGGCTTGCACTACCTGGACACCCTTAAGGATGATGTCGGGGCCTATTTACTACAGCCAAGTCCTATCGATCCGATGCAGCTGATGTTCCCCGTTGGCGCAAGGAAGATCCCGGTAAGGGTTATTCCCAACAACGATTTACCGACGGATTCAGATAAAGTCCCATTCATCGTTGGGGACTTAACCGAGGGAATCAAATTCTATGACCGCAAGCGACTCACTGTGATGCCCTCCAATGTCGCGGCGGCGGGTACCTTTAACGCATTTGAGGAAGACCTTGTCTTGATGCGCGGCATTGAGCGTGAGGATGTTGTGGTAAGGGATAGCAATGCTTTCGTAAACGGCTTCATTGATACCAGCGCAGGGGCCATCGTGCCCTAAGCCTAAGGAACGGAGGTGGATTCCTGTGGTCGTTGATATCTTAGAAGTTAAGGACCACCTCGGGGTCACATATCACGACTCCGACAGTAGGATCATGCGGCTAATAGAAGTGGCGGAGCGCTGGCTTCGCGGAGCTATCGGAGAATACGACGATGACGACGAGAGGGCGAAGCAACTCGCCCTCTTCGTTATCGAAGACCTCTACGACCGCGATAGCTACAGCGTGAAGGAGTCGAGGGCAATCGAAAGGTTGCGAACAGACTTCCTCATGCAGTTGCAGTGTGAAGCGAGGACAGAGTGATGGCCAGCTATAACACGCCGATACTGATACAGCAGCTTGATAGCTCGACGGAGCGATGGAGTGATTACTGCCGGCCCCGCGCTAACATCAATAAGACGGCTGGAGGGGAATATTTTGACGCCGGCACCAACATCAGTAGATCCACATACGAATTCAGACTCCGTTACTGCTTAGCGGTGGAAAAAATTCTCTTCAACACAGAATCTTACCGAATCGTTTACGGGGGACGGGGTTTTGACATCAAAGACGCTGACCGCTTCGCCGAGAGCACGGCGGAAATCAAGCTAGTGGGTGAGTATAATGGCGCTACGCGTATCGATCAATGATTTGTCGGCGGCTCTTTCGAAGGAGCTTAAGGAATATGGGCTAAGGGCTACGGCGGGGGTAAAAAGGGCAGTGGACAAGTCGACGAAGATATTTGTTGATGACACGAAGCGCGACGCACCAGTCGGGCGCCGGGGAAAGTTCAGTCGATCGCCCACATCCAAGACGCTCAATGAAACTAAGAACGGTAAGACGAATGTGTGGTATGTGCGGAGCCCCGAGGGATCACTCTCCCACCTTCTCAAAAACGGACACAGGACGCGAAGCGGGGGGAGAACTAGAGCACAAGATTTTATAACCGCAAACTTTGAGCAGCTTGAGCGAAACCTCGAAATAGACATCAAGGAGGTACTCGAAGATGGATATTAGGGCATGGCTTGAGGATGGAACGGGACTGCCGGCAAAAGATACTCGGTACCTAAAAAGTCCACAGCCCCCATATACGCTTTTTAGCGACGACATCACATATCGAGGCGCTGATCTTAGCAAAAGAATGGTAGGTCACTCCATCACGATCCAGCACTGGGCGCTAGAGACTGAAACGGAAAAAGAGGAACGAATAACGAAATTTTTGCTTGATGAGAGCGATAGGGGACTCTTCTCCAGCTTCAGGAAATACCGAGAATGGGCGAATGACGAAAAAATGTATGTAACATATTTCGAATTGGCTCTATTCTGGGAGAAAGTAAGGGAATAGTAAATGGAAAAAAGAACAAATGAGACCATCACGCTGGGAAGCGGTAAGGTGTATATAAAAGAGTACACAGGGACAATCCCGGAGAACTCTGCGCTTGAGGTAATGACCAACCTCCTCGCCTGGATAAAGGGTGGCGCGGCGCTGGAATACTCAATGGACTTTTACGAGGCGTCTGATGACCTCGGTATGGTCAGCAAGCGGAAAATGACCGTGGAAAAAGCCGACCTCAAGACCGGAATCATGACATGGAACGGGGAAACGCTAAAGTATCTTAGCACAACAGCGAAGGTAGCGGAGGACGCCGGAATCAGGACAACGAAACTCGGCGGGGCTGATAGCGGCAAGCAGTATATCGTTCACTTTGTACACGAAGATCCTGTCGATGGAGATGTCCGTGTGACAATCGTTGGGCAAAACACGAGCGGCTTCACGCTGACCTTTAAGCCTGATGAAGAAACGGTCATTGATGCTGTCTTTTCGGCAACGAAAGGAAAACTCGACGACGTAGGGACGCTGGTGATCATCCAAGAAGAAATAGGGGCCTCTGTGCCTTAAGAAAGTAGGCGGCATATGTTAGACCTATCCATATATCAGCGAAAGTATTTCGACATCACTTTTAGCGATGGGAGGGTCGTGCATCTAAACGTGCCGACACGGACAGACCTTAAAAAGGTAATGGCTGTAACAGGAGAGCTTGAAGAGGGCCAGGAAGTAGACGAGGAGCGCGCGGATTCCATCTTTGATGCGGCGCTCTTGCTCTTCAACTGTAACAAGGAGAAGATTGTTTTTACCCTTAAAGAAGTTGAGGATATCCTCTTTGACTGGGAGCTTGTCTCCCTCTTCTTTACCGAGTACTATGCCTGGATACAGGAGAACCTGAACCAAAAAAACTCTCAATCCCCTACTACCCGGCAGCCGGTAGAGAGGGGATAAGCTACGCCGCCGAGACGTGGGAGGAAAAGCTTGTAGGGCAGTATCTTGGGGTATCTGTTTGTGATGTCTTGATGCTTGACATTATCGAGCACGTTTACTTTTTCCGGGATGCCTTTATCCACGGGATGTCAGAGTCAAAAGAGGGGCGGGAATACCTCGCCAACGCAAAGAGGCTTGAGGAAACGCATCCGGATAGAGCAAGATTAAGAGAAAAAATGAGCAGCGGAAAATGACCGCGGCTCATTTTCTACATATGAGAGGCGGTGGGGATTTTGGCAAGCGGGAGAATAAGCGGGATAACCGTAGAAATATCTGGGGACACAACCAAGCTCGGCAAGGCGCTTGAAGGAGTAGAAAAGCAAAGCAAGTCCTTGACAAGCGAACTGAAGGGGATCGATAAACTCCTCAAGCTTGACCCAAAAAGCACCGAACTGCTTGGCCAAAAGCAGAAAGTGCTCGCCGAGAACATCAAAGCCACCTCGGAAAAGCTGAAGACACTTAAAGATACGCAAGCGCAGGTGCAGGAACAATTCGATAAGGGAGAGATCACAGCGGAGCAATACCGCGATTTTCAGCGCGAAATCGTGGCGACCGAGAATAAACTTAAAGCTCTTAATAAAGAAATGGACTCCTTCGGGAGCGTCGCGGCCCAAAAAATCAAAGCCGCTGGAGAAGATCTACAGAAATTCGGCGAAAAGGCTACCGACGCAGGGAAAAAACTGATGCCTTTGAGCGCTGGGATAGTCGCCTTAGGGGGCCTGACTGTCAAGTCGTCAGTGGACTTCGAGCAAGCTTTTATGAATGTTCGTAAAACCCTCAAGGGCACTGATGAAGACATGGCTATGCTTGAGCGTGGCATCCGAGATATGGCCAAAGAGATTCCTGTCGCTGCGTCGGATATCGCTGCCGTGGCGACGAAGGCGGGGCAGCTTGGAATTGCTACCGACCATGTGCTTGACTTTACCCGCGTAATGATCACCCTTGGCAGTACGACTAATCTCCAAGCTGAGGAAGCGGCGACGGCCTTGGCGCGATTCGCGAACATCACGAAGATGAGCGCGTCCGACTATGATCGGCTCGGGTCATCTCTTTTGATGCTTGGCGACAACTTCGCCACGACTGAGGCCGAAATCGTGGCCATGGCGACAAAATTGGCCGCCACAGGGGAGCTGACCGGGCTGACTCAGCCTCAAATCCTTGCCCTTGCGACCGCCATGAGCTCAGTGGGCATCGAGGCTGAGGCCGGCGGATCATCTATGAGCAAGCTTTTAAAAGAAATGCAAATGGCGACGGAACTCGGCGGCACAAAGCTTGAGCAATTCTCTAAGGTTGCAGGGATGACCGGAGCGCAATTCAAAGAGGCATTTGAGACTGACGCAGCTGGCGCCCTGGCCGCTTTCGTCGAAGGCCTTGGTGATACAGAGAGAACCGGAAAGTCAGCTATTGCCATGCTTGACGAAATGGGCATAACCGAAATAAGGCTCTCTGATACCATCCTTCGCCTGTCGAATGCGTCTGGGGTGATGTCCGAAGCGGTCAGGATATCCAATGATGAATGGCAGAAAAATACAGCGCTCCAAGAGGAGACCGAGATATCTTACGCCACAACGGCAGCGCAACTCCAAATCTTAAAAAACAACGCGATGGATGTCGTTATCCAACTTGGCAATGAAATGTTGCCGACCTTTCAGAAAATCATAACAAAGGTTCGAGATGTCGTCGGAAGATTCTCCGAGATGGACAGCGGTACAAAAAAAATCATTATTGCTGTGGGTGGCACGGTCGCTGCAATCGGCCCTCTGCTCATTGCTATCGGCAAAGTATCAACAGGCATTGGGGCGGTGATGAAGATTGTCCCGGCTATGGTAACGGCATTTACCGCGCTAAAAACATCCACCATAGCCACAACGGCGGCGCAGGTGGCGTCCGCTGCCGCCACAGGAATCGTGACAGTGGCACAATGGCTCTGGAACGCTGCGATGTACGCCAACCCTATCGGGCTTATCGTGCTGGCGATAGTGGCCTTGATCGCTATCCTGGCTGCGCTCGTTATCGCCTTTAATTCTTCGGGGAGGGCGGAAAAGGAGCTCCAGGCAGCAGAAGAAGCCCATATGGCGGCAACGAAAAAGCTCGAGGACGCCACAAGGTCGTTACAGCAGGCGCAGGATGACCTAACCGGCGCAGAGCTTAGTGCCGAAGGAGCCTCGCTACGAGTCGAAAGAGCGAAGCTGTCCCTGGCTGATGCCATCAAGAACTATGGCGAAGGATCCCTTGAAGCAAAGGAGGCCGCGCTTAGCCTGAAGCAGGCCGAGGAAGACAAAAAGAAAGCTGACGAAAACCTTATAGAGTCAACTCACGCTCTTGAAGCCGCGCAACAGGAGCAAACGGCGGCAGCAGAAGAAGCCAGGATCAAGGAAGAGGAGCTGAGACTTGCCCAAGAGAAGCTTGAGCGGGCGCAACGGCCCCTCAGCCAAAAGATCACTGAGGGATGGACCGACATATCGAAGACGGTCGGAACCAAGGTCGGGGAGATAAGTAGCAAGCTTGCCGATCTTGCCGCTGAAGCAGACAAGAAATGGAGCGCGATAAAAACATCAGCAGGGGAAAAGTGGGAGGGAATCAAGGGAGCGGTCATGGAGAAGATGGGGAAGGTGCTTGACTGGTTTGCCAACATGAATTTCACTTGGCCAAAGATCAAGCTGCCTTCTTTCGGGATTAGCCCGCCTGGGTGGAAGATTGGAGACTTGCTCTCCGGAAGCATCCCCAAGCTGGCAATCTCATGGAATGCTAAAGGCGGGATCCTGAAGCAGCCGACCATATTTGGAGCATCAGGAAACACCCTTTTCGGAGGCGGCGAGGCCGGAGCGGAAGCGATCCTCCCTCTGACCAAGAGCGTACTGGGTGACATTGGCGCTGGTATCCTTGCGGCAACAGAGGGCGGGAATAATGCGCTGCTGGAAGAGGTGGCGGCGCTGCGGGCCGAGGTGAGAACGCTCAAGGGCGCCATCCAGGGGATGCAAGTGGTCCTTGACCGTGGCGGAGTGGTCGGGGGCATTGTCGACAAGATGGACGGGGCCTTCAAGTCGCGCAATGACCTTCGGGATATGGGGGTGGCTACGCGATGAGAAATGGTGTGATGTTTGGTGATAAGCACAGCATTGACG
The DNA here is from genome assembly GCA_009778595.1 of Peptococcaceae bacterium. GTDB lineage: Bacteria > Bacillota > Desulfitobacteriia > Desulfitobacteriales > Syntrophobotulaceae > WRJI01. Next base: position 11,443 of record WRJI01000003.1, on the reverse strand, counting down.
ACTGGGATCTACTGATGACAAAGAAGTCGATCCCGGATGCTGATCCCAGGCTCGAATTCCTTTCTGTGCCGGCGGGTGATGTGGTGTATGATTTTACTGAGGATTATGGGCGGGTACTCTATAATCAGCGTTGCCTAGTCTTCGAGTTTGATACGTTCCAAGACCCTTCTGAGTGGTGGAACTTGCGCAAAGAGATTTCCGCGCACATCAATGGGAGGCGACTGAGGATAGTCCTGGATCAGGAACCGGAACACTATTTTATTGGCCGCTGCAAGGTGGCTGACTTTTCAAATTTAACCTCTGTGGCGATGGTTAAAATTGAAGCCATTGTCGATCCGTACAGATACAAGCATGACGAGACAGTTTTGAGCCTAGATGTGGATGGGCCCGCCAATGTTGTCTTGCGTAATGAATTCAAAAATGTCGTCCCTGAGATTACAACCTCGGCGCCCATTGCTATGACCATGAACGGACTGACAAAACAGGTGTCTGCGGGATCGTGGTGTTTCGCTGATTTTATGTTGCGCGAAGGCCATAACATTATGACTATTACGGGATCCGCGCATGTAAGGATCAGGTACCAAGAAGGGATTTTGTAGGATGTATACTATTTTTGCCGACGGAAATGTAATATTTGACCCGCGCTTGGATGAGAGCCAAATCATCTCCGCGACGCTCACCAAGGAGGATAACTATGCCGACAACTTCACATTTACTCCGAGCCGCGATAACGAGGCCGGGAATAGCCTCGAAAAGCTAATAGATGTTATAGAGGTCTACGATGATGGTGCCCTAATCTTTCGTGGAGAGGTCAAGGACAAGGATACAGACTTCAGTAATATGAGCACCTTTGTGTGTGCTGGCGAGCTATCTTTCCTGAATGATGTTAAGGTTCGTCCGTACACATGGCAGAATGGCGGTATCAAAGCTTACCTACAGTTTTTGATTGATGAGTACAACATGATGGCTCCAATGGATCGACGCTTCGCGCTGCGCGACGTGACCGTGATTGACCCAAATGACTACATCTATCGCGCCTCTGCTCAATACCCAGGCACGCTTGATGAAATTAGGGCTAAACTCCTCGACAACGTAGGCGGGCATCTGCATATAGAGAGGATAAACGGAGTGACATACCTAGACTATCTAGAGGATAGCCCATTTTTAAGCAACCAGGGAGTTACTCTTGGGGAGAACATCCTCAATCTTAAGTACATCGAGAAGGGCGCCGATATCCGGACCGTAGTGATTCCCCTGGGGGCCCAGTTGCAAGACGAAGACGGGAACGAGCTTGGCAGAGTCACAATAGAGAGCGTCAACGGCGGAACCGAATATGTTTTTGACCAAGCGGCCGTTGACAAATACGGATGGCGGGAGAAAGAGATCACATTCGATGACGTAACAACCCCGAGGAGGCTCTTAGAAAAAGGCCTCCAAGAGCTGGCGCTATCAATCAGCCCTCTTGATTCTATCGAGATTTCTGCTCTAGACCTGAGACAAGTTGGCGTCAATGTGGACAGTATACGATTCCTGGACTATGTGAAAGTGTCGAGCCCGTTCCACGGAATTGAGGCGACGCTTTTAGTCACGAAGCTCACCATAGATCTCCTCGACAAGTCTAACAACACCTTCACTGTCGGGAGCGACCACGGAAGCTTTACAAAAGAGGCCAGCACGCTCACCAATAGGGTTAGCACCATCGCAGAGAACACTGTGGCCGAAAAAATGTCCTCAGTCAATAATGTAATTAAAAATCTGTGGACTGCTATCACGCTCAGCGAATCAAATATCCTGCAGCAGGTCAGCGCCGAGTATATCACCCAGACGCAACACGGCACGGCCATCGAGAGCCTGAGTACAGCGCTTGAGCAGGCAAACAATGCCTTTGTCTTTACCTTTAACAGCTTAACTCAAAATATCACCGAGGTGAACAATGAGCTCCAGACGCGATTTGAAGAACAGAACCGATATATACGGCTTGAGGATGGTGTTGTTATCATCGGAGAGGTCGGGAGCCCTTTTGAGCTCCGGATATCAAATAGTGAGGTAGGGATTTACCAAAGCGGGTACCAGGTCGCCTATTTCAACGATAACAGATTCTATATCACAAATGGCGAGATACTGACGCAGCTCACCCTTGGTGACTACGCATTTATCCCGCGGGCGAACGGAAACCTAAGCTTTAAGTGGGTGGGGTAGCATGGCGAGTAGTGGGTCTTTTAATACAAGTGCATACAATCACCGCTATCTTGCTTTTGAATGGTGGCTAAATAACCAGAACATCAGCGCCAACAAAAGCAATATCGGATGGAGATTGGTGGGAGCCGGATCCACCGCAAGCCCGCAGTACTATGTATCCGGAAACTTCAAGGTTATAATCGATGGGGTGCAGCGGCATTTCTCCGCCACCCGTATCAATTTATTCTCCGGAACCGTAGTGGCCTCTGGCAACTGTGATATCAGCCATAACTCCGATGGTTCACGCTCATTTACTGCTACCGCTGAGGCCGGGATCTACTATACGGCTGTCAACGTTTCGGGATCTGGGTCGTGGGCGCTCAATACGATCCCAAGGGCATCGGAATTTAGTCTGACCCCGTCAAACAAAACAATCGTCGCTGATAACCTCAATATGATCGGCGTCAGCATTACGCCACTGATCGCCGGGGCCACACACGATATCAAGTATCAGTATGGCGGCTATAGCCATACACAGGTAGGAGTCGGGTCATACGCAGCCTATACAGTCCCAAAGGAATGGATAAATGCGTCTCCAAATACAGCCACGGGATCAGGGACGATTACAGTCACAACTAAAAATGGTAGTACAGTAATCGGGAGTAAGACAGAGACATTCTATCTGACTGCTCCGGCGGATGTCGTGCCCACAATCGGGGATGTCGCAGTGACTCGAATCGACAACGATGTTCCGCCCCAGTGGGGGTTGTATATACAAAACCACAGCGCCGTAAAAATCGAGGTTCTGGCGGCTGCCGGGGCCTACGGATCCGGCATCTCAAAATGCGAGATCAAGAGCTCCGACTTTATGAGCAGCCAAACGATTATTGTGACAGACAAATTGCCACGCTCAGGCCCTTATCCTTTTGTAATCACGGTCACGGACACGCGCGGACGGACGGCCACGGAGATAGCTGAGATCCAGGTCGAAGCATACAAGGCCCCATCCATATCCTCTGCTAAGGTCGATAGGTGTCTCGCCGGCGGGGCAATAGATGACGACGGGACATATGTACTCGCGCAGATTGCCGATACTGTTTACAGCTTACTGGGCAATAACACTATCCAGCGGCGAGCTGAATACAGAAGGGTCGGACAATCATCCTGGACGGCAGGCGGGCCTTATACCAAACCTCTATCCGTTATTGGCGCGGGGCTCATTGATGTTGACTATAGCTATGAGATCAAGCTCACTTTACAGGATAGCTTCAGCGCCGTATCAGTGGCCGCATTCATCCCAACAGCGTTCACGACCGTGGACTACCGCGCAGGCGGTAAGGGGATAGCCTTTGGGCAGGTCGCGCAAGAGGAAGGCTTTACGTGTGCTATGGCAGCTCGCTTTAGGGCAAGGGTTGCCTTTGACAACTTGGAGCAGTTTCTGCCTTTTTTAGTATCTGTGCTAGACGGATATTATACCGGATCATGGGAAATCGGATCCATTTCGGCATCTACAGGCGGCAATAGCACCGCCGCGGACCGAGCTCGAATGCCTTCCCCCATCCCGCTGCCCGACGCATCTGATATGAGGCTGAGCCTACCGGCGGATCCTTGGGTATATATCGGTGTCCATTTTTACACTACCGCGGCCATATCATCATGGCTCACTTCTGCCAGCCTAATGGAGAATAACGTCATGGGGGTCGCCGGCAGTGTGGACTTTGAGATCCCAGCCGGGGCTACCCATTATAGGGTGGCCGTAGGCGCGCGCGTGGGAGGAGTCTATCAGCCAGTAGCTGCCAATGATCTCACAAAAATCAAGCTCGTAAGGACGGAGGTATAAAAATGCTAAGGGTCGTATTGAGCGCAGAGGGACGAATCCTTACGCCGGGAACAGCGTGCATCGGAGTCGACGGTGACAACAAGGCGGAAACGATAATCTTTGAGCTGCCAAGGCAAATTGCGGGGCAGGACACGAGGGGATTTGGATTGCGCATATCAATCAAAGGCGCCGATCTGGAAGACAGGCAAACGCTTATCATAAATCCGGACTATACAGCGGACTTCGAGATTTTAAACTCCGTTACGTTGGAGGGGACGTACACATACTCTCTTGAGTTTGTCGGCGCTGACGGCGTGATTGTGCATGGCACAGAAAATGCCAAAATGAAAGTCTTGCCACACCTCAGCATCGACCAATCCAATGCAACCCCCATTCCTCCCGACGAAATAGAAGGCATATATGGGGCTATCGGGAGCCTTACCGGCCTCATCGGAACATTTACCGATAATAGCGCTGCAGTGAGTGCCATGGATGGGCGCGTGGGTAACCTGGAAGCCGATCAGATGCAGCCAGCCGACACGGCAGGCGTGTCAGCTGTCATCACGTTGGCTGACAAAAAAATACAGGACGTCACAAGCACAGCACTGGCCTCCTTGGCGATCACCGCACCGCCGGTGGTGGCTAAAGGGTATCGGTCAGCGTTGACATTTCGAACACAGGCTGATAGTCCGCCTCTGAAGTTCTCCCAGGCCGGGGTATATCTGGCTGGAGACGAGTGTCGCGGCGGATACCTTTTGCCGCAGGCAAACAAGCACTACCGCATAAATTTTGACTACGCCCGCCCGCGCATTACGACAACAGTGCCGCCCATGCATCTTCTTGGGAGGGTTTCCGGCATGGATTTCGCGGGAGATTTTACGCTGCCAGAAAACGACCCCGTGAAGGTGGCGCAGCTTTTGGCTGTGGCGGGTGAGTGGCATGATAGCGACCTGCCTCTATCCTACGGGCAAGATACTCCTATGCGCCCGGAGGGATACGCATGGTCGGGGGCCATGGAGATAAACTGTAACACTTTAGCAAAGTACGTGCTACGCGGGATTGGCCCAAGCGCATCACAATATGAAAATCCATCAAACACCAACACCGGGAGTGCTCCATGGGCTCAAAATAGCATCCCCGACACCGCCACAGCTGCCGAGATAGCCAGGTGGTTTGTAGAACAAGGCCGGTATTACACGCTGCGGGCCGGGTTCGAAAATGTCAGGCCCGGCGATGTGTTATTTTTTTCCCAGGGGCCACCAGAAGATCACTCATCATACGGCACCAGGCCGTATCACATAAGCCACGTATCCATAGTGGACTATGATCTGTCTACTCTTTACGGTGGCAGCTGGTCCGCGGGAACGCTATCAGCCAGCACCGGGCAGCTGTCAGGCACGGCGGCCAATCGTGCCCGTACCCCGGAGATGATCCCGGTGCCGGCGGGGGATTGGGTTTTACTATCTGTCAGGTACCCGTTTTGCTTTGTTGGCACTCACTTTTACGCAACGTCGGTCGCATCATCATGGATTACATCGGCGGCGCTGATGGGGCAGGACAATATGGGCCAACACCACAGATGCTTGGTGATGGTTCCTGAGGGCGCAAGTTTTATGCGCATCGCCATTGGCAAGAGGCCGGGGGCGTATGTGGATATGATAGAGGCCGACTATGATGAGATAGCCCTATCTTGGGGGAGGCTTACGCATTACGAGGCATCAGGGCCTGGTGGGCCGATTTTCCTTCGGGCGCTCAATGCTAAAAACATCAGAGGTCTAGTATTCGGGGCCCGGCCCAATTTAGGGCCTTAAGGAGGTGATTGCTTGGGAGAGATTTGGATGATACTGATGGAGTCCTTTGGCGCCGGGCTGGCAGGGACAGGCGTCGTTGGCGGCATCATCGCCGCTATATGCATACACTTTTTCAGGAAGCAAGCATGTCGTCAAGACGGCTGTAAGCTTGCCAGGCAGCAAGAGTCTGAGCTCTTACTCAGAAGTATCCAGGTTTTCATTGAATCTCTTGACGCTGCGCTGGCAGCCATTAAGAGTGGCAATCCAAACGGGGAGATTGACGACGCAAGGAAAGAGCTCAAAGAACTAAAGAGCAGCGTAATGACCTTTTTAGCGGCACAAACAGCCGCAAATCGTGAATGAAAGGACGTGATACCATGAAAATCTTTATTAACCCAGGGCACGGGGGCAACGACCCGGGGGCCGTGAACGCGACCACAGGGTACAAAGAGGCCGTATGCGTTAGGGCGGTCGGCGATAGGCTGTCGGCGAAATTAGAAAGCGTAGGCATAGAAACGCGTGTGTACCAGCACGGAACATTGTCGACTATTGGGCCGGCGGCTAATGCGTGGGGCGCCAATTATGCGATTTCCATCCATTGTAACGCAAATGCCGGGAACCCCGGCACCGGCACCGAGACCTACCACCACCCTCAATCGAGTCAGAAATCAAAAGAAATCGCGGCGGCCGTGCAATCAGAGCTTGTGAAGGCTCTTGGGCGCGCAAATCGTGGGGTCAAGCAAGCCAATTTTCAATTCCTGCGTGACACACAAATGCCAAGCGTGCTTGTGGAGCTACTATTTATTAATCATCCCACAGACGAGGCTATCTTGAGGTCCACCGAAGGCCAAGAGAAGGCGGCTGAGGCCCTTGCAATTGGGCTTTGTAGATCTGTCGGAGTGGCTTATCCGGCGCCTACTAAATCCGTAGATGTTAACGGGTGCCCGTACGCTGAGCCTACGGCCATAATCGGAAAGAATAGCACTGGCGATGGTGTGCGGTGGGTACAATGGTATCTCAATAAGCAGGGTGTGGCATCCCTAAACACTGATGGCGTCTTCGGACCCATCACCGAGGCCGCAGTTATGGCATTTCAACGGTCGACAGGACTTGACCCTGATGGGTGGGTCGGCCCATTAACACGGGCGGAACTGAAAAAGGAACCAGTCAAAGAGCCTGAGCCAGAAAAACCCGTAATCGTGCCCGATCCGGCGCGGCTGTGGTATGTGCAGTGCGGGGCTTTCACCGATAAGACGAGGGCGGAGACGCTGGCTCAATCGCTTAAGGAGAAAGGCTTTGAGGCGATTATAAAGACTTGAAAGAGCCTGTCGGCGGAGCAAATAAAGGATCTTGGCGCTATAAGGAGCGTCTTTTCTTGTATTAAGGATCAATTTTAGAAAAGCGAGGGGTTGTAATGGATTTACTACTGGAGATCTTACAAGCTATTATTGGAGTCGCGGTGCCGATTTTGGCAGGCTTTTTGATTCGGTTCGTTGACAGTGCCGCCAAGGACGCAAAGGCGAGGACGGAAAACAACCGAGCACGGATGTATATTGACGAACTCAACGCTTCCGTGAGCACAGCGGTCGCGTACGTGAGCCAGACCTACGTTAACGAACTCAAGGACGATGACAAATTTTCGGTAGAAAAGCAAAAGCTAGCCCTAGGCCACGCCCTAGGAATAGCCAGAGGGCTACTAAGCGCCGAGGCGCTCAAGTATTTCGAAATGGCCCAGGCGGATATCGCGGGCTTCCTCACTACAAAAATTGAAGAGCGGGTGTATTTGCAGAATCAAGGTTGAGCAATTAGGCGCTTCCGGGTCGCTCCCGGCAGCGAGGGTTGGGTCGCTCCCGCCCTGTACATAGAAAGGATGGCGCATATGAAAATAGAAATGCACCGCGGAGACACTTGTCAGGTATCTTTTACAATCAAAAATAAAGATGACTCCCCGATAGGGCGGATCTTTGATGAAATCTATTTTACTGTCAAAAATGCTGCCTATGATAAGGATTTTTTGATACAAAAAAGGTTGAGTACCGGAGAAATAACCCGAGATGGCGACGTGTACAGTCTGATGCTACTTCCGGAAGACACCGACAACCTCATTTTTGCCAGGTATGTATTTGACGTTGAGCTGGTTGCTCACGATCCAACATTTAAGCAGACAGCCATTGGCGAGCTTATCATAAGGGAGGAGGTCACCCATGCTAGAAACGAATGATTTTGACATAGTTATTGAGGAAATAGAAGACCTTGAGATCACGCTAAACCAGGAAGAGCTTGAGATCATCCTTAATGAGGGCGGGGGAACCGGATCCCAAGGACCTGGCCCGAAGGGCGATAAAGGAGATCAAGGCGCTACTGGCCCCAAGGGCGAACCCGGCCCTCCGGGACCACCTGGGCCGCCTGGCCCCAAAGGTGATCCCGGAGCTGATGGGAAAGACGGAAGGGATGGCGCGGACGGTGCGTCCGGTCCTCCTGGGGCCGCTGGCAAGGACGGTAAAAATGGAGAGCCTTGTCAGCCCGGCGATTGCGACGGGCTGACTGAAGCTTTTGGCAGGATTGAGACACTGGAGGCCGCCTTTGGTGACGGTGAAGCTGTACAGGGGCCGCCCGGCGTAGACGGTAAAGACGGTAAAGACGGTTTGCCGGGTAAAGATGGAGAACCCGGACCCAAAGGCGACCCCGGAGAATCGGGGGCAAAAGGAGATCCGGGACCGCAGGGCCCGACTGGTGCTGACGGTAAAGATGGTGCCCAAGGGCCTCCAGGGGCAGACGGCACCCCTGGGCGTGATGGCGTGGATGGGCAGCCGGGGAGAGATGGAGAGACAGGACCGGCAGGAAAAGACGGAGAGAAGGGTGATCCGGGGGCGGATGGTTTACCGGGGACTCAGGGTGCGCCAGGGGAACCCGGTAAGGACGGAGAACAAGGTCCCAAGGGTGATACAGGCTTGCAAGGAGAACGTGGCCCAGAAGGCCCTCAAGGGCTTCCTGGGGCAAAAGGCGACGCGGGCCCCGCGGGGCCACCGGGGGAACCCGGTCCTCCCGGCGCACAAGGCATACAGGGACCGCCAGGAGACCCGGGAAGTGGGGGCGGGGGATTTATGGTTGGCGACGTCATAAAAAAGCTGTACAGGAACCCCCAACCGGTGCTGGTAGACACAGCTGGTACTTGGCTCCGGCTTAATCGGCAGGAGTACGACCCGGGGCTGTATTATCCGCTTTTTACGTATAACGAAAGGATCCAAATAATTAAGGTGATGACATCTGCAACAGCTCCATCCCCACAAGTGGTGACAGCATCATCCGAGACATCCGCCACATACGCAGCGTGGCGGGCTTTTGCTCTTGCGACCGCCAGTACGTGGAGGAGCGCTGCGAATACCTTCCCGGGCGCGGTGGGCAATCAGTGGGTCCAAATTGATCTTGGTGCGCCGCATACATGCGTGGCCTACGGGCTGGCGCAGTACGACGCGCTCACTACAGGCAACGCTCCGTCGGAGTGGAAGGTGCTGGGCTCCAATGATAACAGCACCTGGACAGAACTGGACCATCAGCAGGGCTGGGCATCCACGGCTTGGCCGGCCATCAATAATACAATGACGCTGTTGTTGCCCGCGGCAGGCACATATCGCTATTGGCGGTATAATGTATTAAAAACATGCGGAGCCACGATATGCGCCTTGCGCAATTTTGAGCTCTACGCCCAGGTGGTGCCGGATTCTGGGGCGTCACTTGAGTATGTAAAAGTTGCGTAGTATGATATGACTGCATATGAAGGAGGGATCTCTTGAATACAATCTTTTTTCTAATCCTGTTCATTTTCCCTGGGATCGTGTATAAGCTGGTAGTGAAAAGGTGCGTTCCCAAACCAAAGGAAACTGAAAGCGCTTATGAAGAACTGATCAAGGCTTTGGTTTTCAGTACGTTTGTGCTGATGATAAATCTGCTGCTCTTTAAATCAGTCACTCTTAACGTCATGAACCTGCTTCTGGGGCTGAACGAAAACAGCACCTTCACAGGGAACAGCCTGTTCATGGTGGTCGGGTATTTCGCGCTGACGCTTATTGCCATTGTCATTGCGGGGGTGGGGTTTCGTTTTTTCGTGGCGCCTTTAGGCCGCAGGATTCTCAATCTGTATCGTAAAGCCATGAAGTTGCCTTTGGAAGTAGATAAAGGACATACGGCCTGGGATATCATTACAGAGGTAAAGGGGTTCAGCGATCAGGCGCCGGTGGTATCAATCATCAGAGGCGGGGAAGTCATCATGTCCGGATGTTTAACAGTTTGGTTCAACTCCGCAATGACTTGGAAAGATATCAGGCTTAAGAATGTAGGAGATGTTACAGAGAAGCTGAAGAGCCAACCAGATCTGTTTGAAGAAGACTGCGGCTGGTATTTTCTCAACGATGGCACTGGCATCATGTTCTACAAGGCAGATAAATACTATGAATACTTGAAAAGCTGAGAAAGGGGGAGTGGCCCCCTTTCTTATTTTTTGGGCGGAGGCGGGTCTGGCGCTGTCCGTGGTAGCGGATTATCCCTTATCTCTCTTGGGTCAGGCCTGGGTGCTGGCCTCTCTGGCTGTGGTTTTTCTGCCAAATCTCTCCCCTCCTCTCCAGCTCCATTATAGCAGAAGAACACCATAAGGAAGCCGGGGCGTAACTGCCCCGGCTTATTTTGGGCAACCGGTCAATACATATTTTTAGGTGCCGTTGCTGTGGTCAATGGACTCTACCCAAATCCGATCTTCCTTATCATCATAAACGAGCTTATATGGGTCACCCATCAACACACCTTGCTCATCGTACTCGATAGCTTGCTGTAGCGTTCGGAAACATTTTCGCCTTGTCACATCTCTGCAATAGCTGACTCTTAACATAGTAGGCCTCCAGGTCATGCTTAAGATTATGATGTGTAATTTCTGGAATAAATATTCCATATTTTTCTGAGTGCAAACGAATTAATAGTACTTTCAGGCTCTGAAAACAGCCATTTCAGAAAAAAATGGAAACGACCATTGTTTTGAATTTTCTTACAATATATTCAATGTTGGCAATAATATGAGCCGTGTGATATGGTGTGTATTAGCAATGGCCGTATGGGGCTGGCCACCCCGAGAGAGACCCAAATAAAAAGAGAGAGGGGAATGTATTATGATGTCGATGTCAAGAATGGAAAATATTTCTGGGGGGGGGGGGGATTTTGAACAACCTGGAACCCCTGAGGGTAGAAACGTCTATTGTTGAAAGAATAGATGTAATAATGAGCGAAATGACCATTGACGATATTTGGGAAGCAAGCGTCGCCTGGGAAACAATAATAAAAATCGCCCCTTGTAGATGTACTGCGCTGGCGATATTGCATAAGCTAAAAACCACGGGATAACCGTGGTTTTTTTGTTTGTTCTGTTTTTGTTCTGTTTTAGCCTTTTCAATATGGTGCGGTCGAGAGGACTTGAACCTCCACACCCTTGCGGGCACTAGAACCTGAATCTAGCGCGTCTGCCAGTTCCGCCACGACCGCATCTGTTCATCTGTGATCATTCACAAAAAGTATTATAGAGGATACCCGCCGCTTTTGTCAAATTTTTTTATTTTAACACAGCCAAATAAAGACAAACCTAGCGCAAGGCTACGGGGGGGGCGGTCTGGAC
>WRJI01000002.1 GCA_009778595.1 Peptococcaceae bacterium | reverse complement strand
TTGGATTGAATCTTGTGACGTATCAAGTTTTGGGATCGGAACCACCGTGACAGGGTGGAGGGATAGAGAATTCCCTTTTCTACCGCTCCTGTTTGTTCCAGGGTGAAAATAATCTGTTCCACGGTCGTTCGAGCCTGAGGGCTTTGGCGGCTTCGAGAGCCTCCTTTGGAACAAGGGAGCCGCGTTTGGGTGGCAATGGTTGCATTATGATTAGGGTGCATGAAGTTTGGATTTGGCGGAGAGCAGAGCGCGTTAAACTCTAAATGCTCTCCGCCAGAGTTCATGCATTTTCTGTATTAGCATACCTTAACCGTCAAGGATTGTGAAGTTTTCCATTATGTATAGGGGTTACGTCTGCGCCCTGCTTCCGCCAAACGAAGTGAGCATGGACACCCGTAAGTTGAACACTTTTCATCTTCATCTTCAACATAACATAAGACAAGACGGCTTTAGGATTTTGCCTATCGCCGTCATACAAATAATCATTAATTGATCGTTTAGAGGTACTGTATGAATACAGCGGCCTACATTGTGCGGCTTGAGCGGAAAAGCAGTACATTAACAGCGGAAAAATAGTGCAGTCAGCGCAGCAACCAGTGCGGTAATACAATTATTGCATGTGTTCAAAAGAACACAAATAATAATTGGGAGGTCAGAGAGACTGACTATCGAGAAATCCTCAGAATAGCAGCTTTGCTGCATAGCGCCTTCGGCCTTCGGCGCAGAGTATAGCGCTTGAGTTTTCCAAGGAGAGTGGTGAGCTTTGGTATATGCAACCAAAGGAAAGAGCGATACTGGCGGCATCACTCTCCTCGCCAAACCTCATGGGCGCTCGGGTCGATCTCCACCGTTGCCCTATCCTCCACATGAGTAAAAGCAAGTTCATTATACTGCTGTTCCAGAGATACTTCAAGACAGATAGATGCACTATTTGATGTCTGAACCGCACTGTTTTTCCGCGCTGCGCGCACTGGATTCCCGCTATGCCTGCACTGATTCTCCGTTCAAGGCGCACTCAAAAGATGAAATATTCAACTGTACTAGTAGTCTGTTACTGGTTACGTTGGTTGCTGATTAATCCTCCAAAAGTTTACAACATCGAAAAATCGAATGAGGCTATAAACGCTTCAATATTATCAGAAGAAATCTCGTTACTTTGCTGATATTTGAAATCAGCATTTAATTCGGGCAGAATATTGATAGTCACAAATGCGCTACCCAAGTCAGCAAAGATTAACGATTTATTTTTACTAGTTGCGATGTTTGCAATAACACCATTGGCTGCATGGAAGATTATTTCGCTGTAATCTTCAATATCCCCAATTTCTAAATAAACGGAATCGAAATAGCCCTTTTGATAATATCCGAGCTGATAGGCGAAGGAAACCCCGTTGCTCAGCGTTGCACCACCATCATATTGAAATGTTCCATTATTATATATATAGCCACCCTCCACATTGGTTATACTCCCTAGAAAAGATTCTTTGCCAGCCATTTTATAAAGATCTTCTTTGTTGTAAAAATGTTGCATCGAATCATGCAGCTTGAGTTCGTATTTGGATGCAAGTTCCTCCATTTTTTCCACCATTTCCGGTGTATACACTCCGGTGTATATCTCCTCAGTAGGTTCATTACTGATACTTGCATTGTTCATCAATCTCGACATGTTTTGATCTAAAAAGATCTTCCATTCCTTGGCGGCCTGGTATTCTTTGCTATCAACTTGACCATGAAAATAGATTGTGTCAGAATACCTTCCATCCTCAACTGGTACCAGTGTATTCAGCTGAGAATTTTCTCCTCTGCTTTGATCCTTTAGTTCAGAATAGTTTGTAGCATATAGAGTGCCAAAGCCAGTCAATGCCATGCACAAGGATGAAATAACTATAATCCTAGCTTGCGATCTTTTTAATTTCATAATATTCTCCCCTATCCAATATATTATCAGTATTTAAATTAGCAGTAATAACCTTTTAAAGTATTAGAATCCTCTCATATTCCTTAATCACGATTAAGCTTCTCACTTCTTTTTACAACATTCTCAATCTCTTTCAATAATGCGCTGGATGGCTTATTGTCAAATTTGCATAGTCCATTTACGTTTGAAAATGCTCTCGTGCTTTTCTCATTTGTGATGTCATAAAATCCTTCCTCCCATGCAACAGATGGATAAGTGTTGTTGAATGGATTGCCTTCATCATCATCACCGTTTCTCAAAAAGCATATCAATTTTTGGCCTTGTTTAATTTTCAATTCCCCAACATCAGTTTCAGGAGTACCAAATTGATATACAGTTATAAGATCTGTTTCTAATTCGCCGTACAATACCTTGCTTACTTTAAACTGGGTCAATGTCACAGCCACTTTATCCTTAATATTCAGCTCATGATCATCTGGAGTTCCTACAACTTTTGGAAAAACATCATAAGCTAATACACCATCTGATACGACCTCTCCTTCTACAACAAGATCTGCGTATTCAAGTAAATCATCAAATGACGAAACAGGCATGCTTGATATCCTTTCTCTCAGTGAATTTTGACCAATAGGTTTTTCGTTTGTCGACGTATTATAATTCTGTTGCCAAGTATCATACCTGTTGTAAGTGTAATATCCTCCAATGCAAACGGCAACGATTATGATCCCAATGATACTTTTCTTGAACATAGTGTCTCCTCCTTTAATTTAAGCTAGTAGTGTTTATGACTTAGAACACAAATGAAGTAATTTTGAGCTTAGATCTTGTTATTGGTCCAACGTACCCATCAACTGCAAGATTATTTGCCTGTTGGAAACTGTGTACTTGAGTAGTTGTAATTGGACCAAAGGCACCATCTACTGCCAGACCATAACCCCGATAGTTTAGGTGCCATTGTGTCCAATAAACACCAGAATAGGTTGTACCTTGTGAAAGGATTGCAGTTGGTTCTAAATAAGATGACGGACATGGTGGATTAGAATAAAAAGTTGCTAAATCGCTGATATCATGTGAAGTTGGATTGCTCGCACAATCTGTAATTATTGCTCGCATTATGGAACTTACGGTTGTAGTAGGATGCCCCAACCCCATGATATGCCCAATCTCATGTGCTAACGTTTTTCTTTTATTATCAGCACTCAAACTTGTGTTATTATCGAATTTTGGATTAGCATATATTTGACCTGCTACTATTCTTGACCCAATGTTATAATTGCTTGAGCCTGTGTTTAGATTTATAAGCCATGCCCCATTAGTATCAGCAATATTCGCGAATGCAATTCCTGTTGATGGTGCCCACTTTGGCCATGTTACATATGAAGCAAGTTGCAATTTTGACGAGGAATAATTTGTTTGGATCAAATTTGTTCTTGAATTAGCACTGTTATTCCAACTGTTTGCTGCTGCCGTAAGCTGATTTGCCCAATTGCTATTGAGATATTGCCCATTATAGTAAATGTTGATCCACCTTTTGTTACTATAGATGCTAGTGGTATTTGTCCATCTAAAACCTTTTGTGCTAGAATTCAATTCGTGCGCATAATATGCTTCTTTGTCACTATATATAGTAATTGTTGTCAGAACAATTGCCACTATTAGAACTCTCGCTAAAATGCGTTTCATTACGATTCCCCCTAATTTAATAATAATTATCTCCAGATACCTCATTGCAGCTCCACAAAACTAGCTCTACTCTGATATTAGTTTTGCTGCCCATTCTCAGGTTTCTTCATTAACTTCTTAATCTGCATGCCAGCAGGTTCTCCTAGATGTACTCAATTTGTTATTTGAGCGAATGTTTTTCATCATCTCCTTCTTGGGCGTTCCTCATACCCCTTTATTTGAGCGAAAGGAGGGTTCCATATGCTTTCAATGAATTGGGGATTAATGGTTCGTGAGGATACTCCAGTTATCATTGTAACAAGTCCTTTTGAGTCTTCTGCTTAGGCCGCATACAGCTTGCATACATGTACCTATTTTAGCAAAAGACTGAGAACATAACGCGTAATCTGTTCTCACATGGTCAGGGACTGAAACCAATCCCGGGTCAAGATGGCCAATCTTGTACCCTACAACATGATGATACTCCATAAATAAGGCCTAATCTTCATCAGAAGTTCATCAAATCCTCAACATTTCATCAACGTTTTGTCGGATTTTGTAGACACATGTTCTTTCGCTTTTCTATCAAACTCCATTGATCCCCCTCTCCTTGTCTTCCAACCGGTATCCACGTCCATAAATCGTCTTAATCAAATCTTTGACGCCCAGCTTTTTACGTAGACTGCTGATGTGAGAATCGACAGTATGGGTTTCGCCGAAATAATCTGTTTCCCAAACCTTGTTCAGGATCTCCTCTCGATTTAATGTCCGATTTTTATTCTTGACCAATAAGACAAGCAGATCGAACTCTTTTGGCTTAAGAAGAATCTCTCTGCCATTTCTGGTTGCGGTTTGGCTGAATAGATTCAGCACGATATCTCTAATATATATAACATGGTTCGGATTGCCGTTGCAACGTAGAATCTTTTCGATACGCGCAAGGAGGATCCCGAAATCAGCGGGCTTCGTCACACAATCTTCTGCCCCGGCTTGGAGGGCCTCTATTTCAAAATGGATATCTTCCTGATCCCTCATGCAGATGGCGGGGATACTGTGTTGTCTCATGTAAGTAAGCAGTTCAAAGGCCTCCGCTTTAAGAAGGCTGATATTGATCAATGCCAAATCATAATTTGGGCAGCACATCAGAGAGTCAAAAAGCTTCTTAGGATTATCATAGACAATACATTCAAAACCCAAGCGCCTCAATCCTATCACAACGGTATCCAATAATTCCCGGTCGTTCTCTATCACCAGAATCATGTTTCTCGCCATATGTCCTCTCCTTGTGCATAAGCATTATTACACCTGAGAACGTGAAGCCTATGTTGAATCCGTTAATAGTGATTAGCAGGTGATCCTTGTGTGACAACACATTAATTGTATCACAATATTTATTAATAAGGCATTAACGGTCTATTAATGTTTGATAACAATCGACAGGAAGAGCCAGGATGTCTGTCTTGACAGGGAACCCGTTTTCGCCTAAAATAAGATCAAATCGTATTTTTGCCGAAAGGGAGGGCGTTTCTTGACATATATTAAACGTGACATTGAAGCTACCATCCTGGAGGTTTCTGAATCATACGCTTCCATGATTCTCACAGGGCCCAGGCAGGTGGGCAAAACCACCACCCTCCGGCACCTGGCGGGGGAAGAACGCGCTCATGTAACCTTGGATGATCTGGAGGCGCGCCGTCTGGCTCAGAACGACCCGGAGCTGTTTCTGTCCCTCAATCCGCCGCCGTTGCTGATTGACGAGGTGCAATATGCGCCTCAGCTGTTCTCGCAGATCAAGATCGCGATTGACCGGGGTGCCTTACCGGGAAGCTATTGGATGACCGGATCCCAGGCTTTTCATCTGACGGCGCTGTCGCAGGAGTCGTTGGCCGGTCGTGTCGCCGTTCTGCGAATGTCTTCTCTGTCACAGCATGAGATTTACGGCAGAGGACATCATGAACCTTTCAGCCTCGTCATGGAGAAGTTGCAGCGACGGGGGCAGAGCGGCACTCAGACGGATACCCCCGGTCAGTATGAGCGGATCTGGCGGGGTTCTTTGCCGGGGCATGTCAGCGGCAAGTACGCCAATCGGGAGATTTTTTACAGCAGCTATCTGCAAACCTATATTCAGCGAGATATTGGCGATATGATGGATCGTGTGGACGCGTTGCAGTTTGTGGATTTTATCCGGGCGGCGGCTTGTCGTGCAGGGTTGACTTTGAATGTTCATAATATTGCCTTGGATGTCGGTGTCACGGACGATACGGCCAAACGATGGTTGCGTCTGCTGGAGAAATCGGGCATTATCTTTTATCTGCGGCCTTTTTCCGGCAATATGATCAAACGGACGATTAAGATGCCCAAATTGTATTTTTTTGATACAGGTCTGGTTGCGTACCTAACCAAATACTCAACTGCTGAGATTCTGCACAGCGGCGCCATCAACGGCGCGATCTTGGAAAATTACGTTGTTGCGGAAATAATCAAGAGTTATGCCAATCGTGGACTGGATTGTATTATTCATTATTATCGGGACAGGGACGGCAGGGAAATTGATCTGATTCTTGAGAGTGACGGGGAACTGCACCCAATTGAGGTTAAGAAGACCGCGTCGCCTTCCGGCCATCTAACCGGGCGGCCGTTCCGGGTTCTGGATGAAGCCGGTCTGCCGCGGGGGCTGGGAGCTGTGGTGTGCACGAAGGCGGCGTTTGCCGCGGTTGACCGGATGACGGTTGTTGTGCCTGTGTGGACTTTGTAGTCGCCTGATACACAATATTGACATTCAGTGTTTTACAGCATATAATATTCATCAGATATTTGAAAAGCGTTGATCGGGAACAAGTAGCTCTCTTTCAAGCTCCTCACAGAGAGTCGGCGGTTGGTGAAAGCCGATGTGGAGCAGGCGAGTGAATACATCCCGGGAGCTTCGCCTTGAAAGATGGCAATCGTCCTGTGGGATTGTCGTTGAGTAGGTCGCGACGGGTATGCCCGTTATAGCATTTGGGGTATTTGCTCAAGCTAATGTTAATCCTAATCCTGGGTTGGCTATACCCCGTGAGTGCGTGTGCTGTGAGGCCGCGTGAAACTGAGGTGGTACCGCGAGTATTGCGGCTGATGTCGCTATAATCGCCCTCGGATTAACGATCCGTGGGCGTTTTATTATATTCTGAAACGCCCGGCAGTTCCTAAATCTTGAGGAGAGAGGTGTTTCAAGATGGTTATCAAGGCGGGCCTTCTTCTGATCTTTTTTGCGGTGACGATTTTCGTCGGGTTCTATTTCCGCAAAAGAGCGTCAAATGTCAGCGGGTTTGTGTTGGGTGGCCGCGATGTCGGCCCGTGGCTGACGGCGTTTGCTTTCGGAGCGTCCTATTTTTCCGCGGTTGTTTTCGTTGGGTATGCGGGTCAGTTCGGCTGGCGGTTTGGCACGGCGGCGGTGTGGATCGGTCTCGCCAACGCTTTCATCGGATCGCTCATGGCTTGGTTTGTGTTGGGGCGGCGTACCCGTGTTATGACGAATCATTTGAAAAGCGCGACGATGCCGGAGTTCTTTGGGTCCCGGTATGGGTCGGTGCCTTTGAAAATCGGAGCGTCTATCATTGTGTTCGTGTTCCTGATACCATACACCGCGTCGCTGTATAATGGGTTGTCCAGACTCTTTTCTATGGCGTTTTCGGTGCCTTTTGAGTGGTGTATTCTGGCTATGGGGCTTTTGACCGCGGTTTTCGTGGTGGCCGGGGGGTACTTTGCAACGGCGGTTAACGATTTCATCCAGGGGATGGTGATGTTGCTCGGCATTGTCGCGGTCATCGCTGTGGTTCTGAATGATAACGGCGGGTTCACGGCGGCGATCAATTCCCTGGCCCATGTTTCGGATCCGGCGGCCGGTAGCGCCCCCGGGGTCTTTACGTCTTTTTTCGGGCCTGACCTGGTGTCGCTGTTGGGGGTTATCATCCTGACATCTCTCGGCACTTGGGGACTTCCGCAAATGGTGTCGAGGTTCTACGCGATCAAGTCTGAGAGCATGATCACCAAAGGCGCGATTGTGTCGACGATTTTCGCCCTTGTTGTGGCGGGAGGGTGCTACTTTCTCGGCAGTTTCGGACGGCTGTACGCGGGTGCGGAGGGGATCGCCTTCAACGCCAATGGCGGCATCATTTACGATTCGATCATTCCGACCATTCTTTCCGGGTTCCCGGAAATCCTGATTGGGGTTGTGGTTGTCTTGGTCTTTGCGGCCTCGATTTCGACGTTGTCTTCTTTGGTTATGGCTTCGGCGTCTACTCTGACGCTGGATTTCTTGAAGGGCCATGTTATTAAGGAGATGAATGAGAAGAGACAACTGCTCAGTATTCGCGTGTTGATCGTGGTGTTCATAGCGATTTCTTCTGTGATCGCGATTTTCCAGTATAGCGGTGGGATTACCTTCATCGCTCAGCTTATGGGGATTTCTTGGGGTGCGTTGGCCGGATCATTCCTGGCACCCTTCCTATATGGCTTGTATTGGAAACGGGTGAGCAAGATTTCAGTGTGGTGTTGTTTCCTGTTCAGTACAACGTTGATGATATCAAATGTCTTTCTTGGGAAGGATTATTTCCCAGCGGTTCTGAAGTCCCCCATTAATTGCGGGGCTCTGGCTATGTTGGCCGGGCTTGTGATCGTGCCTGTCGTCAGTTGGCTGACGAAAGTTCACGATAAGAAGGCTGTTGAGGAGTGTTTCTCCTGTTATGAACAAACGGTTGTTGTTAAGGTGAGTGAGGATTTGGGGTAGCCGTTGAGAGACGAAGTGAGAAGTGAGAAGTGAGAAGTGAGAAGTGAGAAGTGAGAAGTGAGAAGTGAGAAGTGAGAAGTGAGAAGTGAGAAGCAAGAAGTGAGAAGTGGGGAGGGGGAGAGGGAGAGCTCCCTTCTCCTCCTCTTAATTGGAAGGAGTGAATGTTGGCTTATGCCTATTACGGAGTATCTCGTTGCAAACGCGTTGCATTATGGGGACAGGGTGTGTTTGACGGAGATCAATCCGGAGCAAGAGGAGAAAAAGGCGAATGGACAGGCTTGGAAAGAGTTGGCGTTGGTGGAGACGGCTCATAATATCCGTTATCGCAAGGAGCTGACTTGGCGGTCTTTTGATGAGAGGGCGAACCAGTTTGCCAATTTGTTGCTGGACCGTGGGGTTAAGCAGGGCGAAAAGGTTGGTATCCTGTTGATGAATTGTCTTGAGTGGTTGCCGATTTATTTTGGGGTGTTGAAGACGGGGGCGATTGTGGTTCCGATAAATTTTCGGTACTCTGCTGATGAAATTGCGTATGCCTTGGGATTGGCTCAGGTTTCTGTGTTGGTCTTCGGGCCGGAATTTGTTGGCCGGATGGAAACCATCCGTGAGGATTTGGATGGTTTGAGTTCGGTGTTTTTCGTGGGAGAGGAGACCCCGGATTATGCTGAGAGTTATGTGGATCTGGCGGCCAACGCTTCTGTGATAGGGCCGGATATTGTTCTTACAGATGAGCAGGATGCGGCTATCTATTTTTCTTCGGGAACCACAGGGAGACCCAAGGCGATTCTGCATACCCACCGAAGCCTGGTTATGTCTTGTCAGGTTGAGCAGAATCACCATTCTCAGACGATTTCTGATGTGTTTCTTTGTATCCCTCCGTTGTACCATACAGGGGCGAAGATGCATTGGTTCGGCAGTCTGTTGGTGGGGGGCAGTGCCGTGCTGTTGAGAGGTATTCGTCCGGAGTGGATTCTGGAGACGGCGGCCCATGAGAGGGCGACGGTTGTATGGTTGTTGGTACCTTGGGCTCAGGATATCTTGGATGCCATTGAGAGCGGCGAAGTTAAGCTGGAGGATTATGATTTAAGCGCCTGGCGGCTTATGCATATTGGGGCCCAACCGGTTCCGCCAAGTCTGATCCGGCGTTGGAAGAAGTATTTCCCTCATCATGAGTATGACACCAATTACGGGCTTTCGGAATCTATCGGACCTGGGGCGGTTCATCTTGGGGTGGGGAATATTCATAAGGTAGGGGCTATTGGGAAAGCCGGGTTTGGTTGGCAGACACGTATTGTGAATGAGAGTGGCGAAGATGTGAACCCCGGTGATGTGGGGGAACTGATCCTTCGTGGCGACGGCGTCATGAAGTGTTATTACAGGGATCCGGAAGCTACTGCCGCCGCCTTGAAAGGGGGGTGGCTGTTTACAGGGGATATGGCTTGCGAGGACGAGGACGGATTTATTTTTCTTGTGGATAGGAAGAAAGATGTGATTATTACCGGGGGAGAGAATATCTACCCTGTTCAGATTGAGGATTTCCTGCGTGGTTTTGATAAGATTAAGGATGTTGCGGTGATTGGGCTGGCGGAACACAGGTTGGGGGAGATCGCCGCGGCGATTGTTGAGATTAAGTCGGGGATGGCATGCGATGAGTCAGAGATCCGGCAGTTTTGTGAGCAGTTGCCCCGGTATAAGAGGCCATATCAGATATTTTTTGATCAGGTGCCCCGGAACGCAACCGGCAAGATTGAGAAACCTAAGCTGCGGAGCAAGTATGGCGGGGAAAGCGTGGTTCGCAAACAAATTGACAATTGATGATATCCGGTTAATAATGTATCCATGGTGCGGCCTAGCCTTCCTTTCATTATTGTGTTGTGCAGATTCAATTTTAAGAGGTTGGCTATGCCCTTTCAAGAGCATTGCCGTTGTTTATTTGGTTATTTCAGACCATCACCACTAGCCACTTGCGGGCAACGCCCGCGTTAGTCGCTTAGGTTGCAACAACATCAATAAAAAACAAGAAAATCCACATTCTGAATCCTGAATCCTGAATACTGGATACTTGCGGTCGAAGACCGCATTAGTTAAATACTATATTGCCAACCAAGCCTAAAAAGGTATACAATACATGAGCGGGAAATAATATTGATACCGGTGTTAAAAATGCTTAAGGAGTGCATGTTGTGCAACAGCTTCTGAATCTGGTGGTTATTACGGGTCTTTCCGGCGCGGGGAAGACGGAAACCCTGCGCTGTATGGAAGATATCGGTTTCTATTGTGTGGACAATATGCCGCCTTCTCTCTTGGAGAAGTTCGCGGAACTGTGCGCTCATTCCCGGTTACCCCGGGCGGCGGTGGTGTGTGATTTGCGCGGGGGAGAATTCTTTACGTCTCTGGTGGAGACCCTCAGCGATCTGGCCAGCGAAGGCATAATATATGAGGTCTTGTATCTGGAAGCCAGTGATGAGGTGTTGGTGAATAGGTACAAGGAGTCGCGGCGCCGTCATCCGGTGGCGCCTCAAGGCAACATCCTGGAAGGGATTACCGTGGAGCGCAGGGAGTTGGCGGAATTGCGCGGGCGGGCCAATATGATTATTGATACGTCCGATATGTCAACGGCCCAGCTGAACGATACGGTGCGAAAAGTTTTCGGGAAAGCCCACGATCCCAGGCGGATGACGGTTTCTGTCCAGTCTTTCGGGTTCAAGTATGGGATCCCTTTGGATGCAGATACCATGATCGATGTGCGGTTTTTGCCCAATCCCTACTACATTCACGAATTGAAAGAGCTGTGCGGGAATGATGAGGCAGTACGGGATTATGTTTTTGGTAACGAGGTGGCCAGGGAGTTTATGCGCCATTATTATACGTTGCTTGATTTTATGTTGCCTCATTATCTGGATGAAGGCAAAAATCATCTGGTTGTCGCCATCGGCTGTACGGGAGGACAACACCGTTCTGTAGCCATCGCCAATGAGACCCATACGCATCTGAAAGAGCTTGGGTATTATTCCGTTTTGAATCATCGGGATCTGTTTATTGATGAGAAGGAGTGAACCGTGATGATAAGGAGTGAACAGCGATGTCTGAGCGCCTGCACAATGCTTTGAAATGGTTGTTTCCGGGGTTGGGGATAAAACGCTATTTTTTCTTGGCTGTGTTGGGTGTTCTGCTCATTTTGTTGGGATGTTTGGTTATGGGATCCTGGCAGATGCTCGCTTATTGGGACAACCTGTTGCGCAGTCTGATGCCGTATACAGTCGGTCAGGGTACGGTTTGGATTCGGGTGTTGGGGTTGGGTATCGTGGTGTTGGGTTTTTTCTTTGTCTTCCGAGGTTTCAACCGGGGGATTAAATCTATTATTTCGGTGCTGTTGCCGGGCAGGGAAGAGCGCGTTGTGGATATGATGTACTACCGTCGCAACCTCCAACGGGGTCCTCGTGTGGTGGTTGTTGGTGGCGGGACGGGTCTGTCGGCTTTGTTGCGGGGGCTCAAGTCTTATACGAGCAATCTGACCGCGATTGTGACGGTGGGGGACGACGGGGGCAGTTCGGGTCGACTGCGACGTGAGTTGGGGGTGCATCCGCCTGGAGATGTGCGCAACTGTATGGTGGCTTTGTCGGAGCGCGAAGATCTGATTTCGGATTTGTTCTCGTATCGGTTTAGCAGCGGCACGTTGGACGGTCACAGTCTGGGCAATCTGCTGATTGCCGGGATGACTCAACGGTATGATGATTTTTTGAAGGGTATCGAGCATGTGGGCAAATTGCTGGATCTGAACGGTCGGGTTTATCCGTCTACATTAGATCCGATGACGTTGACAGCGAGTTTCGACGACGGTCGGTCTATTGACGGGGAATCGGCTATCCGCAGTATGCGGGGCCATATTAAAAAACTCCAGCTGAATCCTCCGGGATGTCACGCTTTACCGGAGGTTTTAAAGGCTATTGGGGACGCGGATCTGATCGTGCTGGGGCCGGGCAGCTTGTATACGAGTGTGTTGCCGAATCTGCTGGTGGAGGGAATCCCGGAGGCTATCAGTGAGGCGGTGGCTCCTTGTATCTACGTTAGCAATGTTATGACCGAGCCTGGGGAAACGGATGAATTTTCGGCGAAGGATCATTTGAATGTTATTCTGGAACATTGCGGTTCTAAAGTTGTTAACGCGGTGTTGGCTGCTGAGGGAACCATACCTGATGATATTCTTGAACGCTACAAGGAACAGGGATCGGTTCCGGTTCAAGGGGATCGGGACGGGGTAGAAGCTTTGGGCGTGACCTATTTTGAGAAGAATTTCTATGGCGATGATGAGATGGTACGCCATGATCCGCAAAAACTGGGGCGGGAACTGATGCGGTTATATATGATTTTTAAACCGATTGAGGAGCAGACTGATTTGGTGGCGGCTTTTCTGTTGACACAAAAGATCAAAGAGATATAGTGCGGTAAGCAGGTAGGTGAGAGAGTTGTCTTTTAGTTCGCAGACTAAGGAAGAGTTGGTTCGGTGGCCAAAAGGTAAAGAGTGTTGCCGGCTGGCCGAATTGGCAGCCTTGATTAATATGGGGGCGGAGATGCCTTTGGGTACCGATATCCCTGTGGAGGCGGGACGGTTCCGTTGTTTGCGGTTTTCTACCGAAAACGCGGGGGTTGCCAGGCGGGTTTTTACGTTAGCTAAACCGTTGCTGGTTTTGCCGCCGACGGTGGCGGTGTGCCGAAAGATGCGTCTGAAAAAGAACAACGCCTATGGGGTGGGGTTAGCTTGTCAACAAGGAGATCTGGACAGACTGGGGTTTGTTGATGAGGCCGGAGGGGCTTTCGCGGGGATCGCTCCCCATCTGATTAAGAAACGGTGTGACCGCAAAGCCTATCTACGGGGGGCTTTTTTGGCGGTCGGTTCTATGAGCAACCCCGAAAACAGCTATCATTTGGAGATCGTCTGCCGGGATGCTGAGTTGGCGGAGGGGTTGGCTGCGTTGATGAATGGGTTTGGGCTTAAAGCGGGCGTGACCGCTAGGAAGCATGTCTATGTGGTTTATTTGAAGGACAGTGACAAGATAGCGGAGTTTCTGGCTTTGCTTGGTGCCCATGAGGCGGTGTTGCGGTTCGAAAATATTCGGGTTATGAAAGAGGTTCGTAATACGGTGAACAGGCAGGTCAATTGCGATTCGGCTAATTTAACCAAAATCGTTAATGCCGCGATACGGCAACAGGAGAAGATCCGTTTAATTGAACGGACAATTGGGATTAATGCGTTACCGGAACATCTGCAGGCGATTGCGCAATCGCGTCTGGCGTATCCGGAAGCGACATTGAAGGAGCTGGGGGAGACTTTGAATCCTCCGATCGGGAAATCGGGTGTGAGTCACAGACTGAAGCATGTTGAGGAGATCGCAGATTCCTTGGGGAGGGGGTAGCGTGGTATGCGTATCACAGTTGTTGGAGCCGGCAAGGTCGGGTATAGTGTTGCCCAGTTTCTGTCTCGCGAGAATCATGATGTTGTGGTTATTGAGGCACAGGAGGATCGCAGGAACGCCGTTCAGAACACTCTGGATGTGATGACCCTTGAGGGGAACGGGTGCAGTCCCGATATGCTGGATAATCCTCATGTCAGGAGTTCGGATCTGTTCATTGCGGTTACAGACAATGATGAGGTGAATATGGTGGCTTGCCGCGCCGCCAAGGACGCCGGTATCGGGTTTACCATCGGTCGTATTCGGAACGATGATTATTTCAGCGCTAAGTCCGACAAGAACGGGTTTTTTAAAACCATGGGTGTGGATGTGCCGATCAACACGGATTTTGTGACGGCTCGAGAGATTGCCCGGATTCTGCAGACACCTTTTGCTCTTGATGTCGCCGATTTTGCCGATGGGAAGATTCGTTTGCTGGAAACACGGTTGCAGCAGGATTCGCCTTTGATTAATCTGAGTCTCCGGGAGATGGTGTTGCCACCAAGTGTGTTGGTAGCGGGGATCCTGCGTCGTGAGCGTATGATCATCCCAAATGGTAATGATTACCTGGAGCCTCTTGATAATGTTTTCTTCATAGGGACTCCCGGATCTCTGGATATGTTGGAGGGGAAACGGTTAGAGAAGATTTCGCCTGTGGAGAATGTTGTGATTATTGGCGCTGGACGGACCGGACGGCATCTGGCGGTGTTTTTGGAGAATCAGGGGATTATGGTTAAGGTTATCGATCCTGTGGAATCACGGTGCAGGGAGATGGCCAAACATTTGAAGCGGGGGAAGGTTCTTCTCGGGGAAGGGACCGATGTGGAGCTCCTCAGCCAGGAGGGTGTCGGGGAAGCGGATGCGGTGATCTGTCTAACCCATGACGACGAGCTGAATCTAATGTTGGCGTTGTTGGCTAAAGATTGTGGCGCGAAACGGACGTTTGTGCGGGTGGGACATCCGGAATACATCAACCTGATGCAAAAAGTCGGCGTCGACGTGGTGATGTCGCCGCGGCTGACCACGGCGGAGGTGATTATGCGTCAGGTACATCGGGGTAAGTTCACCATGTTGGCCCTTTTGGAGGGGGCCAAAGCCAGTGCGTTGGAGATCAACGTTTCGGCGAAGAGTCGGGTGACCGGTAAGAAGCTCAAAGATGTGAAGTTTCCACAGAATTGTTTGGTTGGGGCCGTGCTGAGACAGGATCAGGTGATCGTGCCTAATGGGGAGTCAGTTTTGCGGCAATATGATAAGGTGGTTATCTTTGCTTTGCCGGATGTTATTAGTAAGATTGAGAAGTTCTTCTGATGGTGGGAGTCGGGGCGTAATTGGATAAGGTGGCATTGTGAATTTTCGTATGTTGGGTTCTGTTCTTGGGCGTTTTCTGGTTTTGTTTGGCGGCGCTATGGCGGCGCCGGTTTTGGTTGCCCTTTGGTATCGGGAGAGTGACGCGCTGGTGTTTGGGGCTTGCGCGGTTGTGTTTGTGGTGTTGGGGTTGATCCTGGTTCGATATAGCAGCTTTGAAGGCAAAATGGGTATTCGAGAGGCTTATCTTGTGGTGGCCGGAACATGGATTGTCGCTTGTGTGCTGGGAACGGCACCCTATTTGCTGACCGGGACGATTCATAACTTCGTTGACGCGTTGTTTGAGTCGGTGGCCGGGTTTACCACCACCGGGACGAGTGTTCTGACCAATTTGGAAAGCCTGCCTCGGGGGTTGCTCTTTTGGCGGAGTCTGTCCAATTGGGTTGGCGGTATGGGTGTTATTATGATGTTTATCCTGTTGTTGCCGAATATGGGGATTGGGGCTGTGAATCTCTATAATACCGAGGTGGCGGATTTCATGCCACAAAAAATCATGCCTAAGATTCGAGACAAGATTTCAATGCTCTGGAAGTTCTATCTTGGGTTCACGGTGGTCACGGCGGTTGCGCTTCTGGTGGCGGGGATGCCGGTTTATGACGCTATCAGCCATGCGTTGACGTCGGTTTGCACCGGCGGGTTTACGGTGGCGTCTCAGGGGATTGCGGGGTATGACAGCTTAGCGATTGAGATTGTTTTGATGGTGACGATGTTCTTAGGGGGCGTTAATTTCACACTGATTATCGCGTTGTTGCATCGCAAAAGCCGAGGGAATAACAGCGGGCGCGACGTTTTCGGGAACATTGAGCTGCGAGCGTATTTTATGATTGTGGTCGGCGCGGCGGTGATGATTGGCGCGAATCTTGTTCTGGCTTCCGGTATGGGGATAGGAGAAGCGGCGAGGCAGGCTTCTTTTCACGCGGTTTCTTTCACATCTTCTACGGCGTTTTCTCTAAGCAATTATGATACGTGGCCGGGGTTTGCCAAGATTATTTTGCTTATGCTCATGGCTGTTGGTGGCTGCAGTTCGTCTACCGCCGGAGGGCTCAAGGTTTCCCGGGCGTTGGTGTTGGGGAAAATGGCGGTGGCTTTTATCAAAAAGGCTATCCATCCGAGGCAGGTGCGGTCTATTGAGTTAGCAGGAAATACCTTGAGCGAGTCTTTGCAGAGCGCGATTTCGCAGTATTTCTTCCTGTTTATTGGTATTTTTGTTGTGTCGTCTCTGGTGATCAGCGCCATGGGTTTTGAACCATTTACCGCCATGGGTGCGGCGATGGCAGCCTTGGGCAATACGGGGGCGTCTTTTGGCGCTTTAGGTCCGGCAGTGGGATATCATACCGCCCCATCGGGGATAAAGATTGTGTTGAGTTTTTGTATGGTGTTCGGGCGTCTGGAGATCATTCCGTTTCTGGTTTTGTTCAGCCCGGATTTTTGGCGGCGGCGAACTTGGTAGAATCAGAAGGATGGCAGGAATTTTCAAAGTTATGTCGAAAATATATCAGGTTTGTTATAATGAAGGATAGGAGCTGAGAAGAGAGCAAAATCGCGGATTATTTAACTTGTTATGAGGGTTATGGCAGGTTTTCGAATCAGATTGTGGGTTCCCGCATAAAAGTTACGGGGG
The DNA here is from genome assembly GCA_009778595.1 of Peptococcaceae bacterium. Taxonomy (GTDB): domain Bacteria; phylum Bacillota; class Desulfitobacteriia; order Desulfitobacteriales; family Syntrophobotulaceae; genus WRJI01. Next base: position 70,867 of record WRJI01000002.1, on the reverse strand, counting down.
GATTTTTATGTGGGAGAGGTTTAAACGTTGGCTATATATAGAATATTATTGGTGGAAACGCAAACGGGACCGTAAAAAGTTTCGCCAGGAATACCGACGCGAGTTTCGCCAAGACCGTTATGGCCGTTATGATCGACCGGATCCTCGCCCCAGCCGGAATTTTGGTTTAACAGCCCTCATCGTTGTTTCGGCGACGGTTGTGGTTACGATTCTGTTAAGCCGGGTTATCGCTTCGATCTACCGTAATTTTATTCCTTTTGTAGCCGGGCCGCAGATTGCTGATGCTTATTGGGCATCGATCGCGGCCGCGTTGAAACTGAGTCTTGTATTAATCGGGATTATCGGTTTTTGTATTCTATTGTTGGTTATGAAGTTCAGCAAGAGGAATAATAGGAAATGAGTCTGAGAGGAACATAGAATCGGGAATCACGAACTATCACCCAGGGGGTTATATGGACGTTGTTGGGTTTCATTTATACAATGTAGTTGATCAGTTTGCTAAGTATCTTCTTGTGATTATGCAGCTGCTGATGTTTATTTATGCAATCTATTATGTGTTTCTGGCTGTGAGAGGTTTGCAGCGCAGCAAGGCGACACCGCGGTTGGAACCGGTAAAAAGGTTTGCGATTGTGGTGGCAGCCCATAATGAGGAGAAAGTGATCGGGCCTCTGATTGAGAACCTGAATATGCTCGAGTATCCAAAGGAGCTTTATGATGTATTTGTTGTGGCCGACAACTGTACGGATGAGACAGCAAAAATCTGCCGTGGGTTAGGAGCCAATGTTTTCGAGAGGTTCAATACAGTGGATCGGGGCAAGGGGTATGCCTTGGAATGGTTGTTCGATCAGATATTTGCTTTGGACAAACCATATGACGGCATCGTTATTTTTGACGCTGATAATCTGGTAAAGAAGGATTTCCTGGAGGTTATGAACAGCAAAATGAGCGAAGGGTGCCAGATTGTGCAGGGGTATCTGGATACGAAGAATCCCTACGATACTTGGGTGACCAATTCATTCGCTATTTCGTTCTGGATGGTTAATCGGATGCTGCAGCTGGCTCGTCACCATTTGAAGCTTTCTGGTCTTTTGGCTGGTACAGGTATGTGTATTTCCTATCAGTTGCTGAAGGAGATGGGGTGGGGTGCACATTCGTTATCGGAGGATCTGGAGTTTTCGGCGCGGGCTTTGATGCGTGGCGTGAAAACCGAGTGGGCTCATGATGCTGTGGTTTATGATGAGAAACCTTTGGGGTTCGGCCAATCTTGCAAGCAACGGAAAAGGTGGGCTCAGGGACATGTGGACGTGTCAGGGAATTATTTGTGGCCGTTGTTGCACAAGGGGTTTACCGAAAAAAAATGGTGCTATTTTGATACGGCGATTCATCTGTTTCAACCCCATATGATTATGATCGGGACGATCGTGTTGTTGATTGATTTCTTCTTGGGCGATGCGGTGAGTCATACGTTGATGACAGATGTGTTGCCGCCGTTTTTCTGGCAAGCGGTGTTGCTGGCGATGGCGTTGTTTACGATTGTGAGTTTTACCCGAGACCGGATCCCGCTTAGGGCTTATTTGGGGTTGATTCTGTATCCTGTGTTTATGTATACGTGGATTCCGATTCTGGCTTTGGGGTTTGCCCACAAGAATAGGCGGGAATGGAGTCATACCGAGCATAGCCGATCGATTAGTTATACGGATATTGTTTCTGACGGTTGACCATCATCATTATGAGGAGGGGTTCTCTTTGTTGCCTCGACCAACTAAATATTTTTTGACGGCTGCTTCGGCTGAGGGGAAGACAGAATTGACGGCTTTTGATAATTCCCTGCTGGCTGCCGGCGTCGGAAATTTGAATTTGCTGCGTGTGAGTTCGATCTTGCCTCCTCGTTGTGAGCTTGACGCCGGTGTTGTAATTCCGGAAGGGTCGTTGTTGCCCATTGCCTACGGGTCTCTTGTTTCGTCAGAATCGGGGTCGTTGATTGCGGCGGCAGTGGCTGTGGGGATTCCTGCTGACGGGGATCGCCCCGGTGTGATTATGGAGCATTCTGGGGTTATGAGCGCGGCTGAGGCGAAAGCTTATGTGATTCAGATGGTGGAAGAAGCTTTTGAGAAACGTGGTGTGGTTCTGGCTGATGTCAAGACGGCAGCGGTAGAACATTGTGTGGAGTCGGTGGCTTGTGTTTTTGCGGCGGTGCCTCTGTGGTATTGATGAGGACTGGGGTCGCGTTTGATGAGGACTGGGGTCGCGTTTGATGAGGACTGGGGACGCGTTTGATGAGGACGGCGATAAGATGAGTGTGTAGGAGGGCCTGAGATATGGAATTGTGGTATTCCGAGAAGCATAGTGATTATTTGAAGATCTCATTAAAAATAAAAGAGACGTTGCATAGGGAGAAGACGGATTTTCAGGAGTTGGCTATTCTGGACACTGTTCAATATGGGCGTATGTTGGTGTTGGACGGGTTGGTGATGACAACGGAGAGGGATGAATTCATCTATCATGAGATGATCACCCATGTTCCTCTCAGCGCACATCAGCACCCGGAAAAAGTGTTGATTATCGGTGGGGGCGACGGCGGCACAGTGCGGGAGACCCTTAAGCACGATACGGTGAAACAGGTGGTGCTGGTCGAGATCGACGGCCGGGTTATTGAGGCCGCGCGGAAGTATCTGCCGACGATTTCCTGCGCTTTGGATGACGAACGGGTGGAGATTCGGGTGGAGGACGGGATTCGTTTCGTTAAGGAGAATCCCAACGCTTTTGACGTGGTGATTGTGGATTCAACGGATCCGATCGGTCCTGCGGAAGGGTTGTTCAACCGGGAGTTCTATCAGAATGTTTTCCATACCTTGCGTCCGGGTGGCCTTATGGTGGCCCAGAGCGAGTCGCCGTTTATGAACGGATCGTTTATCAAGCGGATGGTTGGTGATGTGGGAAGCGTTTTCCCCATTTGTAAGCTTTATATGGCTTCGATTCCGACGTATCCCAGCGGGTTGTGGTGTTTCTTGTGCGGATCCAAGGAAGTTGATCCGGAAGAGGCTTGCGGGAACCGGTTGGCGGGGAAACCGATGAGGTATTATACGAAAGAATTGCAGCAGGCGGCGTTCCAGCTGCCGGCTTTTGTTAAGGAGATTGTTCGCTAAGATTGGAAATGCATAGGGATGGGGGGCGCGTCGGTGTTTTCCTTGCAGGAGTCTGTGGAGAATTATGGGTGCTTTCTGACAGCGGACGCGGGTTATGATGAGGCGGAGGCTGTATTGTTGGGGGTTCCTATGGATTATACCGTCAGCTATAGGCCTGGGTCTCGTTTCGGGCCTCAGGCGATTCGTGCCGCGTCTGTGGTGTTAGAAGAGTATTCCCCGGCGTTGGATCGGGAGTTGGGGGATTGCCGGATTTGTGATCTGGGGGATCTTGTGTTGCCTTTTGGCAATGTCGCTAAAGCTCTGGATCTGATGGAACAGGCAGCGGCAAGATTTTTTGCCGACAGAAAACGGCCTTGTTTCCTGGGGGGGGAACATCTGGTCAGTTTGCCGCTGATCAGGGCGGCTCATGCTATGTATCCGGATCTGGTCGTGCTGCATTTCGACGCGCACGCCGATTTGCGGGAGTTTTATATGGGGGAGGGTTTGTCCCACGCGACAGTGATGCGCAAGGTGGCGGATATCTTGAAACCGCGCCGGGTGTACCAGTTCGGCATTCGTTCCGGGACCCGCGAGGAATGGGATTTTGCCCGGGAAAGAACCTGTCTGACCGGGGGCGATATACCGGCGGCATTGGCGTCGGTTGTGGCGGAGCTGGCGGAGATGCCGGAGATGCCGGTGTATGTATCCATCGATATTGATGTTGTTGATCCTGCCTTTGCGCCTGGGACAGGGACACCGGAACCGGGAGGGTGTTCGTCAGCGGAATTGTTGCAAGGGGTACAAATGTTGAAAGGGTTGAACATAATTGGATTTGATGTTGTCGAGGTGTGTCCCGGGACGGACGTGAGTGAGCGTACAGCAATTCTGGCAGCGAAAGTGGTGAGGGAGATCTTTTGCGCTTCGTAATCGCAGCCTCTAAAGGGAGGATGCAATGACTATGTAAATCTCAGCCGGCCCAAGTTTCGGTCGAAACTTGGGCCGGCTGGCTTTGTCATGACTTCTGATTCTCGATTTTATATTTATTGACCGTTATTATTCACCATTAAGGAACTCAATATCTGTGTGCGAATTTCTTCGGCGCCGCCGGCATTGGCCGGCAGGAAGATCGCTTGGTTGCCGTGTTTGGCGAAGTTATTCATGGCATCCAGATATTGTTCTGTCAGGAGGATGGTCATAATATCTTTCTCATTGAGTCCGCAGTCTTGGAGTTCGTGAAAAGATTCATTCAGGCCGTCAACAATGGCTTTGCGTTGGTTGGCAATACCTACGCCGTGGAGCCGGTCTTTCTCGGCTTCCGCTTCGGCGGCTGTAACCACTTTGATTTTGTCCGCGTTCGCCAGTTCCTGGGCTGCCTGCCGATGACGTTGGGCAGCGTTGATGGCGTTCATGGAGTCCCGGACTTCCTGAGCCGGTTCAATGGCGGTGATTAATGTTTTAATGATAACGTATCCGTACTCTGACATGACAGCTGAGACGGAATCGAAGACGTCCTGGGCAATATCGTCTTTCTTCTCGTAGGATTCGTCCAGGATATATTTCGGCAGTGAGGAACGGATCGCGTCTTCGACGTAGGAGCGAATTTGGGCCAGAGGCGCCGCGAGTTTGTAGTATGCGTCAACGACTTTTCTGGCATCGACTTGGAACTGCACAGCCAGACTGAGCCGGACGAAAACGTTATCTTTGGTTTTGGTTTCTATTTCGATGTTGCTTTGTTGAATCCGCAGAGGCACTTTCTGAACAATTCGATCAATGCCAAAAGGCAAGCGCGTATGCAGTCCCGGTCCTGTCACCCGGTGGAATTTCCCGAAACGCTCAATTACCGCGATGGTTTGTTGCTGAACGATGTAAAGAAACGCGAGAAACACAATGATGATAAAACCCACAAAAACCATGAGGGCGATTAAAAGGATGCTGAGAATATCTGCCATGTAAACATCTCCTTTTGTAATGGAATGGGAGGCATAAATTTTTGACCTCCTGCCTAAATTATAGCGGATGATCTCCTTTTCGACAATACTCTGTTAACAATACTCTTTGTGGCTCGGACAAAAAAATGTGGCAAAAAAACTTTGACATGGACATTGTTTTTGTGTATACTAAGAAACGGTTTTGAGAATTTTGGTTAGGTTGTTTCGTTGGCAATTCTTGTCGGGCGATTAGCTCAGCTGGGAGAGCACCTGCCTTACAAGCAGGGGGTCGGCAGTTCGAGCCTGTCATCGCCCACCAAGTACGGCCCCGTGGTGTAGTGGTTAACATGCCTGCCTGTCACGCAGGAGATCGTCGGTTCAAGTCCGATCGGGGTCGCCATTTTATCTCGTTGCATAATAAGCGGAATTCGCATATTATGATGATACGGATGCTTCGTTACCCACCCAATGTGCCTCGGTAGCTCAGTCGGTAGAGCAACGGACTGAAAATCCGTGTGTCGGCGGTTCGATTCCGCCCTGAGGCACCATATCTTATGCGGGTGTAACTCAGTGGTAGAGTGTCACCTTGCCAAGGTGAAAGTCGCGAGTTCGAATCTCGTCACCCGCTCCAACAGTTTTATGGCGGTTGGTTTCCGGCGGCATAGCCAAGTGGTAAGGCAGAGGTCTGCAAAACCTCTATTCCCCAGTTCGAATCTGGGTGCCGCCTCCAATGTTTCTAAGCCGAAGTGGCGGAACTGGCAGACGCACGGGACTTAAAATCCCGCGAGGTTAATCCCTCGTACCGGTTCGATTCCGGTCTTCGGCACCAGTAAAGTTCGGAAAAATCAATGGGTCTCGGGGATTCCCCCCGAGACCTTTTTGGATAAAATATTAGGGCATACACCGAATTGACCCCCGAATTGACCCCCAGAAGATAATTCGAGGCCCTCCCTATAGGCAATAGCGCTGGCAAGTGCTGCACTTTTCGCTTCTGCCCTCTCTATCTCAAGATACACATCCCATGCGTCTCTCGACACCATCTCTTTCAATGTGATCGCTCTTGCTATGATCTCGTCTTGATTTGCTGCATATTCACTCATCAGGTCGTGTTTCATAACTCATTTACCTCTTTCTCTCTTTGGTATTTTTTCCGCACAAAACACGCCCACAAGCTTACAGGCTATCGGATGTATAATATTTGTGCGTCAATTTGTATGTTACAAGTATATTACCACCAGAAAAAAGGGTTTTCAACCCTATTATACGTGAATTTTGTGACATCTTGAGTCCCCATGCGTCTGAGAATAAAAGTAATATACCAATTATTACCTTATAATTACGATTTATCGTCTACATCACCTATTATATCGTTGAAACACGGAAAATTATGTCAGTATAGATTCCCACATATTACATATAATATTAGTTATGAGCAACAAGAAAGAAAAGATAAAAACAGAATACTGCAGGGATGCGATAACGCCGCTGTGCTTCCGCTCCCAACAAGAGGCCGAAGCCTATGAGGACACTACCGTAATCTTGGGTCCTGTGTATAAGCGCGTATACAACCCAAGGACCAATAAGTATTGGAAAGAGGAGATTGACTCCCCATAGACGTTAGTCCTATATGAAACGTATTTATGCTGGGAGCGGGTTGCCCTATTTGTGGGCTGGGTTTTGTCCCTCGGAAAGGTACTTTTCTAGCATGTATAATGCTGTTGTGTCTTTTTTCGGGTGCTGATATTTTTCGGTCGTCTGGATCGACGCATGTCCAAGCATCTTTTGAGCGACGCGCAAAGCGATTCCAGCCTCCATCAGCGACGTTCCGTAAAAATGGCGGAACGCATGAAAGTTGAAATGCCCAAGCCCGGCCTTCCTTAGGAACGTCTCGTATCTCTTGAAATAATTTGTAGGCACTTCAGGACGATTCTTCTGTCCGATGATGTATGCATGTTGATCCAGGCGGCGGACATAGTCGAAAACCCATACAGGAACACCGGACTCCCTCGATCTTCCGCCTTTCGGGTATGGCTTCACAAGCAAAACCTTTTTTGATTTTGGAGAAGTATCGACGATCTCCCCAAGAACACGGTATTTCGATTTATTTACAGCGTCCTTTTTTACTTCGACGACCTCTCTTCTAATATCATATGTAATACTAGCGTAATCAAAGTCGACTCCTTTGGCCCCCAGCGCTTCCCCGCGTCGACATCCGCACATCCCCATAAGTAATATAGCGGCTTCAAATTCAGTCCCTATAGATGCTTCCAAAAGTTCGAAATATTGTTCCCGCGTAGGGACGGCAGGTACATATTCCTTCGGCTTTGGCTTGTCTACAAGTGAACAAGGGTTGCTTGTCAAGATCCTATTTTTCATTGCATCATTAAATGCCTTGGATAAAAGCGCATGGTGCCTTTTCAGGGTATTATCAGATAACCCATCCCTGCGTTTCGCGTTGTAGTACTCCTCAATGTGGAGGGGGAGAAGGCTTTTAAGTTTAGCACTATTAAAGTAAGGGGCCAAGTGGTTGTATAAAATGTTTTCGTAGCCTTCCCGTGTAGTTGCTTCGATTTTCCCGCTGTGGACAGACTCATACCAAGACGTTAAATACCCGCCTACGGTTAGCTTCCCTGGATCTGCGTAGGAAGAGGTCTCCGTTTTATAAACAATCTCGTTAACAAGGACTTGGCATTCCTGCCTTGAGTTTGCATAGACTGACTTTCTTAACCTCTTACCAGCCGCATCATAACCAAGATCAACACGTCCTTCATAACGCCCATCCTTGCGTTTCTTAACAGTTCCCCTCATTATTGTCGCCCTTCCTTGATTGCAAGATGAAGTTTGAATACTCGATCACTTTTTCCCGCTCTGCGACGGTCATTACTTCATAAGATTTTAATAGTTCTTTTTGGAGCAGATACGGGCTTTCTCTGATATCGCTCAATCCAGCGATCCAGTCGGCAGAGACGCCAAAAACAGCTGAAACCCTCATTACAAAATCCATGCTTGGGACATTTTCGTCGTTTTCATATCTCCATATGGTTGGTTTCGTCGTTCCAAGCATCTTTGCAAATTCCTCAAGCGTCATGTCTCTTTCTACCCTGAGAGTTTGCAACCTAGTTGCAAAAATCGTCTTCATCGGACACACACCTCCTTTATATAGTATTACTTGGGCGCTCATACAAGCATTATATCACAGAGTTTCATAAATGGAACAGAAAAATAAGAAATATATGTAATGGATGTTGACTTTTCGAAACGGGAGCGGTATGATGAGTTACGGATATGAAACTTGAGGGAGGGACGAGTGATGGATACCATTAAGAAAAGAAAGCAGAAGCCGAATCAGGAGGTGAGGAATGAGCTGTTCGAGCAACGAATAACGTACAGCGCAATGGCAAAAAGGCTTGGCATGAGCATAACGTCTTTTAATGCCAGAATGCAAGGGGAAATTCCGTTTACTTTGCCGGAAGCGTGCCGAATGGCAAGGGTTTTGGGCGTCCCTATTGTTAAACTTTTTTGCCTCGAAAGTTACGAATATGTAACTGAAAAAAAAGAAGCGCAAGCAATAGGCCTGATTTTGCAGTTACTGGGGGATTTGGCGAAAGAAAGGGATGGGCAACCTTGAAGAGTCTGATGAACAAAGAGTACCAACCGCGAGGAAGGAGGACAAGCCTTGTGAAAACACTAAGAACTGAAGCTTGGGACGGTCACGATATACGATTTGTCGAGATTATCCCCGGCGACTGGTGGGCGGTGCTCGCGGATATCGCAGGCGCTCTTGGGCTAACAGCAAGGTTCCTTGGAAGGCGATTGTCAAAGGATGTGCTTTCAAAGCACCCCCTTGATACACCGGGAGGGCAACAGGAGATGCTTATCGTCAATGAGTTTGGAATCTACGAAGCGATTTTCGAAAGTCGCAAACCAGAAGCGAAAACATTCAAGCGGTGGACATTCGAAGTCCTCAAAACTCTTCGCCGGACTTCTGGACTTGAATCGTTCCACGCCTTCCGGATGCTTGACAAGATGCATCAATGCGAAGCAATGCGAAACCTATCCGAATCACTAAATGATCCGAGCCGTGTTGACTATATTAAAGCCAACACCATCGCGAATAAGGCCGTTTCAAGCATCTACGGGCACCCCAAGATGATCAAAAAATCAGAAATGACACCTGAAATGCTGGCCACACGGCAGCCGATACTAGCGGACACAGTAAGCCTAATGACGGTCAATGATAGCTTCGGGCTTAAACTATCAGTGAGCGATGCGGTGTATGGAAAGTACCACCGTCGAGGATGTGAAGCGAGTGGATGATGTTATTTTTTTGTTGACGGATCTAGGCTCTATATTCGTGGTTTCCCTGGTTTCCCTGCTTGCTGTGCTTATATTTGGCACAGTGTTTGCGTGTGTCTATATAATCTCTGGTCTCAAAAACACGAGAAAACGGAAGGGAGGCGGAAGATGAACAGTTCGTTTATCGTTACCATTGTCGTTTTACTAATGATAATGGGGTTTTGGACAATTGATGTCATTCGGAATTGCGAAAAGAAAAAGTAGTCAGAACCGCCATGAATCAATGGCAAGTCGCCGTTACGGCAAAAAGGAGTAAAAATACAAATAGCGCTGACAACAGCGTAGAAGGAGGAAGAGATGATGAACGTCTTGGATAGGCTTCGAGACTTAAATGATACCTTTCGCAAGGCATTAGATGGTGGGCAGCAAAGCTATTTCGATGGGATCCATGAAGGCCTTTGCCTAGGGCTGGAGATAGCAATAAAAGTGCTCACTCTTGAGGAAGGGAGCGGCGAGAAAAAGGGGGCGGGAACCGATGATTAGCATATTATCGCTAGGCACAACAGCGCTTATTGCCTGCGTTTTCTTGGGGGCATACCTATCTTTATCGAAAAGGATGGGATCCAGATTAGACAGAATCGAAGATGCCTTAGAGCACTTTGCTCGGGATTACGCAGACCGCGTCATCGAGCAATGGAAGGCTTGGGGCGACAAAAAAGAGGACGAGAAAAACAAAATGTCCGACCTCTACTTTTCGGAGACGGACAAGCTGAGAAGAGAAATCAAGGCGTTGCAAGATGCTTTGTCCGACGCAAAATCACGGGCCGAAGTCCTCGAAAGAGAGGTTGAATATAGGTCCGGAAAGGAGAGCCGGTTTAGTAACGGGCTCAGGGTGGCGAAATGACAGACAATAAAATGGAAATGATAGAAGATTATTTATTAGGGCTTGGCGTTAAGGTCCATTATTCAGGCTTCTGGTACCTTGCCAAAGCCATCGATTTGTATGCCCCTGGCGTCATGGTTACAAAAGAGTTGTATCCAGACGTCGCAAAGGAGTTTTCGACAACACCATCTAGAATCGAGCGTGGTATTAGACACGCGGTAAGATCCGTTGAGGATCATATGACAAATCATGAGTTTATCGCGAGAGCACATCTGTTGCTCTCCAGGAAGAGGAGAAGCGCATGACAAACTCTCTATGTGTCTTTTTGGGCACAACCTGCCCAACATGCGGGGAGCAGGATCTCTCGCAATATATACAATTCGAAGAGTCCTCCCCCGGATCGTACAAAGGGGAGAAGTTTTTCACCTGCAAATGCGGCGTGTCATACGTCGATTTTGCAGAGATGTCGCTAAAGGTGACGCCGGTATATGTAGAGCGGCCAAAAAATCACAAGTATTACGCCGTGATAGCAAAACCAGAGGAGGGAAGAACGACGGATTACGGCACCACCTAAAATGCCCCCAGCATAAAGCCGAGGGCGTAGAAAATTATCACTTCAAGGGTACCACATATGGGAGGGTTTGTAAATGATTAAGATGCGGGAAGACTCGTTCCTCGACCTTGTTACCGGGATAGGAGCCTTATATGAGGCTTGCACCGCCTTGGGGGATGCGTCTGTTTGGCTTAGCGATCCTGTCATCGCCGAAGTCAAGGAGGAAATCGACGCAATGATAACGGGGTACGAAGAACAGAGAGACAACTGTATGGAGGCGTACCGTCTAGCGGAAGAGGCCGAGCTTAACGCCGGTTATGTGGCGGCGGTGATGTCCAATGGCTAAAATTATCCTGGATCTCTGTGGCGGCACAGGTGCGTGGTCAAAACCCTACGTAGAGGCTGGGTACGATGTGAGGATCATCACATTACCGGAGTACGACATGAGGAATTACACACTCTTGAGGGATGGCTGGACGGAGTGGTCGCGGAAAGGCTGGATAGAGTGGTCGCGGAAAGGCTGGCCCTCGTGCCTTGTTGATATCGCTCTTGTCCATGGCATACTCTTTGCTCCTGTATGTACCGAATTCAGCCTTGCGAAAGGAGCGGCCCCACGAGATTTTGAGGAAGCGATGGAGCTGGTTGAGGCGGGATTGAGGATCATTTGGACGATCAGAGCGTATCCGGGATCACAGCTCAAATTCTGGGCCCTAGAAAACCCCGTCGGATTCTTGCGACAGTTTTTGGGTAAGCCCGCTTACACCTTTGAGCAGTGGGAATATGGTCACGCTGGTGTCAAGAGGACAGATCTATGGGGGTACCTCAAACCCCCGACGCCAACAGTAAAGACTAGGCCTGGTGGGTTATCCGTGCGATACCCCAATGGGCGGGCAAATGGGCGCGGCATGTCGTGCCCCATTTGCCCGCCGGAGTACAAGCATATGGGCCTTGATCGTGCAGCTATACGGGCAATCACCCCTAAGGGGTTCGCAGAAGCATTTTATAGGGCAAATAAATAAGGGAGGTTGGATATGACAAAAGACGAGTTAATTGACATTTTAGCAGAGCATAAAAAATGGATTGATGGTGAAGGAGGGAAGGCCGCAAACCTCCTGTGCGCAAACCTCCGGGATGCAGACCTCCTGGGCGCAGACCTCCGGGGCGCATACCTCCGGAATGCAAACCTCCTGTGCGCAAACCTCCGGGATGCAAACCTCCGGGACGCAGACCTCCGGGGCGCAAACCTCCGGGATGCATACCTCCTGGGCGCAAACCTCCGGGGCGCAAACCTCCGGGACGCAGACCTCCGGGGCGCAAACCTCCGGGATGCATACCTCCAGGGTGGAAAAAATGTTCCATTTATCCCTATGGTTCCCCCGGAAAAAGGGAGCTTTACAGCTTTTAAGAAATGCATGGGTATCGCCTCGTCGCGGCCAGTGATTGTTGAACTTCTTATCCCGGCAGAAGCTGAGCGTAGTAGCGCCACAACTAGAAAGTGCAGGGCATCCTTGGCAACGGTCTTAGAGATCACGGACATGGATGGTAATCCCTGGGGCGCCAGCGCTGTTTCCGTTAACGACAGGGAAACTGTATACAAAGTTGGGGATACCGTAGTCCCCGACTCCTGGGATGAAGACCGATGGAATGAATGTTCCCATGGTATACACTTTTTTATGAGCCGCCAAGAAGCTGTCGATTTTTAGGGGGTGGAGATATGGTTGATAAGATCAAGATTGGTTCAAAAGCACACACGCGCTATAAAACCAGCGATGGAAAACTCGTACCAGGCACAACAACAGTTACGAGCTTGCTCAACAAGCCTCACTTAGTTGCGTGGGCAAATCGTCTTGGGCTAGAGGGAATCGACAGCTCAAAGTATCGTGACGGTGCGGCAGAGGTTGGGACATTAGCTCACGCCATGATCCAAGAACACCTTTTGGGGGACGAAGTTGATTTTGATCAATACTCACAAAGGAGCATTGACTTAGCTACCCGCGCAGTTGCCTCTTTCTTTGCATGGGAGAATCAACACGATATTGAGCTCATTATGAGCGAACACCCTCTTGTGTCTGACGAACTGGGCTATGGGGGTACAATTGATTGTTATTGTGTTCTTGATGGGATCCCTACCCTGGTTGATTTCAAAACAGGGAAAGCCATATACGACGATTACTTCATTCAGCTGGCAGCATATCGCCACCTTTTGGAGGAGCATGGGCACCCTGTAAAGCAATGCCGAATCTTGCGGATTGGGCGCGATGCGACGGAAGGATTTGAGGAAAGGGTTGTATCTGACACAGACAAGTATTTCGAGATATTTAAACACCTTCTCGGGGTGTACAACCTGAAAAAGGAGTTGAAGCTTGCGTGAATATTCACCAAAGAATTTCAAAGGTCATGGAAGATGTCAGATATCTGTGTAAGGACGATGACATTCAATTCGGCAACACAAGATACAAAGCTATCTCAGAAGAAAAAGTTACAAGGGCCGTCCGAGAAAAATTGATTGAATACGGAATCACCATCATTCCATGTAGCCAGACCCATACTAGGGAGGCAATGGTGAACAAAGAAGGAAAACACGCCGGATACCTTACCACGGTTGATATGACCTATATGATTGTCAACGTTGATGACCCAACTGATTATGTTACGGCTGTATCCAGTGGGACGGGCGTTGATACCCAAGACAAAGGCGTTGGAAAGGCCATGACGTACGCCTATAAGTATCTGCTGCTCAGAGTCTTTGCAATCCCGACAGGGGAAGATCCTGACAAGATATCAAGTGCTGAATTGGATGAAAAACAACAGAGCAAGTCAAAGGAAAATAGAAAGTCCGACTTCAGATCCAAATTGATAAAGTACGCGGAAGAAAAGGGGATATCTCAACAAGAGTTAGCTCAAACCTATAATCTAGATAGAACTACAACACAGGAAAGGTTTGAAGAAATATTACTCCTCATGCAAGCTGAATTCGAGGAGGAGTGATATGATGTACGATCGGTGTTTCATATGCGGAACCACCAGAAACCTCCAAACACACCATGTGTTTGGAGGAGGACGGCGTAGAAGCTCCGACAGATACGGATGCCTGGAAACACTTTGCATTGAACACCACACGGGATCAAATTACAGTGTACACCAAGATGCGTCTTTGTCATTGGTGCTCAAACAAAAGCATCAAAAAAGATTGATGGACGAAGGAATGAGTGTTGAAGAGTTCATCCGCATCTTCGGAAAATCCTACCTAGACAGAAATTTTTGGGAGGAGGATACAGATGGAGAAGCTTGAGGCCATGGATATGATTAGAGCCGCGGAGAGGGTGATGGATATTTGCGCCGATAATAGGTGTGATGGGTGCCCTTTCAATGTTATGGATGAGTGCTTTTTCAATTATACACAGGACATACCCATGGATTGGAGCAGTTATTTACTGGCAAAACGAAGTGAGGTAGGCGCGAATGAATAAGCTTGAGGCTATGGATATGATTAGAGCGATGAGAAGAATCGAGCAAATTTGCTACAACAATCACGATGCGGAATGGAGAAAATCAGAAGGGCGGCGCGATGGGTGTCAAGGCTGCTATTGCTCGGATATTGATGGGAGATGCTTCTTTATGGATCCTTCGGGTCCTTTAGATTGGGGCTATTTTTTAGGTGGGGAGCAATCAGAATGGTAAAACTCATCTGGGATAGAATCAATTCTCACAGATACACAGCACGCTTTGACGATTTTCATTATGTGTGCACAAAGTCTGATTATCAGGCTAAGCTCGGGCGTAATCCGTGGTCTGCCTACCGCTATTATCAGGATGCTAGTACACTAGCAGGGCACAATTTAGCTTATTGCGTGCTGCTATTTGAGGCTAAGGCAGCGTGCTTAGCAGATATTAAGGCGGTGATGGGATGATATATTTAGAAATCCCAGGCGTTCCTGTCGCCCAGGGGCGACCACGGGCCACAATTAATCCGTGGCCTCACGTATATGATCCTGAAAAATCACGCGCCTATAAAGAGTATGTGAAAAATACCGCAAAAGAGCAGATGGGGGGCAATCCTCCCCTTGATGGGCCCGTGGTGCTTGGGGTAGCAGTGTACAGGCCAATACCAAAAAGCTGGGCGAAAAAAAAGAGGCTCGATGCCATTAAGGGGAGGATCAAGCCCACATCAAGGCCTGATCTCGGAAATTACATCAAGGGCATTGAGGATGCCCTGAATGGTGTAGCCTGGCTTGATGATAGCCAGGTAGTGGAGTACGCGCCGGGCACGGGTAAATACTATTCTGAGCGGCCGCGCGTGGTTATCACGGTCGATAATGTATATAAGGAGGATGAGGGATGGTGTGAAGAGTTAAGGGAGGCGATGAGATGCAAGACCTATACACAGAAATAAGAGCAACCCAAACAGATCTTGATAGAGCATTGGCCGAGTATCGCGCCAGAGGCCAAAAATACGCGGAGTGTGAACATGCTTACAGGGTACAACAAGCCCAATTTATCACAGAGCAAAGGGCAATGGGGACGGCAGTAACGCTGCTGTCCGATCTTGCCAAAGGTGATCAGGAGATAGCCAAGCTACGGATGATGAGAGATATCGCGCTGAGCTTATATGAGAGCGCTAAGGAGGCTATTCAAGTGTACAAGCTCAAGATTAAGATTCTTGACGGGCAGATAGCCCGGGAATGGGGAAGCCAATCATGATAGCCTCATGTGTATAAGCCGGGATGTTTATGGGGTTATGTGCATGAATGGATTCTGCGGCGCAGTGGAAGCAGGGGTGTCAGCAGCTGCCGCAAGGGCGGAGAAGAGGCGGCGAAAGGGGAAGAGGCCATGAAAATATGGAAGTGTAGGTATGCTAGTGAACCATGGTTTTATTACGTTCTCGCGGAAGAAAGGGGAGGGGCGCGGAGCTTATTCCATAAGTGGGTCAAGGAGGATTGCTTCGGGAAGACAGATTACAGCGCTACGGATACGAGAGCCATAGAAGTAAAAGACCAGTCGTGGATCGGGAAAGAGGTCATTATCTCAACGAAAGATACTGCTATTGGCTACGCTGAGATGGTCCCATCTCCGGAGTGGATAGACGGATAAAGTGATGGAATGAGGAGGGGGCTGAATGATGGCGAGACAGCATAAATCTGGGCTAGACTATTTTTCTCTTGATGTTAATATGGACGACAAAATAAGATTGATCGAAGCTAAATACGGCATTACTGGGTTTGGTGTAGTCATAAAATTGTGGCAGAAAATTTATAATGACGGCTATTTCATAGAGTGGACAGAAGAGCGGCAATTATTGTTCGGCAAGGACATTAATGTTGACATTAATACGATAAATGCAATCATTAATGACTGCTTACGCTGGAAGATTTTTGACCAGATCATTTTTGACAAATACAGTGTTTTGACATCTAAGGGAATACAGAAAAGATTTATCCTTGCCTCCGAGAGGAGAAAAGAGATCGAGCTTGTTGAGGATTATTGGCTGATAAGCAGAGATATCAAGGCGAATAAGAATGGTGAACCACGTGTGACCTGGATTAATGTATACATTAATCCCGTAAATGTTGACATCGGTACACAAAGTAAAGTAAAGGAAAGTAAAGTAAAGGAAAGTATAGAACCCCCTATAGTCCCCCTTGGGGACGTTCACGAGAAACCAATCGATTTCAAAAAAATCGTTGACCGACTGAACGAACTGGCCGGAACAAATTACCGAGCAACCTCAAAAACCACCCGAGATAAAATAATCGCTAGGGTCAACGAGGGGTTCACTGTATCCGACATGATTACCGTCGTAGAAAAAATGTGTTTCCTGTGGAATCGCGACCCACCAAAAGGCGGGAAAGACATGCGACCATACTTGCGGCCGGAGACGCTTTTCGGAGGAAAGTTCGAGGGTTACCTGAACGCGCCTGTGCGGAAAAAAGAGGTAGACCCTTTGAGTTTCGCGGCATTCGGCTTAAAATTCGACGAGGAAGGAGCTTATTACGATGACGAAAGAGGAGTTTTCTAAGGGTGTGACGCTCTTGAGGTATGCTTATCCGTATTATTTTAAAGACATGGATAAAACCGAGAAAAGGGAGTTTCTGGAGGCGTGGTATCCGTTTTTCGGCACCGAAAAGCCAGAGCGGCTTCTATCCGCCATACAAAGCTTAATCGTCAAAAGTAAATTCATGCCGTCAATCCATGACCTGAAGGCGGAAATTGCGTATTTATCAAACCCGTTTTTACAGGCGAATCCGGAAGCGGAGTGGGCGTCGGTGATTGCGGCTATTAGGGATTACGGGTATTACAGGGAACCAGAGGCCATGCAAAGCCTTGGCAGACCGACCCGAGAAGTCGTCAGAACACTTGGGTGGCATAGGATTTGCATGACGACAAACGACTGTGTGACTGGCCTGAAAAAAGAGTTTTGTTATATGCTCAAGAGCAAAAAAGACGAGTATCAAAGGCTTGGCATAACCGGAGATTACCAGCCAGATGTGTTTTTGCAGGAGGTCTCAGCCAGGGTCAAGCGCTTGGCTGGAGCTTAATGTGGCAGGGCGGGTAATCCTGGCCCCGGATGAGCCTTATGACGGCTACGACTGCAAAACATGCGGTAATCGCGGGATAATTCTCTTCGAGAAAGCAAACGGAGACCTTTGCTGCGTGAGATGCGAGTGCATGGATACCAGACGATCACACCGGAAAGAGCTTGACGGGGAGGAGAACGAGCATGAAGTATATAGCAAGTTGTAGTTTCGGGAAAGACTCCATCGCCGCGATTATCACCCGCCTTGAGCATGGTGAACCCATAGATCTTGCCTTATATTGCCGGATCATGTTTGATGACACGATCAGCGCCGAACTACCAGCGCACGAAGCCAAAGGCGGCAAACCTGTCGAAAAAAGTATTCGGGGTCTTGCCTGGGTTGCTGTACGCTGGGCCGCGACAGTGCATCCTCGGGTGATTATCCTTGAAAACGTTGAGGAGTTCAAGACATGGGGGCCGCTACTTGATGGCAGGCCGGATCCCGCACAAAAAGGCCGCACATTTACCAGCTTTGTCAATGCGCTGCGCCGCCATGGGTACCGGGTTGAGTGGCAAGAGCTGAGAGCGTGCGATTACGGAGCGCCGACGATCCGCAAGAGATTTTTCCTTGTCGCCCGCCGTGACAGGATCCCTGTCCACTGGCCGGAACCCACACACGGCGACCCCAAGAGCGCCGAGGTGCAAAGTGGCCTACTGTTGCCATGGAGAACGGCAGCGGAAATCATTGACTGGACACTACCGTGTCCGTCGATATTTGAGCGGCGACGCCCGCTGGCCGAGGCGACCATGCGGAGGATTGCCCGTGGCGTTATGAGGTTTGTAGTTAATGGCCCAAGTCCATTCGTTGTAGATTTTAAATTCGATAACGCTTCGAAGTGCGTGGACAGCCCGCTACGAACCATAACCGGTGTAAACGGGTATGGCTTGGTAAAAGCCTTATTGATAAAGTACCACGGCGAGAAGGCCTGCGGGGAGGGGAACCATTTCGGCGAGGGCAGGAGCTTCTTAGTTAAGTATTATGGCCGAGGCGTCGGCCAATCTGTCGCCGAGCCGCTACACACAATTACGGGACGCGATACCTTTGGGCTGGTAACAGTCAAAGGAGAGCGGTACTGTATCGCCGACATAGGCCTCCGGATGCTCCAACCTCATGAACTGTTCGCGGCGCAGGGCTTCCCCTCGGACTATATCATTGACCGTGATTCCGAGGGGAAGCTACAGAGCAAAGCGTCTCAGGTGGCCCGCTGCGGGAATGCGGTACCGCCGCCGCTGGCGGAAGCGATTACCATGGCAAATCTGCCGGAACTGTGTATGAAGGAGGCAGGGTGACAATGCACATCACACCAGGACACAACCGGCAAGTGTCAAAGCCAATACTTGACCCATGCTGCGGAGGGCGTATGTTTTACTTTGACAAAGACAATCCGCACGTCCTTTTCTGCGACAGCCGCGCCGGGCTATTCCGGATGACCGAGCCTGGCCGGGTGTTTGATGTGAGTCCGGATATGATCGCCGACGTAACAAGCCTCCCTTTCTCCGATGGGTCATTTTGGCACATCATCCTCGACCCGCCACAGCTGACTTCCTGCTCCGATCTATCGGACATGAAAATCCATTATGGCAAGCTCCAGAAGCCTTGGGAGCCTTTTATCAAAGCGGCATTTGACGAGTGCTGGCGAGTGCTCAAGGTCAACGGAACGCTGATTTTCAAATGGAATGAGCATGACATCAAGCTTCAAAGGGTTCTTGACTGCATCGGCAGACGGCCGATTTACGGACAGAAGAACACTCGGAACGCAAAAACACACTGGCTCTGTTTTTTCAAGGGGGAAGGGGGAGGACCGTGAGCAACAGGACGATTAAACATTCCAGCCGGTACACGGGGCCGTCTGGAGACAGTCGCCCAGCACGAGAAATATTCGATGGCATAGAAGCAAGAGCCATTGCGGGGAGAGCGATGGAAGGGGCCCTTCTGGAAGCCCTAGATAACGCGTTCTGCTCCGGAGTGTTCGCGAATACAAGGCCATCGGATAGAGTAGACGCCATAAAATCTGTATTCATGGGGTGGATTGAAGGGGCTAAGGAGGTGGACTGAGTGGAAATCCTTCGGGAGAAGCGGATGATCAGATTCGAGTGTAGAAGCTGTGGGTGTGTGTTCGTTTGCAGCGAAGAAGAGGTATACGTGTACAGAGCCAAATTCTACAAAATAGGTAATTACTGGGAATATGCGTGCCCTAGATGCGGCAAGTGTGTGGCCAGTGAGAGGGAGTACTACAAACAGGAGGGACGGGAAGGGGGCGGAAAACAATGACAAAATTAGATGCGTTAGACATGATAAGGTCAGCAAAGACGATACGAGAGATATGCAGAGATGCCGTGTTTAGATGGTCTTGCGAAGGATGCCCATTCCTCGATTCCTCGGTACCAGAGTGTATGATTGTAAGCGCCAATAGCCCAGCTGGCTGGGATATTGCTTGGATGAGGAAGCAGGGAGAAGAGATCGAAGACCAAGGAATACCATTTGCAGAGCTTGTGGAGGAAGACCAATGAAGCTGATCATACAAGAGAGGTTGCCAAGCCTGAACGCGTTTCTGAACGCTTGCAAAGCGCGGGGGCATTCCAGGCGGCGTAACGACTATAACAGCGGGAATGCGATGAAACAAGACGTCCAAGACAAGATATCATGGTATATCAAGATGAGTGGGCTTGTCCCAATTGGGAAAAGAGTGGTAATGCATTACCACTGGTACGTGCCAGACAGGCTGACCGACAAAAGCAATATCGTTGGGTTTGCCAGAAAGGCCATTGAGGACGCGTTGGTAAACGAAGGAATCCTCGAAAACGACGGATGGAAGCATATTGAGAACTTCAGAGATTACTTCTATGTCGACAAAGAGCATCCGAGGGTAGAGGTTGAGTTCGAGGAGGTTAAGTGAATGGACGAAAGGCAGCTAGATGTGCTCCGAAGCGCTATCTTTAAATATGGCGAACAGGCTCAGATTTACATGGCAATCGAAGAAATGGCCGAATTGATTCATGCTTTAAGCAAACACAAAAGATATGGGAGGTGCTTAGAGTCCAAGGTAAGAGAGGAAATGTCTGATGTGATCATAATGCTAGAGCAGCTCAAGATGATGTTTGGAAGAGTGGATGAGGAAGTAGATAAGAAGGTGAAGCGACTCGACAAAAGGTTAAGAGAGGAGGATCCGGCATTAGCAAGGATGAGCTACGTCGAGCGCTACAGGCGCTGGAATAGGTGAAAAAATGAAATATGGTATTGAAATCGTTGAGGAATACCTTAAAAAAAATGGCCTCTGCTTTTGGAATGGAGGCGAATGTGCGTGCAGGCCAGGTGATCTAGCCCCATGTGATGCGATGGACTGTGAGGTGGCGCACGCTAATGAGTGCATTAATTGCGCCAAGAGAGGAGCGGAGGAATGTGATATAAATTCGGCGGATGAAGTATGGGTTGCTAGGGAAATCAAGTGTTTTGTGGCGAAGCAAAAGGCGGGTGATTTGAGTGATGAAAGTCGACAAGAGTGAGCTTAGGCAGGTCGTCGTTGAGGCGGTAAGAGAGGCATTCAAGGGCAGACCCCACCAAGTACCATACAAAGACACAGAAAGGAGGCTCCACGCTTACAACATCCTCAAAGAAAGGGTTGAAGACAATAAATACAGGATTGAGCATTTTATTGTCCCTGAAAAAAGCGCAGACATAGTGCGGTTCAAAAAAACGGGGGTGCGCGTAAGCGAAGAAGACATCTTCGCAGCATGGAAACAAGACCTTGAGGCAAAGATTGCAGCGGATGAGTTTGAGATTAGCGAAATTGATAAGGCTTTGGAGCTGGTCGGGGAAGATCACTATTTCTTAACGGTCGAAGGGAAATATATCCTCGGGATGACGGACGAAGATATAGCGTTGTCCATAGATTGCGCAATTCCAACCGTCCGGAAGCACCGAGGAAGACTCGTGAACAAAATGACGGTGTGGCTATATGGGGCTGAAGCGGTTAGGTAAAACCTTGAGGAGGTAAAGTGATGAAAAGGATTATAATCTTTGGTGTTTTGTTGATGCTGTTTGGAAGTTTAGCAACAGTGGCGGTGCTTACAAGCGGGTGTAGTAGCCCGGCACACGTGGCCTCTCAGCGCGTGAGTGAGGCGGCAAATAGGTTTGAGGTTGTCAGGGAGCTTACCGTTTTTAACAATGTTACAGGTGACATCTTGTTTATCGCCCAAGGTCGCATGAGTATCGATGTTGACGTTGCACAATCAAAGCTCGATATCATAGTTGCACAACCAGGAGGGACGTATGAAAAGCATTTTGTAGGGCTGAACGAGACAACAACGTATATTGTCAAAGATCTACACGGTGTCGAAGTGGAGTCGTTTAGGTACCAGATCACTATTAACCCTGACATGCTGATACCGTTTGATGTGGCTGTTGTTGGGGAAGGCGATGAGCAGGATGACTGAAAAGGTGGGCAAAGGGGTTAAGTTTGACCGCATCCGTCGTATTACGGGGTATTTGGTAGGGAGTACAGACCGTTTTAACAACGCGAAGCAAGCGGAAGAGAGGGATCGGGTGAAGCATGTGTTGGAAAGGTGAGCGACAGAAAGAAGGTCTAAACAATGTGTAAGCGTTGCGAGATTCGATATACAGGAACGGGTGAAATCTTGTTTGATGGCGATGGTATGATTGCGATTCGCGAAGACGATAAACTGGCTGTCAACATTCACGGAGAGCAAGCAACGGTTCCCATTAATTATTGCTTCGAATGCGGGCGAAAACTATGCGGAAAGGAAAGGAGTGGTGAGTGATGCGTTCTGTGCGCTACATTGTGGCAAAATTTCTTGAAGAATCTGAGTTTGACGGATTGTACAACGAAGATGGGGAGTGCGCATGTGTACTTGATGACCTCGCCCCATGCGGCGAGATGTCAGAGATGTGCCGGTTGAGCTATAAAAATAACTGCTGTATGTGCGCCAAAAGAGGTGAGTGCGTCAAGGAAAAAGACGGATTTGACTATTTGATACGAGACGTTAAGTGTTTTGTGAAAAGGACAAACTTTGATCGGATCACGGCAAGCCCGGAAGCACTGGCCGAATTCGTGGTACCCATGTGCGCCAAAATTTCAGAGTGCGGGGATTGCGGCAAGCAGGGGAGTTCGGAAACAGCCGTTGCTGCAAAAATTGCTGTAAGAAATGTTTTAGCATGGCTTAATCATGAGGTGGAAGGTGAGGATTAGTGATGGATAAGGTCGTTTCTGATGCATTACATGCCTTGCTAAGGATGGCTTACAAGGCGACGGAGTATGAAACCCAAAAAGAGCAATTTGATATAGTTCATGACTACATTGGAAGGCTTGAGAAACGAGCGTTTTAGCGCTTTTGGAAATTTATTCAGGGGGCATATCTGGGCTTACCTCAGAGACCCAGATGGGGTAGACGAGGAATCAGGGCTGCCGCACTTGGAGCACGTTGCGTGTAATGTTGCATTTTTATTGGAGTTGGGGGTTGATCATGACAGTGAATAAAACTTTGCTTTTTAGTCTGAGTAAAGCCAATGGCGATTTCATTGTTACGCCTTTTCGGGGATCCGGTAAAGGTGGACAGAAGCGCAATAAAACTTTTTCAGCTTGTCGGATTACCCATCCGGCCAGCGGTACGGTGTCCGAATGCCAGGAGGAACGGTCTTTCCACCAGAATCGCAAAAAAGCCTTTGAGAGGCTTTGCGCAAAAGAAGCGTTTGTCCGTTGGTATCGTCTGGAGTGTGCCCGGTACCTGGGGAGGCTGGCGGAAATTGAAGAAGAGGTTGAAAAAGACATGAGGCCAAAGAATTTACGGTGTGAGATCGTTGATGAGAATGGTAAGTGGGTGATTGAAAATGATGTTTGACCTTGGCCATGTTGATCCCACACACAAAAAATTTAACAAAATAGGAGGATGGGATCATGATTAGTCTGTTAGCATTGCTTTCTATAGTTGGGTTGGTGGTTTGTTTCGTTCTCTTTTTCCGAACAGATAGCTATACCGATGAGAAGTGTTTCTGTGGGGCTGGTATTTTTGTGACTATTGTTCTCACGCTTGTATTATGTTATGAATCATGTTTGTTGGCGTATAAGGTAAAAACAGCCTACACGATCAGCCAGGAAATAGAGATGTATCAATCCGAAAATGCGAATATCGAATCGAATATTGATGCCGCTGTCGAGGTTTATATGCAACACGAAAAGGACACGTTTGGGGAGTTGAAACCGAGCGCAATAACTTTGGCAACAATTTATCCAGAACTAAAATCCAACGAATTGGTGCAGCAACAGATCCAACTCCACATGGATAACAACCAGAAGATCAAGGACTTGAAAACAAGAGAAATAGGAGTTTCAAGGCTCAGATGGCTATTGTACTTCGGGAAATAGGAGTAGAGAAAGGACTGGGTGAGCGATGAAAAAGGCCTTACGTTGTGATTATTGTGGAGATGTAATCAATTGGGATCCAGTTGTTTCGGACGGTTGCGTTTATTGTGAATACGATTGCTTTCATGATCATTTGACGGAGCCTTTTTCGTGGATGGATTATGACGGTGCGAAGGAACAGGGCGAGGTTGCTTAATAAGATGGCTGTGTGGCTGTATGGGGCTATGGCGGTTAGATAAAAAAGGGAAATGGAGGGCAGACCGTGGCAATACGTAGGTCGGAAAGTGAACTGAGTATCATGTACATTGATTTAAGAGACAAACTCAGGTTAGCGTCTAGTTTATCAGAAGAGCAGCGAAAAGCAATAGACGAGTGTGAGAAGGTTTTAGCAAAAATGGGAGGAGGGGAAGGGCATGACAACAGAGGAAGCGATAAGCATATTGAGACTGTCTAGGAGATCAGATACCCCAAAGGAGTTTGATGGTGTCGCTATTAAGCCTGGCATTCCGTTACCATATGGGCTGGGAGAGACGGTAGAAATAGAATGGCGGAAGGGAAACGAACGGTGGAAGAAATTGGTGTGCGTAGAATCATTTGCAATGGATGAAAGGAGTCAATAATGAGTGAATATAAGTGTGCTGTATGTGGTGGAGTATTCGAAAAAGGGCAGACAGAAGAGGAAGCCACCCAAGAAATGAAAGAAAACTTTGGGGATAATTGCACAAAAGAAGCTTGGGGAGGCAGTGGCAAATGAACAAAACAGCTATAGAATACGTTGATTATACCTGGAACCCTGTTACCGGCTGTCTGAATGGCTGTGAGTACTGCTATGCGCGGAGGATAGCCAATAGATGCGGGAATCAAGACATGGGGTATACATCGTACCCACTGGAAGACGAGAAGCGCATTATCGACCTTACCCTGCCAATACAAACGGGAACTGGGCGAGTGTTGCCGTATCCGTATGGATTCCACCCTACGTTCCACCGCCATCGCCTGGATGATCCAGCAAAACTCAAAAAGCCGTCAACCGTCTTTGTCTGTTCCATGGCAGACCTTTTCGGGGATTGGGTGCCTGACGAGTGGATTTACAAAGTATTCGAGGCTTGTGAAAAAGCGCCTCAGCACCGATATTTGTTTTTGACGAAGAACCCAGCGCGGTACCGCGATGTCGAAGACGGTTATAGTGACGGATTTATTGGTTACGACGAACAGGCAGAAGACGACGGAAGGCCGCCATTCTTGTTCGGCGCAACAGTCACGAACGAAGAGCAACTTTGCGAGGCATATGAAAGCCCTGCCGAATGGCTAAGCATTGAGCCTTTGCTTGAGGACATTTCTGACGCATTTGATGAGTGTTCGGTCTTGTTCGCGCCGTACGACAGCAGTTCTGAATATCCCCGCTGGAAGTGGGTCGTTATCGGGGCTGAGACGGGGAACAGAAAAGACAAGGTTGTCCCAGAACGTGCGTGGATCGACAGTATAGTCAAAGACTGCCGCTTTTGGAAGACGCCTGTGTTCATGAAAGGCAGCCTCAAGGATCTGATGGGCACCGACTTTGTGCAAGAATTACCTTGGGAGGAGGTGGCTGGTTGTGAATAATCCGTGTGAAAAGCGATATAGTAGCTACTGTGTGGGGTGCGTGTGGTGGAGACCCGGCAAACGAAGAGGGATAATTGCACAAAGGAGGGAGGGAGTAGCGTGAATAAGAGCAAGCCGATACTGTTTAACACATCTATGGTACAAGCAATCCTGGACGGCAAGAAAACTCAGACAAGGCGGGTGATCAAGCCACAACCGGAATTCAGGGGGTTGAATGGCGAAAATTGCAGTATACGAAAAAACTGGGATGGAGAATGGTGTGAGCATATCGACAAACCGAACTGGGGATTCCAGTGGGCTAAAACGCATAAGCCACGCTGTGAAGTAGGGGATATACTTTGGGTGAAAGTGACGTGGACAGAGGATGTGTTTACCGGAGAGAGGTACTATTTGGCTGGTGGGCGTTGTCGGTACGGTGGAAAGCCTGGAGACGAGGGGGATTGTGAGAGAGACTACCTTGCTACTGCATATTGCGACCTTTGCGAAAAGACAAGGGGATGGATACGGTGGAAGCCCTCCATCCACATGCCGGAAGACGCCGCAAGGATATTTCTACTGGTGGCTGGGGTGAGGGCAGAGAGGCTTCAGGACATCAGTGAGGAGGATGCGATTGCCGAGGGATGTGCTGCCGGAAAAGGGGAGCGGTTCTTAAAGCAGGGGTGGACGGCGTGTTATGACTTCGTTATACCTGCGTACTATGATATCGCCGCACTCTGGGACAGCATCTACACAAAAAAAGACGGCGGGATATACGCATGGGATAAAAACCCTTGGGTTTGGGTCTATAGGTTCGAGAGGATGGAGGTATAGAGAATGTGTAACTTCTGTAACGGAGAGGTGACGAGAATTGCAGGGGCGGCTGTACGCATAGACGAAGGGAAGCTCCTTGTAAAGCCGTGTGGGCACGTTTTAGGTATAGAGATGGATATAGGGTTCTGCCCAAGATGCGGGGATCGGATAAAGAACAACTGCTGGCACTTTGATGAGAAGGGGGGTGGTTGGAGATGAGCGAATGGATTGATGTAAGGGTAAAAAGACCAGAAGGTGAATGCCTGGCTATCGGTTATCAAAATGAGCTGCTTATCGGGCATGTATATGAGGATTTGGATAGTGCAACCGGCTGGGCTTGTGAGGCCATTGAGTACGAGGACATCTATCTTGAGGAGGTAACTCACTGGATGGAGCTCCCAGTCCCGCCAAAAGAGAGGATGGGGAAATGAACGTGATAGAAGTTGTTTCTGAATACCTTGTGAAAAATGGGTTTGACGCACTTCTAAATGCTGATATCGAATGCGGTTGTGTCCTTGGTGATCTGGCGCCATGTGGCGAGATCTCAGAGGAATGAGGCTGCGTATGTAAATTTGTGTTGTGATTGCATCCATCGGAGCGCGTGCGACGAAGCATTCCCAGAAAATGAGGGGTGGGTGGCGCGTAAGATAAAGTGTTTCGTGGCGAAAACGGAGGAGGCAGAATGAAACGCATAGGGCAACCACAAAGGAGGACAGAAACGATCCGAGAACTAGATTATTACGAGCTGTGTTGTGAAGGTTGTGGAGAGACTTATGAATTTGGGAAAGGGTTTATTTGGGAATACAGCGGTGAGTGGCACCCAAAAGTGTGGTGCGAAGCATGTTTCAGAAAGATGGCAAGTGAGTGGTGAAGCTTTGCAGATGTATAGAGACAAGGAATAGACATGGAACCGTATCAAGAGGGCGGAACAGAATGTATATTTACAGCGTATCAGAAGGGTGATACACTCTTTTATAAGGGAAAGTCTCATCTTTTTCGCACCTCCTTTCAGGCCCGTGTTTGGCGACATGGGTCAACTCACCCTCTGGAAACAGGGGGTGTTTTTTATGCGCCCAGATCCATAAGAGCACCATCGCGGTCAGGAAGCAACCCCGGTATCGTCCGTGACCAAAACGAGCGGGAATTTTTGCTGGCACACTCTATAACAGGGCATAACAGACGACGTGATAGTGGGATGACGCGGAAGCAGGTAGGGGTAGCATACAAAGGGAGTAGGCGAAAGGGAAAAGGGACGCAAGGGTAGAGCTGGGTTAGTTAGTGAAAAGAATGGAGTATACCCCCCCCATGCCCCTGGCGGTTGGCGTCAGGCCGCCGCTGGACTCGGCTGAGGGAACATCGCAATTTTTCCAATGCTGAAATTAACTAAATTAATGGAAGAGGTGGGCGCCATGGAGCTAACGGTCAGACAACTGGCGTTTGTGGACGAGTATCTTATAGACCTAAACGGCACACAAGCCGCGATTCGGGCGGGATATTCGCCAAGGTCGGCGAGTTCGATAGCGAACGACCTCATGGATAAGCCCCATGTGGCGGATGAGATTGCGCGGAGAATGGCCGAGCGGTCTAAGCGAACCGGCGTTAACGCTGATAGGGTAATACGAGAACTTGCGAAGGTAGCGTTTGCCGACATAACCGATATCGTTGGGATGGACGGGCAACTAAGGCCGGAAGTATATACAAGAGACGACACGGCGGCGATAGCATCTATAAAAATTCGCGGCAACCAATTCATGGAGGAACGAGAAGTGACGCTCTTCCCGAAGACACAAGCGCTGAAACTCTTGGGCGAACACTGCGGGCTGTGGAATGATAAGCTCAATGTCGAAGGCGACTTGTCACTTACCGTGAAGGTGGATTACGGCGATGGAGATAACAGTTCAGAGTAACAAGATTTTTCTGCCGGTGCACAAATCCAAGCACAGATATGTGATCATGAAGGGATCCGCCGGGGCCGGGAAGTCCTGCGATACCGCGCAACAGTATATTTTGCGGCT
The DNA here is from genome assembly GCA_009778595.1 of Peptococcaceae bacterium. Classification (GTDB taxonomy): domain Bacteria; phylum Bacillota; class Desulfitobacteriia; order Desulfitobacteriales; family Syntrophobotulaceae; genus WRJI01. The sequence goes on along the minus strand of WRJI01000002.1, from coordinate 42,725 downwards.
CATGGCCGACAAGGGAAGGAACTTGCTATGTGTAAGAAAGTCAGAGGTGTCAAATCGGGATAGCACCTTCGCAGAACTCGTGAAGGTCATAAACCAACCAGGCCCGGATGGCAGTGCGATGTTCGCGAAGTTCTGGAAAATAACCAAGAACCCCCTTATGCTACGGTGTGTTAATGGGAACTGCGTCATCTTTCGTGGGGCGAATGATGAACAACAGCGCGAGAAACTGAAATCAATAACCTTCGGGAACGGAAAGCTAACGGACATTTGGGTCGAAGAGATGACGGAACTTTCTCAGCCAGACTTTGAGATACTAGACGACCGCTTGCGTGGGAAACTGCCGGATGGGCTGTTTTACCAGATAAAAGGAACCTTCAATCCGGTAACAAGCACACACTGGATCAAGAAGAAATTCTTTGATAAAAGAGACAAAGACACGCTCACACATCACTCAACGTACCTAAGCAACCGATTTATTGATGATGCATACAAAGACCGTATGTTACGCAGGAAAGAAGTTGATCCGGAAGGATACCTGGTGTATGGTCTGGGCGAATGGGGTGAGTCCGGGGGCCTGATATTTACAAACTGGGCTGTAGAAGAGATATCGCAAAATCCCGAGGAGTATGAAGACGTCGCCCAAGGCCAAGACTTTGGGTTCAACCACCCAAATGTAATCTTGCAATTGGGGATGAAGGGCGACGATGTATATATATACAAAGAGTTTTATAAGACCCAGATGGATACGATGGAGATTATCAAAGCAGCGAATGCCCCCAAAGATATTATCATGTGGTGTGAGTCGGCGGAGCCGGACAGGACGCGGTTGTGGCACAACGCTGGATATAAGGCTGTGGCCGTTAGCAAGGAGCGCGGGACATCAAGATCAATAAACGCACAAATAGACTGGCTGAAGCAACGTAATATTTATGTGCACCCGTCCTGCGTCAACACGATCAAAGAACTTCAACAATGGAAATGGATAAGAGACCAAGTCACCGGCGACTACACAGATACGCCAGTGGCTATTTTTGATGATGCCATGAGCGCATTAAGGTATGGCGTCGAGGGCTGGCGAAAACCGCGCGGTGTGAGAGTAAGCTTGTTTTCAGAGGGGATCTAAAGTGAAAAAACCAAAGAACGTATCTATACTTGGGACAAAATACGAAATTAAACACCTTGATGTTGTTGTCCATGAAGACGCTGTTTGCTTTGGGCTTATAGATCCCGACGAAAAAACGATCACGATCCAAGAAGGTCTAGACGAAAAAGAGCGGGAGGCGGCAATAACGCACGAGATAATCCATGGGTATCTCATAGAGAGCGGGTTGCCGAGATATTACAACGATGAGCTGTTGGTGGAGTGGCTGACAAGGATGATAAGGGCAATAGTAAAAACTGCAGCGGTAGCGATTGGAGAGGGTGATTGAGCATGTTTATATTACCAGAAGGTGAACAACTGACGCCGGAAAAGATGTCAAAGTTTATCCAACAACACGAAATAGAATGCACGCGGTATACCAGGCTGAAAAACATGTATGACGGCAAGCACCCGATCCTGGTTCAAGCGGCTAAACCAGCGTACAAGCCAGACAATCGGCTTGTTGTTAATTTCGCGAAGTATATCACAGACACTTACAACGGCTTTTTCATGGGGAACCCTGTCAAAGTGCTCCACGTAAATGACGTGGTCGCGGCATTCTTGCAATTCTTAAACCGGTACAACAACCAAGATGACAACAACGCCGAACTATCAAAAATGTGCTCCATCTACGGGCACGCATTTGAGTTGCTTTATTTGGATGAGAACTCAAACGTGGGGATTGCCCCACTGTCTCCGCAAAACTGTTTCTTGATATATGACGAAAGCATTGTAGGAAACCCGATTTATGGGGTACATTATTACAAAAATACAAAGGGACATATTGAAGGGACGTTTTCTGATGATGAAGAAATAACCCACTTTCGCGATGATGCCGGAGAGATACGGTTATTGCACAAAAAGCCGCAGCGATTTTGTGCTGTGCCGATTATCGAATATGTTGAGAACGCCGAACGAATAGGGGCCTTTGAGAGCGTCGAAACACTTATAAACGCTTATAACAAAGCGCTATCTGAAAAAGCGAATGACGTTGATTATTACGCTGATGCATACTTGTCCATCCTTGGAGCAGCGCTCGATGAGAAAACGCTGGCAGAGCTTAGGAATAGCCGAATTATCAACATCGAGGGAGAGATTGGGAACTCTGATAAGATAACAGTAGAATTCCTTTCAAAACCAGAAAGCGACGGGACGCAAGAGAACCTAATAAACCGCTTAGAGCAACTTATTTTCCAGATTTCGCTTGTAGCCAATATTGGCGATGAAGACTTTGGAGGGAGTTCTGGCGTAAGCTTGCGATACAAGCTCCAAGGGATGAGCAACCTTGGGATGACGAAAGAACGCAAGTTCACAGCATCGATGATTAACCGGTACAAAACAATAGCGAACATTCCATCGTCTCCCCTTGCAGGGGAATGGCAAAACATAACGTATAAATTCACAAGAAATGTCCCGGCGAACCTCTTAGAAGAAAGCACAATCGCGGCGAATCTTTGGGGGATCGTTTCCGAGGAAACGCTGTATCAAAATGTCATTTCAGCTGTTGACGATGTGAAGACAGAGCTGCGGCGGATCGCAGAAGCAAGAGAGTCAGGAAGTGGGCAGTATGTACGAGCGTTGAAGAAACTGAATGGGGAGGAGGCGAAGTGATGCTTGTTTGGGAAAGTAGCGGGATGTCCATTACCGCCAAAGGCGAAGGAGAGACGTATGTCGTTTGCAAGTATATGTGGGGCACAAAAAAAGGCGGCTATGGAGCGTATGTGAGAGACGAAACTGGTAATGCCAAAAGGCTAGCACACGGCACAACTCTTGAGAAAGCGGTAGTAGCGTGTCAGGCAAGAGAGAACAAGAAGGCAAAGGCGAAAAGCAAGGCCAATAACGCGGCGAAGGACGAGAAAGGGGAAGTATGAGCAGAAAAGATGTTCCCGACCTGATGGAAACAACGGACGAAGTGATCGAACAATCGCGAAGCCACATTCTCAATCGCAGGGGAACCTTTGACATCGCAAGAGAACTTGTTGAGTCTAATCCAGAACTATTGATGGAACATATTTTCTCAAAAATAGTTGTGCTCAGGTGCGAGTTCTGCTATAGCAAAAACGCTTTTGAGTATCATGCTTGCTCTAACGAATTCGACGAAGTCCCAGAGGGAGAAGAAATACCGCGCTATTTTGTGGAATTTACTAGGGACGAAGACAATGCCGTGTCAGCGAGGTTCTTTGCAGATAACACCGTGAGGAAGGAGATATTATGATTGCAATCAAGAAAAGCAACAACGCAGATAGTAGGACAATGGATGGTAAGCCGAACAAACAAGTGCTGCTTAACGAGAGTATGCAACACATAGAGGATGTCAGGAAGGGGTGTAAATACTTCGCCGACAAACTCATTGAAATAGGGGAGAGACACGATCATACAAAAATAGAGGGCATCGACCAATTTTTTGCTGATTACGCAACGGGGGTAACCGGGGCTGGATTCAAAGCCATGAAATGGTTCCAACTGCACATGACAGAGAGACACCATTTAAACGACAGATGCCCAGACGATGTGACCCTGCTGGATGTTCTGGAGAGAGTTATTGACATAACAATGGCAGGGATGGGGCGAAGCGGAAGCGTATACGATGATACACTTGATGCTGGTATACTGCAGCGTGCCTATACGAACACAGTCAGAATGCTGAAGGAAGAAATTGAAGTTGTCTGACGGGGTTGGCCCAGCTTATACCAAAAAATGGTATCCAAACAGTCCGAAAGGGCTGTTTTTTATGCCCAAGCATTGAAGGCGTTAAAAGCACATGGAAGTCCAAGCATTTATGACATTAAAAGATATGGAAATTTGTCTGAGCATTGAAGACGTAAAACCCAATGGAAAGGATGTTACACAAATGAATGAAGATGTAAAGAACGAGACATTAGAACAACCGAAAGACACTGAAACAAAGGAAACGCAGGAAGGGCAAAAAGAATCAAAAGAACCGAACAAAGAGAAACCTGATGAGAAAAAATTCACCGATGCTGATGTTAACAAAATTATCGAGAAACGTCTTGCCAGATGGCAAAAAGAACAGCAAGAGGCCGTAGATCAAGCGAAAAAGCTTGCAGATATGACCGCGGCAGAAAAAGAAGCTCACCGAATGGCAGAACTTGAGAGCAAGCTTGAGGAGTTTGAGCGCAAGAACCAGCAAAACGAGATGATTAAGGCTGCGCGGGCAAGATGTGCTGAAAAAGGCATTAATCTATCAGATGGCGTTTTGTCTGTTCTCGTAAGCACGAGTGCAGAAGAAACGAAAGAGAACGTCGATGGGTTTCTCAAACTGTTCAAGGACGCTGTAGACAGTGAGGTGAAAGCAAAACTCAAGGGCAACACGCCTAAAGGGGGAAGCGCTCCTCCCAAGATGACGAAAGCGCAGATAAACGCAATCACAGACCCAGTAGAACGGCAAAAAATGATAGCCGCACACTTAGACCTGTACCCATGATAGCCCGGGAGGGCTATTTTTTATGATCAAGAAAGGATGATAATAATGGCCCCAGAAACCAATATCACTGTTACGGACGAATTTGCAAGGGTGCACAGCATTGACTTTGTGGAGCAATTCAATGGATCTTTAAAAAAGCTCCTAGAGGCTCTTGGAGTTACCCGCAAGCAACCCATGGCACTCGGTTCCATTATCAAGACCTACAAAACAATCAAAGATGTTAAAAATGGCGTTGTGGAAGAGGGAGATCTGATCCCACTATCCAAAATCACAACAGAAGAAGGAGACCCATACGAATTGCCCTTTAATAAATGGCGTAAAGCCGTAACGGTAGAGGCAATTCAGAAACATGGGTTTACGCAAGCTGTTATCAACACCGACACCGAACTGCTCAAAGAGATCCAGAAAGGGATCCGCAAGAAATTCTTCGATTTCCTTGCAACAGGAACAGGGACGGCCTCTGGCGTTGGTCTTCAGGGAGCCCTTGCCCAAGGGTGGGGCGCGACTCAGGCGCTGTTCGAGGATGACGGCGTTGAGACTATAGCCTTCGTTAACCCCTTTGATATCGCTGATTATATCGGGCAGGCGACGCTTGTCCACCAGAACATCTTTGGAATGAACTACCTCGAAGGGTTCACAGGTGTTCGTGGCGTCCTGACGAATACCAACGTACCACAAGGGTACCTGTACGCGACGGTTCCCAGCAACATCGTACTTGCGTGGATCGTGGTAAATGGCGCAGGGGAAATCAGCAAGGCTATTCCTCTCACTACAGACGAGACCGGGTATATTGGCGTAACGCACGAGCCCCAGAATAAAACCATGTCCTACGAGACGGTGGCTGCCTCTGGCGTGCTCCTGTTTGCGGAACGTCTCGATGGGGTTGTCAAAGTTGAAATCGAAAGCGGGCTTGCCCCAGTCGGGCCATAACCATGATAGCGGCACTCACAGACAGGATTAAAATCCGGTTAACCGAGGAAGAGACGCCAAGCGACGAATTCCTGGAAGAGCTGATAATAACAGTCTCTGACAGGATTTGTTTGCGTCTTGGCGTCAAATCCTTGCCGCGTGTAATGGAGAGCATAGCTGTTGAAGCTGCCTTAAAGGCGTACAGAAGGCAGTATTACGAAGGAATCAACAAAGAAAGCATAGACGGGGTGAGCGTTTCGTTTATCAGCAACATCCTGGCCGAGTACGCAGCTGAATTCGAGGCATACCTGAGAAACGAGGGGACGGAGAAGAAAGTGGTGAGATTCATTTGAAGCAAAGCAGGATCGGGTTGATCGCCGAAGGCCATGAATTTGCAACGACAAATGGATACGCCACTCCTCTAGTAATCGACGGCGTTGAAGAGGTGGCTGGTCTTGCGGTGAAGGTGCACACAAGCATGGGGAAAGCAAGAACAGCTGACAGCCTTGTGGTTGACGGGCGTGCGTACGACGTAATCTCGGTAAAAGACGCTATAAGATGGCGAATAATCCACGCCAAGGAGCTCTTGTATGACGAGACGGTGACCATCTATCACCAAGACGTTAACGGGAGAAATACAGCATGGATCCGGATGGTTATCGAAGCTGCTGCGAAATGGACGGGCGGGCAAAAAGTTACAGTTGGGGAAGGTCTGACCCAAAACGATGTGCACTGCGTGAAAATCCTTGCAGACAAGATCCCTGACACGCTCACTGTAAACAACGGGGATGTGGTATGCCTGGGAGATGGACCGATCACCGTGGAAGAGGCCAAAAAGATCAGGAATAGTTTCGTGATTACCTCTGTGAGCATGGGAACCAAGAAACCTCTTCCCCTGCTTGTGTTGGAGGGTGGAAAATGGCGATAAAAATATCAACCCCAAGAACAACAACAATCAAAACCCCAAATGGGACAGGAACCCTAGAATGGTCTCCGGATTTCGGGGCGCGAAAATCAGGGGAGTTCAACAAGGGACAAGACTATATTGACGACGAGGTAATAGCAAAATGCGCTCCACGAATCCCTCTCAAGACAGGAGCCCTCATCAGATCGGGAACGAGGAGCGGTGGGGAAGTCAGCTATACAGCCTCATATGCCGGGCGGCAGTACCGCACCTCCCCATCTAGGGGTTACGACCCAAACAGAGGCGGACAATGGTTTGAGCGAATGAAAGCGGCTGAGAGGGCGGCGATCCTGAGGGGCGCATCTGCGGTCGTGGGGGCAAAAGATGGTTAAGACAATCATTGAAGCGTTGTTCGAGTATTTTGAGAACTGCCCATTGATGGCAAACAACCGGCTCAACATCAACTATTTGCCGGAAGACACCAAGAAAGCAGGGATCGAGTACTCGATAAGCACGGAACCGGCTGACGAAGTCATGCAACAGTACAAAGACGGCGGAGCGCGGTGCCGGTACCCGTTCATTATTTCAAGCGTGAACGATTATGGACCGGACGCTGCTCAAAACATGCTGAACTCCGGGTTTGGCGAAGAATTGGCGCAGTGGTTGCGGGTTCAATCGCGGCTGCGCAATCTGCCTGTGCTCCCCCAGGGTATGTTGGCGCGGAGCATCAAGGCGAAGGGGTTTGGGTACCTGTACCAACCAGAAGCCGATACAGGAAAATATCAGATCCAATGTGAGCTTGAGTATTATCGAAAAGGAGATTGGCCATGACATTGCAGGAACTAATGGCGGGAGTAACGCCAAGCGCTACATTTGAGGGGTTTTCAACTGCGGACGACATGGTCTTTGCGGTGGGATTTACCGAGGGCGTCGGGGTCGGAGACTACCTTGTGGCACAAGTCGGAGTATCAGAAGCCTCGGGGAAGCTGAGCGCACAGACACAAGACAGCCAGTATTTGAGGACTGGGCAAGTAACAACGAAGACGGGAACCTCAAGGAGTTTCACGGTTAACGGGGATCGCCATTGCGGGGATCCGTTCCAAGACGAATTGCTGTCACACGGAATCAAATACGGAACCGGGCAAGCGGTAATCAAACCTTATGTATACTTTAATATGCTGACGGGCAAAGGGGAGACGGGTAGCATCTCTATTGCCGTTGAAAACGACCTTGGCGGGGCAGCCGGGGATAACGCGTCGTTCACTGCGACACTAACAAGCACGGTGAAGCCAGTAGAGTATGAATATGCCCCAGGAGGGCCGTAACCATGTACAAGGTCTTGGTCAGCTTCACCGACACTTCCGACGGATACCATGTGTATTGGGTTGGGCAATCGTACCCTAGAGAAGGGTATGAGCCCAGCAGAAAACGATTGGAGTACCTTTTGGGCAACAAAAACAAGTTTAAGATGCCGGTAATCGAACAGGAGGACACCGATGAATGTTAAAGGGCTAGAGATCGACTTTGATATAACATCGCCGGCAGATGTCAAGCGATACAAAGAAGCCGGGGAAAAGATGGAAGCGGCGGGGGAAAGCATCACTTTCCCCGCGTTACCGACAGATGACCCTGGGTTCATGGATGAGTACATCGAGATGTTAAATCTTGAGTTAATTGCATTCGGGAACTTCCTTGATGACGCCTTTGGCGAAGGCGTGGCTGGCAAGCTTTTGGGGGACAACCCAAGCCTTAATAAAATCGTTGATGTCAACGACGCGCTAAAAGAAGCGATGGACGCGCAAAGCAAGGCTCTCGGGGTGCGGTTGCAAAAATACCAACCCAATCGGGCCCAACGGCGGGCGAAATGAACATCCTCCTTGGGTTGCCAGAAGATTACGAAGGGATCCCGATTTCCCCGGACTTTCGTAACATGATCCATGTCGACAAAATCCTGAGCGACCAAACCCTTAGTGAGCCGGAAAGGGTTTACAGCGCGTTAAACCAACTGTACCCAGAGATCCCGGACAACATCGAGAAGGCTATAGAGGGACTGCTGTGGTTCTTCAGGCGCGGGGAAGAAGAAGCGGGGCAATCATCAAAAAAATCGTTCGACTTTGACCAAGATGCTGGGTTGATTTACGCGGCATTCCTTGCAACGTACGGGATAAGCTTGACAACGGTTGATTTCTTGCACTGGTGGGAGTTCATGGCGTTGTTCGAGGGATTGCCAGAAACAACAATGATCCAAAGGGCCATTTATTACCGAACGGCTGATTTCAGCGAAATGGGGAAAGAAGAACGGAAGCGGGCCGTGAGAATTAGGAACGCATTCGCATTAAAAACCGAGCGAGTCTCAGGAGAAGACATCAACAAAAAAACACTTGACCGTGTCAAGAGAAGATTTGCAGAAGCCCAGCGAAAAACTGGGCTTTTGGATATGGAGTGACCAAAATGTCCTACGACGGCACCTTGAAATTTGATACCAAGTTGGACACCGGAGATTTCGAGAAGGGCACAAGCCGGTTAGGCGATATCGTCAAGGGCCTGGCTGTGTTCAAAGTCTTGGAAGCCGGGTTCAACATGGTAAAAAACTCTGTTGGGGGAGCAATCGAGCGCGTCGATATCCTAAACGCCTACCCAAGAGTTCTACAACAAATGGGGGTGTCTGCCGAAGACGCGGCAGCTTCTACACAAAAGTTGTCGTTGGGGCTCCAAGGGCTCCCGACAACATTGCCGGAAGCCGTGGCCATGTCGCAACAGTTCATTATCATGGGCAAAGACGCTGATACGGCTACACGCTCCACTTTGGGCATAAATAATGCCCTACTTGCATCAGGGGCAAACTTCGAGAAAGCCCAAAGGGGCGGCGACGCCTATATTACGATGCTTCAGCAGGGCAAGGTTGATATGGCGCACTGGAACACCTTGCTTCAAACAGCTCCATATGCCGTGTCGAAGTTGGCTGAATCGTTCGAGTTCGGGAAAGATGGCGCAAGGAAGCTCTATGATGCGCTAAAAGACGGATCTATCACAATGGATGAGCTCAATGACCGCATGATATTACTGAGCGAAGAGACCGGAGGGTTCGCTGAAGTCGCGAAAACATCCACGGCAGGTATCGGAACAAGCTGGCAGAACATGAAGAACGCTGTCGTGCGCGGGGTGGCGGACATTATCACATCCCTAGATGACGGTCTTGGGGAGACCCGCTGGGGCGGTATTGCGGGAGTCATAGACGAAGCAAAAACGATAATATCAAAAGCTTTTGCCAAGATTTCAGCCGGAGCGAAGGATCTCATGAAAAATATGGACTGGAAATCCATAGAGAAAGGGATAAACAGCTTCAAAAGCACTGCATCAAAGGCATTTGATATCGTGGGGAAAGCGCTCAAGGTGCTGACAAACAACATGGGCGTCGTCGTTCCCCTCGTAAAACTATTCCTTGCCGCCTGGGCAGGGTATAAAGTGCTCCAAATGGCAAGCACGGCAATGGAGACGATAAACAAGGCCATGAAGGTTGCCCAAGCGCTCTATACTGTAACAATAGGGCTAAAAAAGGCAGAGGCAACGGCAACGACAATAGCAATGCAAGCCCAAGTGAGAGAGACGGGAGCAAAGGCGGCGGCGACACTGGCCCAATACGGGCTTAACGCTTCGTTGCTTGCTTGCCCGTTAACGTGGATAGTGGTGGGGATTGCGGCTGTTGTTGCTGCGTTGGTTATTTTTAGCGATACAACCGGAAGTGTTTCAAAGAGAATGAAAGAGTTATCTACAGTGATCGAAGACAACAGGCGAAGCATGGATGAGTTCAGCAACTCTCTCAGGTCGGCCCAAAAAGAAAGCGAGAAAAGCCTGCAGATGGCGGATAGCAGGTACCACCGAGAGATAGAAATCATCGACGCGATGGAAAAGGCCGTGAGCGCCGGGAAAGATAAAGCTAGCCTAGACAAAGAGATGACAGAATTAGCAAGGCGATACAACGAGGCAAAAGGGGAGACGCTAATCGCCTGGGACTCAGAGAAAGGCGCTATCTATGACGTAACTCAAGAAATCCACACAAACACAGAAGCCCTCAAGAAGAATGCTGAGGCGGCTAGGGAGGCCGCAAAACAAAAGGCATACCAAAAACTCTTGGATGATACAACGGCGGCCCTAATAGATTTCAAAGTAGAACAGCAAAACGCAGCGAAGAACACACAGGACTTTTGGGATGTATTTCTGGTGGCTTCCGCCAATGCCAATAGGGAGACGGGTAAAACCCTGTTCTACACCATGGAGATGGCGAAGGCGTTAGATCTTGTCTTCGCCAAGCATAATGACGAGCAGATGGCGCTTACAAAAAGTCGCGAAGCCTTGGATATCTACAGAGAAGCATTGGGGAAAACAACAAACGAGTATGTCCAAGCTGACAACACCGTTACGAAGGCGGATGGAACATTTGTAAGGTTTGCCACAACCATAGAGCGGCTAGAGACGGCTTGGGGTATTTCAGGGGACGCTATACGGGATTACGCTGAGAAGAACAAGATGTCAATAGAAGACCTAGAGAGCGCCGTTAATGACAAATCTCTGAGCATATACGATGTTTTGGTCAATAGGGTTCCGGAAGGCGCTGATAGCGCCGTAAGGGCGTTTAAACGGATGACGGCAGACGGCGGAAAAGAACTAAATGATATTGCCTTCCATATGGGGATGACCAAAGACGATGTTCTGAAGACCTTGGCGGATATGAGCGGCGGCATGATAGACCTGAACGGGAAAACATGGGCTGAGCTCGTGAAGGAATCTAAGTCCAAAGGTGTCGAGGTCGTTGACTTGGTCACGAAAACATCTAAAAACTCACAAACTGCCCTTGAATCTATGGACGGAACAAAAGCTGGATATAACCTCATGGGGAAAGCGAACACCGAGGCAAGCATACAAGCAAAGACGTTAAGCAAAACGGTGGGATCGGTCAGAGAAGATGCCCAGGCAACGCTAGAACGGATGGACGGGACTTCGGCAGGGTCAAACCTTATCGCGGGAGCGACAAGGGGAGCCGAAAGCAAGAGGTCGTCTTTCCTAGGCACGATTTCCAGCATTGCGTCTGCAGCTGTTAGCATGTTGTCGAAGGTGTGGGCTGAGCACTCACCATCAAAGGTCGCAGCGGAAAGAGCTGAATACTTCGTACTCGGCCTTATAGAAGGGATCAAGGCAAAGAGGGCAGAGTTCTTGGGATCCGTTGAGGCGATTGCCGAGGAAGGCGTGGACAGACTGGACGCATTAGAGGCCAAAGACCTCGATATAGGCGACATCAATATAGCTCCGGACACGTACGAAGACGGGAAAAGCATCATTCAAGGGATTATTGATGGGATAGAGACGTATAAGAGCGCTCTGTATGAAGAGGTCGAAAAGATATCGGAAGGGATATCAGCACGGATTGGGCAGATGCCGGAAGCGTTCCAAAGAGTGTCGGCAGCGTTTACCGAGGCGCCAATGACCTTTTATAGTGTTGCGGCTGCGCCTATTGCAAGTACACAGGGAGAATCCACAGTAAACAACCTTAGCATAGGTAATATGAAAATAGATTCGGACAGCGAACTCGGCCAGGCATTTATAAAGATGGCCGAATTAGTGCTACGCAAAGAAAGAATGGTGAAATAATGGCGATGTCTGGGGGGTCCGCAACACATGTAAAGTCCGCAAAATCACAAGCTGGCACAACGATCAACTTATACGTGTATGTGCGGTCAACGCAGAATCAGGCCGCCAACTCATCGACTGTCTATCTCGGCATGTATGTATCGCTCTCGTCCGGCAACATTGGCGCGTGGAGTGATGTTTATGGGTCTTCGCTTGGTGTGGCAGGGGCATCACCAACATCTAGGGCGATAAATGGGGCGATTCCGTACACAGCGGGCCCATATTGGATTGCAGAGGAACAAAGCTTCGTTGTACCCCATGATCATTCCGGGGCCAAGACTATAACCGTGTCATGGAAATGGGGCGTTAACTCCTCATGGGGTGGGTATGTAAATCCCTCGGGAAGCTTTTCGCAAGCCCTCCCAACAATCCAACGGACACCGGCGACGCCGACAGGGCTAACTCACACACGGGTGTCAGACAGTCAAAACAACTTGTCGTGGACGTACACAAATACGTCAAACCCATATGGGACGGCTCTTGTAGAAAGATCGATAAACGGGCATGCGTGGACTCAGATCGCGAGTTTATCAACCAACTCGGCTGTAACATCGTACAGCGACACAAGCTGTGTAACAAACTGCTCCTACTCTTACAGGGTGAGGGCAGATTTCTATGGGAACAAGTCAGGGTACTCCAACACAAGCGCAGCGACCTACAACACCCCTATGGCACCAGGGACGCCAACAGCAGCGAGGGTGGACGCGGACACGGTGCGGCTCACATTTACAAATATGGGGGCGACACAAACAGCAACGGAATGGCGTGTCTCAACGAACGGAACGACATGGTGGCCTGCGACGGCGATCTCAGGGGCAAACATAACAACCATAGACACATCCCCAGGTGGGGGGACGTTTTACTACCAAGTCAGAAACACCAGAGGAAGTCTTTACTCAGCATGGTCGGGGACGTCGAACGCAGTTGTGACTATCGTAGCTCCGGCGGCACCGACACTAACTGCTCCAGCATCAGGAAGTGTCGTAAAACTAACCGAAGGGATAAGATTTGCTTGGCAACACAACCCAATTGATGGGAGCCAGCAAGAGGACGCAGAACTAAGGTATTCAACCAATAACGGGAGCACATGGACAACGGTTGCCATATCGGGATCATCCCAGACGTATGCAATGGTAAACGGGTTTGCCGTAAACGCTTCTGTGGTGTGGCAAGTCAGGACAAAAGGAGCGCACGCAAACTACGGGGTATGGTCAGCAAGCTTTAGCTTTAAGGTGTGCCAAGTCCCGCAGATATCGATAATAACGCCAGTATCACCGATCACAGATGTCCCTATTGCAGGGGCGTTCAGCTACAGCGATATATCAGGGACGATGGTTTCTGCCGTTGTCTCACTTATAACAGATGGAGGGTCCGAGGCGTACCGCAAGACGGGGAACGCAACGAACTTCAGCATAACAAGCGCTGAGTTTTTGCCGGAGAATCTACAAACTTACACCCTCCGGATCGAGGTCAGATCGTCATCGTCGCTAACGGCAATTGCAGAGATACCGCTATATATCGACTACACCCCGCCACCTTTGCCTGATTACCAGATAGATATCGATGAGGATACAGGATCAGCGGCGTTGCTTGTGATCGCAGGCGACCCAGGAGTAGACACGGCCATAGAGCCTCTTGTTGTTCGCATGGATGGAGAGAACCAAGTGTTTATTTCCTTCCATTTTTACGAAACCACCGCAAACAGCTCTTGGATAACATCCTCCAACCTAGAGGGACAGAATGTTACAGGAAGCCCAGGGCCTTTCTATCTCAATGTCCCAGAAGGAGCTAAGTACTTTCGTGTAAGCGCTGCGAAAAGGGTAGCAGGAACAGACCAGGAGATAACAGAGGATGATCTGGAATCGTTTGTGTTGGTGTATGGAGATGAGACCTATCCCGGACCATGGGTAATAGGGACCATCTCAGCATCAACAGGGGGCAACTCGTCGGCAACGAACCGATTGCGAATGCCAACCCCGATTGCTATTCCAACAGGGAAGACAGCCGCCGTAGGTATCTATCGGAGACACGCTGATGGAAGGCTCGTGCTCCTGCTGGACCAAGCACCATCGGGATCTGGGTTCAAAGACCTATACCCGCCGCTAGACCAAGACTTTGAGTATGTGTTTGTCGCGTACACAGCCACAGGAGTAACATCGAGGCTTGCTGTACCGGTGAATATCCCATCATATGGGGCCGCGTTCTTTAACTTTGGACAAAATTACCGGTCTGTGGCGGCGGTGGTACTGGATTTGGCGTATACGGAGACGGTTAAACATTCGAGCGATATCTTCCCGACGGCGTCAGACGATCCGGCACCTCTGATATTTTACGGATCATCAGACGAGTATAATGGGACGGTGTCAGGGACTGCGTTCCGAGACAACTTTCTCGATGTTCCGGAGTGCTGCTCCATTAGAGATATCAAGGATCTTTCGTCTTATAGAGGATATGTAATCATGAGGCTCCCGTGGGAAGACCCGTTGCCGGTCGATGTAACAGTATCACAATCGTATTATCTCTACGGACAACGATCAAACGTTTCCGTTAATTGGGTAAGGGTGATGGCAGATGGATTGGCTATCTAGCGGGCGAAGAGACACTTTCAGGTATGTTTTGGTTGATAAAGAAACGATGGCTGAAGGAGAAGACCTTGGTATGTTTGTCGATGGGGGGAGACTGGATTTCGATGACCTATCACCTCTCAAGGTCTCCGGGTCACTCCCTTACTATGCCCCTCCTGACGTTGGCTTCAATTATTTACGGGTATACTCCACCTCCTACCTGAAAGGCGAAGAGGAGGAGATCATGCACGGAACCTTTTTAGTATCAACGCCTGGGAATGATATACGCGGGGCGCTAAGGGTTGGATCAGCGGATATATACTCCACACTAAAAATAGTGGCCGATGCTTCTCCCGATACACCGGTAACGCTTCCAGCGGGGACGGATGCTATATCATACGCGGCGGGGCTAATAACCAGCCTCGGGTTGCCAGTCTTGGCTGACGCATCCACGTATCAGTTGAATACAATGCTTAGCTGGGACGCAGGGACACCATATCTCGAAATTATCAATGAGCTGTGTGTTTACGCGGGATTTAATTCCGCTGATGTCGATCCGTCGGGGCAAATAAGGTTATACAGGTACCTTGATCCAGCAATTAAACAACCAACGGTAGAGTTTGACGACAAAAGGTGTACGTTCAACCCGACCATAAAATATAACTTCGATATTTTTGACATCCCAAACAAGTTCGTGGTTGTACTGAGCAACGCAGAGGAGGAAATGTCCGCGGTTGCCATAAATGACGACCCTCTCTCCCCATATTCAACCATATCCCAAGGGCGGGAAATATCGCGCCAGGAAAAGGTGAGTGACATGGAGGGGCTGGGGACGTTACAAGCTTATGCGCGGCGGAGGCTTGCGGAAGTATCGTCGGCAGTGGAATCGATTGAAATAGCGCACACGTTCATCCCATATAATACCGGCGATGTAGCGCGTCTTATTTACACAAAAGCAGATTTTGCTTTCCTTGGGGTAGCAGTTACCAAATCGGTTTCCCTTTCTTGTGGGATGCCCTGTAACACAAGGGTTCGCCGGTTCGTTAGGGGGTAAGGTGGTGGAAGAACTCGAACGCGGGATAGAGGCATTATCAGACGTTCTTGTCAGAATCGCAAACAAAGAAAACATGGGAACGTTTGTAAGCATGGGGGAGGTCGTGGCGGTAACAGGGGATAAGGTGTCTGTTTTTGTAGAAGGCGCTGCGATAGATATGTTCCGCGCTTGTAGCCCAAGCGTAGGAGAGCGCGTGGTAATCCTAAACAACGGAAGCATCAAGGTCGCCATCGCCGTGATTGGCGGTGGATCTGACTTCGGGAAGGCTCACTTGCCAATATACGCAAACCCGGAGCCAATAACAGACGCATTGATGAGTGTTGCGGAGAGCTACTTTAACAACAGGACATCATTGGTATACGCGCAAAGCACAATATTCGATTCATTGCCAATTCCGAATGCTATTGATTGCTCGACTTTTACGAGATTGGTTATGCGGGGGATAGCATATCAGGATTCGAAATATGTGAACCCAAGCAACAGCAACCTAGGAAGCGTCCCATGGGCTCTAAACGACTTCCCCCGAACAGCGGCAGCACAAGCCAGGCATTGCGCAAAGCATGGGTGGCTCTTGAGCAACGACGCAGAAAAGCGACCGGGAGACTTGGTCTTCTGGGCGCGTGATCCCGGGAGAACAAGCGATAGATACATGCAGATAAGCCATGTGGCCGTTGTCGCTAACCCTCCTGCGGCAACACATACAGAGTGGCTGTTTGGGACAATTAATCTCGAAACGGGGTCTTTTGTAACAAATACCGAGAGGGCGCGGACAGGGTACATCGCTGTACAACCTGGGCAACATCTTTTCCTCAAGCTCCCTGACCCGGAATGGTGCTGGATGTCAATCGCGCTACACAAAACACAAGCGATTAACAGCGAATACCTCGGCACAACAAACATGGTATACGGCAATAGCGTTCAAAACCGAACAGGAACCGTCAAGATATGGATCCCGGCGGAATGCAATTATATACGGTGCTATATAGCGCACCGCGTAGACGGCGCTTATTTACCTGTGTCCCAGGGCGACTTGGACACAATGACAATGCAGTATTGGAACGCTGGCCTTGACGAAACTTATGAGGCCACATCAAGCTCCCTAACGATCCTCAGGAGACCAATCATGGCGAACCAACCGGAGAAGATTGTAATGTGGGCCAGACCATATTTTGAGGGGGGAAGCTAATGGGCATAAAAGAACTGCTGGATTTGGTGAACACACACGGGCTGGCACTGCTCATCACAATAATCGTCGTGTTCTTTGCATTTAAATTTGGTAACCTTGGGTTTGAGCATGTCAAGGGCAAACTAACAGGCGAAAAGCATGAGGGGCTACTAGACCTGAGAGCGCAGGTAAGCCCAGCAATAAACACGATATTAGACCGAACGATGCTGAGGCTTGCTGCTGATCGTGCTTATGTATGCGAGTACCACAACACAGGAGGCGGGTTCGGTGGGCTGCCATTTGCCAAGATGTCTTGCACTTATGAGGCGCTGAACTCTGGCGTAGGGAGCCAAATGGACGCAAGGCGGGACATGTTTTTGTCGAGTTATTCAACCCATATAAACGACCTAACAGCGCGGGATTATGTGGTTTTAGACGTAAACAACAGGACTGATGCAGACACAAACCTAGGATATGAGACGCTGGCGTCGCGGGGGGTAATAAAAACCCTGAGGGCTAAAATAACGGATACAAACAAGCGACCCATTGGATATATTGGGGCGGACTACAGCGTCGATGACGCAAGGTTTCGCGAATCTGAGTTTGCAAGAATCATTATGGAAACAGCGCTCGAAATAGGGGCGTTGCTGTCTGTCAACAAGGAAAGGAAGTGACCGCATGGACGAAATTGTAACCAGCATCATCAGTATCCCCCCGGACGGGGAAGAACTGCCGCAGGCACCAGTAACCCACGGGCCAGAGGAGGCGATTGAATGAAGTTAGCAGACAGGATATTCAGACGTACAGACTGGTATCTCACCAGTGCATTTGGATGGAGAACTCTCGGCGGTGTTACCCAATACCACCAAGGGGCGGACTATGGCACAAACAAACAGAACTGGGCGCAATATGCGCTTGAAAGCGGGAAGGTTACCTCTGCAGGCAAGGATGGGCTCGCGGGTATTTATGCGTGGGTAGATTATCCGAGGCTTGGGTACAGCCTCCTGTATTATCACCTATCACAGGTGAGGGTGTATACAGGGCAGACGGTTACCGAATCAACCATCATCGGAAACACGGGGATGACAGGAAATGCGACAGGGATCCACCTGCATCTAGGAGTTAGGCGTAATGGGGTGTATATAGACCCACACGCTATCGACTACCAGCCTATGGGGGTTAGCGCAGCGTGCCCATATCCTGAGCCAACTACCACGATTGGGAGGGACAGCAAGTTCGCGGACTCTGTCAAATGGGTGCAATGGCACCTAAACAACAAAGGAGCAGCAAGCCCAAAACTTGTCGTTGATGGCGGGTTTGGGCCAATCACTGAGGCGGCTGTAAAGACATTCCAAAAGGCAAGGGGCATGGTTGCGGACGGCTACGTGGGGCCGTTGACTAGGGCAGCGCTAATGTGCCCATACCAAGAGCCGACAAAGACTTTGGGCCGAGGATCGAGCGGGGCACACTGGATACACTGGTATCTAAACCGGCGCGATAATGCGGGGTTGGTGGTAGATGGGTTCTATGGACCTCTAACGGAGGCGGCGGTGAAAGCGTTCCAAAAAAAGTCCGGGCTGGTGGCTGATGGATGGACGGGGCCACTGACGCGGGGCAAATTAAAAAATGGGTAAATGGAGGGGTTAGACATGGATTTCGGGTTTGTTGAGATTCCTGCTATCGTAACCATTTGTTACTTGATCGGTGTCGGAGTAAAGGCGTCGCCGCTTGACAGCAAGTGGATACCGTTGATCATGGGTGGCGTTGGTGCGTGCTTGGGGTGCATCGGGTTCCTGTTTGTGCCGGGGCTGTTTGATACAGACATTTTGTCTGCCGTTGCTATTGGCATCGCTAGCGGATTGGCAGCAACGGGGACGAACCAGGTATACAAGCAGCTGAGCGATTAAGTTGCCGGTAAGTTGATTTCAGGAGCCCTCCGGCTCCTCTACATACTCGGAAAGGGTGGTGGTTATGAAAATAGAGATGCATCGAGGCGACACGTGTGAGGTGACGTTTAGGGTTACAAATAAAGGGAGTGGATCCCCTGCGGAGCCCTTTGACGAGATCTTTTTTACGGTGAAAGAGTCCCCGAGAAGCAAGGATGTGTTTGTCCAAAAAAGGTTAAGTAATGGCGAGATATCCTTTGATGGTAACGCGTACAGGCTGATGTTGATGCCGGATGAAACAGACGGTCTAGACTTCGGGAGATATGCGTTTGACATTGAGCTTGTCAGAGGTCAATTCCTCAAGAGAACATACCTCGGGGTGCTTATGCTCGGAGAGGAGGTTACACATGCCCGCGACGAACTTTGATTTTGACATCGCCATTGATGACGAAGACCTGTTGTTTGAGATAGAGATGGACGTTGGAGAGGGCGGAACCAACGACTATGATCAGCTAAAAAACAAACCAAAAATAAATAATGTGACACTTGTAGGGAACAGGGACTTGCCAGAAACGCCGCTGACCAACATGGATATAGCAAAGCTGTTTGGCATCATTTAGAAAGGGGATAAAAATGAAGTATTTAGACGACAATGCATTACTTTATTTCAAGACTATTATTGACGATTGGCTTGATAATAAGGTTGACAAAGTGCCTGGGTATGGGCTCTCACAGAACGACTTGACAAACGCTCTTGTGACCAAGATCAATAACGCAGGAAGCGGATCATTTACCGGAGATTATGGAGACCTAAGCAATATCCCGACTCTTGACAGTACCCAACTAAAAGGGGCGCTGACAAAAGCGGGGTTGGGCATCGCAAGCGCTTCGGATCTTGCCGACTTGCTAACGAGAGTTGCAGGGTTGGAAAACCTCGGGCAGTATGTTGGCGCGTTCAACACGTATGCGTCTGTGCCACAAAACAAAAGCGGGTTTTCCCACATCACCGCGAATGACTTCATCACTGTCAGGGCAGACGAAACCCAAGGCGGGAAGATGACGCGGTATGTTGCTACCGCTATCAACGCATCAACCGGAGCGATAACCTGGGTTTACGACATTACAATAAGCACTGATATAACGGGGAAACTGGACAAGGATCAAGGATCAAGCAACTCGGGCAAGGTCCTTGTTGTTGGGAGTGACGGGATCGTGGGCCTTGAAGTCTTCGAGCCGCTCACGAATTCTGAGATAGATGCCATTATGGGGATGTGAGCGCGTGAAGTATTTAGATGACTCTGGGTTGGAACGAGTGGTCGAAAACCTTGGGGAATCAGGTGGGCGTGATGGGGCTGGGTTGCTGATTGGGGATGTACTGGAATCTCTAACAACATCGACGCCATCTATGACGAGGGGCGACACGACCTGGCTGAAGCTGAACGGACAATCGTACGACCCAAGCGATTACCCAAACTTCGAGTACTCGAATGTAAAGCAAATAATACCAACAATGACATCGGCCGCAGCGCCGACGCCAAATGTTGTAACAGCATCAGGAGAAGCGTCTGCCACGTATGCCGCGTGGCGTGCCTTTTCTGGGGCGGCAAACAGCTGGAGATCAGCGGCTAACACCTTCACCTCAGGAAACGGATACACGGGGAACCAGTGGGTCCAAATTGATTTGGGGAAGTCTGTGATGTGTACAGGCTATGGGTTGGCGCAGATAGAAGCATTAACAACTGGGTCGGCTCCTGCAACGTGGCAGCTCCTGGGGTCAAACAATAACGCAACGTGGGATGTCATTGATTCAAGGGAAAACTGGACGAGTTCCATGTGGGGGAGCATAAACACTGTCATCCCCCTGCAGTTTCCGGCGGCCGTGACATATAGGTATTGGCGGCTTAGCATCACGAAGATATGCAGCGCAACAAGCGGTGGGACTATCGCCTATGTATCATTAAGAGATTTCCAGCTCTTCTCTCCGCTATTGCCAGACAGGACAACAGGGAACTACTATGTAAGGGTCTCAGGGGTTGACGTGCCCGCAGACAGCATCAATCTATCGGGGTTCGTATCCCAAGCTCAGTTTTCGGCGCATGAGGGGAACGCGCACGGGAAAGCGCTGATATCACTAATGGGGGGGCCATCCCTAACGACCGTCGCCCCAGCGGTAAACGCATCAGGTGTTATGACTGCTTGCGCAGTGCTCAGCCCACAGAATACGATACTCAGAACAGTGTCTGGGGGGAATACCTTTAGCATCCCTGTCGGGACGGCAGCCGTACAGTATTGGCAACTGATACCGTATGAGGTGAAAATGGTTGCGGCGGTAGCGTCTATTAATAACAGCGCCAGTGTAACAGGACCGGCTAATGCGGATATCAGACCTTTTATCGGGATAGCAATACCAAACCCAGGCACCCTTGACTTCCAAATAATTGAGCGGTCCAGAGTGTGGGCAGACAGAGGATGGGCATCAGGGGCGAATTCGACAAGCACGATGTTGAGATGTCTTGACAATACCTTGGGCGACCTACCAATACCAATAACGATCCCAGCCGGGACAATGATCTGTGTTGTTATCGGGTTAATGAGTTTCGGACCGTCACACGCGGCTCTTGCGCCAACAGTATATGTTAATGGGTCGGTTGTCTTTGAGCCTGTATAAAGGGGAGGGGACATAAAACAAAATAGCCAAATTCGATGAAATAGGCATCTCCGTGCTAGGAGACGTCTGAATTTGCCAAATTTGTTTTATGTCCCTTGAATAATCGTGCGTCTCCGCTAATGCGATATCGGACGCTCCCCTCCTGGTCGCATCCGACATAGCATAAGCTCCAACGCACGGCTCCGCATCCTGCGGAGCCTTTTAAATCATTTATAGGGTCCAAAGATCTCGATCGAGGAGGAGAGAGTAAAAAATGCGGAAGGAGGACGCTCATGAGTGCCATGATCGGCGGATTCGGAGAGATGCCTATCAATACCTGGAGACAAGACGAGGTGCTGTTGAAGAGGTTGTGGGCGGGAGACGAAACGGCTATACATGATCTTGTGGTTGGTAAGCTACGTTTGGTAATGAAGCACGCGTATCAGTGCCAAGAATATGGGGATGTCGAAGACATCTTCCAGGTGGGGTGCCTTGGGCTCGTGGCTGCTATTAGGAGGACCAGGAAAGAGAACCCGCTTTTTGTTGCGTATATTGTGGCTTACGTAAAAGGCTACATCCAGATGTACTTGAAGAAAAACCCATGGGTAATTGAAGAATCGCGTTCCGCTGTTCCGCCGCACACATTACAGGAGTCAGTGGGGATAGAAGATCTTGCGCTGGATTCTATTTATGTCCAATCACTATTGTCTACGCTCGATGAGGATGAGAGGGAGGTTTTAGTGTTGACTTATTTTGATGACTTGCAAGGTACGGAGGTTGCCAAAAGAATGGGTATCAGCCGGCAGTGGGTATGGACGCTGAGAGAAAGGGCGTTGCAGAAACTGAGACAGCAAGTGGTTTCCGAAAGCTTGAAAGGCGGTGAGGCAGATTATTACAGCATCAACACTCTTTGCACAAATTGACCCCGCCGGGGATCATAGATGCTATTACTGCGGGGCTGAGTGCGGAGAAGCATACCAAGTAAAAGAGTACGTCAAACCTACCTTTACAAACCGAGACATCGCGAAATATCCAGCGTCTCTTTTTGTTTGCAAAGGATGCGTCATGAGTCTGGGAGACGGATGGGAAGACATGCAAACTATCGACGGAGCGGTAAAGGCGTTTACGACGGCTCGCGGGATGGCTCCAAGGATGTACAGTTGGTTACTCACAAAAGATAGGCGGTTGGGGTTTACAAAAGCACACATCTCCACCATCAGGGAGATATTGACAGACGCGGACAAGCTCCCCGAACCACCTTTTTCGATCATCATATCCGATAGCGGACAAAAGCAGCTTATATTCCGGGCGCCGGTGGCCTGGGAGAAAGATGCTTTTTCTATACTGCTTGAAGATGAAGCCATTGAAGTGGATGTCGACAGGCTCAAGGAAAGGCTCGATCTTGCCTCAACGATATCAACGAAGATTGGCAAGCCAGCATTAAAAGGCGTCACTTTCAATACCTACATCCAGGCGAAAAAGGAGGGGGTTGTCAAAGAGGTTGAGCAGTGGGAGAAGATCATGATGGAGCCATTATCAAGGCTGGCGGCATGGATCGCTCCGCCAAAAGAAAAGAACCCTTGAGGCGAACCATTTTGCCGGGATTGGCAGAATGGTATTTTTATGACCAAAAACAGAAAGGGGAGTATCATGTTACAAATTTCAGCAGTAGAGTTTCGCCGCAGATTAGCGGGGTTAGAGGATGTAAGTCAAACGGTGGAGACGGACGAAGGGATGCGGGATCTTGCTATCGATTTTGTGCTTGCGTTGAAAGATGTTTTCGGGGATTCGCTGGATAGGAAAACCGTTTGGAACCGGATATCTAACGGGATCTCTATCGCCGCTAACAAATGCGGAGGGAAAGTAGACTCGTTTATAGCGGAAGCGTTGGAGTTTGTAAAAGCAAGCCCTGAAGGGGTTGTGACTAACGACAAACTGAAAAGGGTTAACGCGGAGATAAAGGGCCAACCAAAAGATTGGCAAATGGCGTTCATCAAATCGTGTCTAACCTACCGGACACTAATCCTCCTGGAAGCGCGGGAGATTTCTAATGATAAGTTCCTCTGGAAAGAGTTCAATGATCGGAGGAACGGCAGATGAATGAAATAAAAACAGTTAAGTTCCACATGCTTTCTCGGGCCCTGGCTCCCATTACTCACATGATGGGGAGCGAAGGGAACGAATCTGTTATCAACCGAACAAATGTATACCACGACGGGCATGTCCACGCTGTCCCTGTGTTATCGGGGAACGCTATCCGACACAAGATGGTTAGAGAGCCTGGAGCTATGCTGATCGTCAACGCTTGCGGACTGTACGGGAAACTCAATATTGACCAAGCGAACTACCTGTTTTATGGCGGCAGCTTGACCGAGTCCTCGGTATCAGACAACCTCCAAAGGATTGCCGAAATGCAAGAGCTAATGCCGCTTGTGCGCCTCCTCGGCGGGAGCCTCAAGAACCAAATCGTTAGCGGGAGCTTGTCTGTAAGCATGGGGATTCTGGTATGTCGGGAAAATAGGGGCACGCTTGAGTTGTGTTTGCCGGACGAGTTGCTTGCTGGACTTCCCGAACTCCGTTCTTGTGAGGATTTCGTCAGCGGGTGGCAGTATACCCGCAGCGATGCACGGAAGAAGCCGGAATTGCTTGATATGGAAAATGCGGCGGAAGCGGCGGAAGACAAGTCGAACCTTATGATCTATAATGGCCAGCATGTCATTCCTGGAGCCATGTTTTACCACGACTTTATCTTACACAACGTGAGCCGACTTGAGGTCGGGGCGTTGTGGGCGTGCCTCAAAGACTGGGAAGCCTCCGGAGGGGTTATCGGGGGATCTTCTAGGATTGGGCATGGACGATTGAAGACCGAAGCATATGTAGGCGGGGAAAACGTCTTTGGCGACGAGATTGATTTAGACGCCTACGAAGCTGAGTATAGAGAGCATACTGCGAACAATGCTGACAAGATCAAGGAGTGGCTTGACGTTATGTTCGGAACGCCGATTAGAGGACAAAAGAAATCCAAGAAGTCCACACAAGCAGAAGTATTGGAGGTTGCCAATGTCGACATCGACGCTGAATAACTGGCTCGTTTCTGCCTGGCTCTCGTCGCCTTTGGCCGGTGATCCTCCAGCGCTAGACGGTGTCCTAGGGTGGGAGTTGTCTTGTCGTCTTGGGATGAAGCACCACAAGAAAGCTGGGAGATGGACGCCTCCCGAAGAAATCCTCGATGTCCCGATCCCTCTTGCCAAAAGGACTCTAGACGGGGTCGGGGTATACTGTTGCTCTGATCCCATCATTCCGGAGCCTATGGCCCCGGAATGGGTTGACCGGATTAGCAAACGGTTTGAATCGTCGAAGATGGCGCTTGTCGTTGCGCCGGATCAGAGGAAATCTGTCATGGTAGCATCCGGCCCATACAAAAGCCGGTTTGCTCCCGAACGGATACGAGCAGTAAAAAGGGTTTGCTGGTTTGTGCGGGGGGAACGGAAAGGGATGAACAAACTTTTGAAGTCGGTTCATTCGATCGGAAAACACCGGGCTATAGGATATGGCCGGGTCTGGACGTGGTCATATGAGCCTGCCATAGAGGACTACTCGATTTTTGCTAATAACAAAGGTAAAAAGGTCCTGATGAAAACCCTGCCGGCAAAGGTCAACCTAGAAAACGTATGTGGGTATAAAAAATCATTTGGGGGGTACCGCCCCCCCTATTGGCATCCAGCCTTTCAAACGGAGGTTGTAACGCCGTGTTAAGGGTTTGCTTGATCGAACCAAAATATAAAACCAAATATCCCCCAATAGGGCTTATGAAGATATCGACCTACTTTAAAAATAAAGGATTCCAGGTCGATTTTTTTAAAGGGTGTCCTGAGGTCAACCTCTTCAACCGCGAAATGTACGACATTGTGTGCGTGACGACGCTTTTCACTTTCCAATGGGATGTCACAATCCGAACGATTATCCAAGCGAAGGGATTGGCAAAAAAGATCTATGTGGGCGGGATAATGGCAAGCATAATGCCTGATGATGTGTTCGCCGAGGCAGGGGTGATGCCTGTGGTTGGGCTACTTGACAAGCCAGGGATGCTCGGTTTTGATGACGGGGTTATTGTGGATCGTCTCCCGCTTGATTACACGATGACGGATACCAAGGGCACAGCATATGCAACAACAACAAGGGGCTGTATAAAAAAATGCCCCTTTTGTGTTGTCCATAAAATTGAGCCGGAATATTGCGGTTATACTGGAGTCGCAATCCCAAGTGCCAAGAACCTTGTGCTGCTTGATAATAATGTCCTTGCCTCTGAGAGGTTTGATGACATCGCACGGGATATAAGCAAGGCAGGGGTAAAAACCGTAGACTTCAATCAAGGCATTGATTACAAGCTTGCGACAAAAGAAAACATGAAAACCCTAAAAGAGATTGGTGTTTCCGTTGTGCGGTTTTCGATTGATGACGCCAGGTCATTTGACACTTATCGAAGAGCTGTTGATATGGCTGTCGAAAGCGGACACAGGCACTTTGTGACCACTATGCTTTACAATTTTATGGATAAACCAAGCGAGTTGTATGAGAAGATGCGACTGAATGTCGACCTCGGGGAACAGTATGGGGTCACAATGTGCTCTTTCCCCATGAAGTATATCCCAGTAACCGATAAGGACAGAAACCACATAGGGGAGCATTGGAATAAGAAGTTTATTCGTTCGATACAAGGGATGTTATGCAGCGCTCGTGGGATGGTTTCGGGAAAACGGGATTTCTTTGAATCTATGTGGGGGGAGGACGTTGGGGAGTTTCTTGACAATCTTTGGATGCCGATGGACTTTCTTGTGTACCGAAGGAAGTACAGCGCAAGACACAGGGAGAGGTTCCCGAGCTGGAAACGGTACCATGGCGAAAGCGATATGATACCGGAATTTTTGAGTGAGTACCACAACCTTAGCGACACCAAGCGTAGCGTCCTACACTCTCTTGTGGCAAACATTGACTACAAGGATACGGGGGACAAGACTATAGACAAGATGCTAGCCTACTACAGGCTTAATACACCATCAACAGACATTCCATGGAGTAAATCATACAAGGGGGAGCCATGCTTAAAACATGCATGATTGAAGCGTGTCAAGATCAAGATAGAGGATCGATTGGGGCCTTTTATGTAGCCCATCACGCTGAGTTGGCTGGGTATAAGCCTGACTTTTTGCGTAGTACCAAAGCTGGGTATGATGTTGAGATGATATCTGTCCACCACTGCAATGACTTTGCACGGTTGGCAGCAATGCCGAAAAAGGCGAAATGGCGGATCGTTGGTGGGCATCCGATGCAGAATAACCCGCGCCCAGCGATTCCGTACGCAGATGTGATATGCGTAGGAGAGGCCGAATCTTGGATCAAGGAAGTGCTGCCGCGCATTGACGCCGATGATGACATTGAAGGGCTTAGAGATATCCCTGGGACGATTATATGCCGAGATTGGAAAGTGGGATCGCCAATTCCGAAGGCAAACATCGAGAACCCACTGCCGGACAACCCGCCGTACCTTAACCGACCTGGGACAAGATCAGCGGCATGGTATATCGAATTCGCTCGTGGCTGCCCATATGCGTGCCACTATTGCGAGCTAGGGCACAGTACGCCATACCGACCATATGACATTGATCACCTCAAGGCGGTTATTGACAAAGCTGATACGACAAAGACGCGGAAGATAAACCCGTACGCGCCGGACGAGGCTAGCGTACCTCGCTACCAAGATCTGTATGACTATCTCAATATCAAGGGCTATAACGCAGGGTTTGCGAGTATGAGGGTGGACAGTGTCCTCAAAAACTTGCCAAATGTCAAAATGAACCAACTCATTCGAGTGGGGATCGATGGGCTTACAGAAGAAACGCGGTTCAGAGTCAAGAAGAAGATCACAGATCAGATGATCTATGATTACTTTAAAACATTCGTCGACCGTGGGCATGTTCAATTCAAAATGTTTATGATTGTCGGGTACCCATGGGACACCATGGAAGACTTCGAGAAATGGGAATGGTTCATGGAGAGAGTGTTTTCGATACCCCTCAAGAAGAATGTTTCGTTGCGAATTAAGTGGACGCCATTTATTCCACAGCCTTGCACACCACTTGCGAAAGAGGTCCCAAATTATACCTGGGACATGTATCTTGCCATAGAAAAGTGGCACAGCATGTACAGGCGCCCCCGGATCGAGCCGGGGTGGTTCGTGGAAAATGATGGGCTTATGGGGCATAAGGCGCACAAAAGGCAATGCGGCATAACAGCTGGTGATGAGCGGTTTTTTGTAAGCGAATATGAACCATTGCATGTTATGTAGAGGAGAATGTCTAGATGTATGAAGTTACCATTTGCGTTGCAGATGTTTTTGGTGGTATACTGATTCCGTTCCCCCTGCGGGGGTGCTCCTAGTGTATTGTTTTGTGCACTGTGTGAGCCACTAGGTCCCTGCATTAGCGGGGTATCCCTGCGCTGGCGGGGGAACAAGGAAAAAGGCCGGGATTTTGTCCCGGCCTTTCCTTTACTCATCGCCTTCGTCGCAATCGAAGGGCTCCTCCTCGGCTATCCTTGCCATGTAATCAGCCAGCTGACCTTCTGTCATTTCCTCAAGCCCTTCGTTCTCAATGAGGGCATCGCCTCCATAAGACATACATATCACCTCCCTCCGAGGATCTTATTTACGATTACAGGGTCTATGTCATCAGGAACCCCAACAAAAGTTGGGGCAACCCATTTCAGGATGACTTTGCGCTTTCTTGGGTCATCCCTTGGCCCCGTCCAAAAGTGGTGCCAATGGCCACGGCGTGGGTGTGGGCGTTTGCCCCCAGCTGATCCGCTCCCCTGCCTTGGAGACGGGCTTGACGCGGACGCTCTAATAATGCGTCCAATCCTCAGCCCGACATCCCACCGGCGGATGTCTTTGCCGTGGTCGACGATCTTCTTGGGATCCCGGGGGATCCGCAAGGGGTTCTCCTTTATCTCTGAGTTTTGAGCGCAAAGATAGAGGACGAGCTGCATAGCTCGTGATAACTCCCTTGCCATACCCTGCTTCACCTGCTCCATCTGCTTAGTGTCTTTGAGGAGGCTATACAGCTCCCCCATCTCTGGGCCAAGATGGGCAGTCAAATTTTCGACGCCTTCCTCTACATAAGCCTCCCAGCTTTCTGCAACCGTCTTTTTATTGAGGTGCAGAACAAGCGGAGCCCACCCGCCTTCAAGGGTGGCTCCCTGCGACAGGATGATAAACCGAATCTCGAAGTGCTTCTTTTCCACATCGTGATCGAAGTGAACGAAGAACCCATGGCAGTCCTTCGCGAAATTCGGAGCCTCAATGTAGACACACTGGAATGGCAGGGTGTCGAACGCCGCGCAAGGGATGTTCGTGTCAGCCCCCTGATCATACAACATCATTTCAAGATCGGGGTCAAACCGGTACACTTCCTTGGATACTCTCCAAGGGGCAAGCGCTGCGAGAAGGGCTGCGAAATCGAACGGCAGCCGTTTTTGGGAGGTAATCGCCAGTGTGGCGTGAATCGGGACATAGCACTTGTCGTCCCAATCTGGTAAATCCGTACCCTTGCCGCGCCTGAAAAGCTCCACCATATCCCAAACGTCTGGGTGGAACTTTGATATCTCTTTAACAAGATTCATTGCTGGATGACTCACCTGCCATCTCCTTTCCCGAAGTTTTCTGTCTTCTTTTGCGTTTGGCTTTGCATGAGGATGAGCAAGTATGTCAAGCGTTTTTACTTCCCCTTTGGGATGTAATTTTTTCCAGACATATCATCAACTTCTTCTGTTGTGTACCCCCTCGTGAGGAGGTACTTCTCGATTGCGTCCTTTATCAAGCGCGCCAAATGCATGTCATCATCTTTTGATATCTCTTCCCTGAGAGTTTGTACAAGCCCCTTCGGGAGGGACGCTTGTACTCGGAGATACGTTTTCTCGTTGTACCTCCTCTTAACTATCGTTGAGGTCGCCATACATAATCACCTCCCCTTTTTCGGCCTTATAGCGCGCGCGGAGCAGCATCTGTAGCACCATATCTCTTGGATCCTCTCTATCCTCAGGCCAAGGATATAGCAAGGCGATAGCATCTTCTACAATCCTCTGGATCTCATGCACATCGTAATTTTCATACATGTGCCTTTCTGCCGCGTATACGGCTTCCCTCGCCACAACTTTTCTTCTTCTATTTTTATGGGCACGATTGGACGCCCTATCATAGGCAAACTGGGAATCTTTGTATTTTTCTATGGCCCACAATATTCCAATTATAACAAAGTACCCAAAAATTATACAAAGGACCGCGAAAATACCCCATAAAATCAGATAGGATTCTTGGACATACCTCGTGATTCTTTCATACAGGTCGGCGTCCCCGACCATACTGAATAGAGACTGCCTCATTTCTATCCCTCCTTTCAATTCCGCTTGAGGCCAGCCTTGCGGATAGCCCCAATGAGCTCCGACTCTGTTACTTCGTAAGTCTTCCCGCTTGCTGTGATTGTCATTGTGCGTACTCCTATCTCATACTGGATGCAGTATGGCAACAGCTCCCTACATAGTAATTAATTCCATACCCCAGACGGGGCTTGACGCCCCATCCGGAATACTGTACCCTAGGAGGTGATAATGGTAGACGCTTGGCAAGTGCATTTGTCAGGCGTTTTTTAATGCGGCCATTCCTTCGGCCAGCATCCACAATGATCTGTTAAGACCCACGTTGTTGTCGATGGATCTTATCGACCTGGTTACCGTTCGCTTGCCAGCGCTTGTCCGACCTTCTAGACCTCCCTTTGTCAGGTGCTCTTGAACCCGGTTGAAGGTTCCCCAGAGAGAGGAGATCCCGTCGCGATCCGCGTACCTTCTCGTCGCCAAGATCTGCATTGGATCTATTGGCGGATCATCGTATCTGAGAGCTAATGCTGCGTTTGCGAAGACTCTTTGCTCATCAGGGAGCAGGGTTACCGACTTCATGGTGTCGATGGAATTTGCAACACAGTCTTTCTCGTCGATGATTCGGAAGGCAGCGTCAATAACGTCGTTTGTAATGTCTCCCTTATGGTGGACGCGGAAATCGTCAACGACGTCCCCGCACACCATGCCGTTCTGACATACAAATCTGAACACCCCGGCCATTAGCTGGTACGACGATGTCCCGTCGTGCGAGTTGATCAAGATCACCTCGTAAGCTTCCGGTGCACTGATTTTGTTATCAGGGCGAAACCTGAGCATATGCTTGGTGTACTCGCTCTTCCCGGGGACGCGGGAACGGGATTGGACAGCCATGAAGGGGAACAGCCCGTTCTGTCTCATCCCCTCCACAATGTCGATAGTCGGGATATAGGAGTACCTATCCGACCTCGACGAGTGCTTTCCGTCAGCGAATATTGATGGTGCAATACTGAAGAGTTGCGAGTTATCAAGCGGGGTGTCCCGCACAATCCCAAAAGTATTGCTTGTGAAACGGGTTGATAACATTGCCATTGTGGTAGCCTCCTTAAAGATTGGGTTTTCGTCATTCTCCGTCACACGAGCCGGGTCTTGGCCTGCTCAGACATTTTACCGCTCTCCCTTGCGGGGTCTTGGCGTGTCTCGCGGCTCACCACCGATCTAGACGGGTACTGGACGCTATATTCGGTTGTCAAGGATCCGGATATCACCTCCCAGTGATACTCTTATTATCTCATACTAGCTGTAGTATGTCAAGCGCTTATAGGGCTATTTCCATATGTAAATTTTTCCAACCAAATCCGAACCAGCGTGGTCAAAAACGAGCTGGTAAAAATTACATATGTAGAATCGCTTGACATACTACAGCTAGTATGAGATAATAAGAGTATCAAGGGATTGAAAAAACGAGCCAAGAAAGGGGAGGAGGTGAAACATAAATGGAGGTTATCGAGGTCAACGGGGTTGAGGTTGAGATCGACGGGACGGCAATCAAGCCATACTCGGACATGGATCAAACCGCAGTAGCCAGCAACGGAGCCTTGGTCGCATGGGATGATGGGGGCAACTCCTGGATCCAAATGTGGCCAACAGTCCCAGAGGACTACTAGCCCCAAGGGGACGGATCCCGTCCCCATACATAGCCAAGGAGGGCTGTGCCGCCGGGAGGTCACTTGGTCAAGGAGGAAAGGAGGTGATATGTATGGACGACGATCTTAATATCATCTACAGTGACTATATCGAGTACGATCAAGACGGAGAGCTGATCACCGCTCTGGATGAGCGCGGACGCACCGTCTACGGCATTCGCCTCGACGTCTGGATTGACGACGAGGGAATGAGTTTCGAGGTAATTGGTGGGCGACGCCACCTCATGGGCGAACACCACACCACTAAAACCCTCGAAGAGATCAAGGAATGGTTTGCCGAATAGGCAAGCTCCTCCCGGCGGCAGACCCCTCATGGGGGATCATCCTTTTCAGAGATCCGGTCCAACCGCCATCGCCTCTTCCGCTCCCTAATCGCGTCAGCATTAGCGGCAACGTGTTGGCGTTGCTGCAAGGCTTTCCTTGCGGATCTGCACCCGTCAGAACACAGGGTGTTCCTGTGATCTTTCGGGGTGAAAATGGTACCGCAGAAAGCACACTCACGCTGAGATGGGAGCGGGTGAGTGGAATCATAATATTTCTTCGACGCTCTCCGGGCCGTGTCCGACAGGGAGCACTCGGGGCAGAATTTCTGTGATCCTGTCTTCACCACATATTCTGCTCCGCATTTTTGGCAGTTGTCGACACTGCCAATTTTACGCAATCTATCACCTCCTTTGCGTTGTTGGGGGAAATGTGATAGAGTAATAGTGTCATTGTGGTACCCCTCTATGAGGGATACCAGGCCGGGGAGTACCCCGGCCTTTTCTTTTTTAGCAATCCTCTCGTGATGCTACAGGTTGATAATATCATAGCCATATGGTATTATGCTACTGTGCAGCAATCCCCGAAAGGGGCCTTTTTTGGAGCCTCCCGCCGGCTTTGTGGTGGGGCACGCGAGGATGCTGGTAACCCCCAGCATCCTCGTTATATTTGTCACTCCTCAACATCCCCAAATATTTTTACATACTCGTCACCGTCCAATCTCTCCGCCCATTTTTGGGCTTCTGATATCGACAGTGGCGTCGTTTCCTCTCCGCCTCCCCAGCTGTTCTCGCCGTGAGGCGTAGTATACTTTGAGTTCGCGTTCCCCTCGCCGTGGAGGAAGAACTCTCCTGTTTTCTTCTTGTACAAGGTCTCAGAGTACCAGCCGAAGTCTGTTCTCCCTAGGTTGTTGTCCCAGAATGCCACAGCCTTGGCCGTATCTGTATCGTACATCTTCCCTTCGATAACTTTTTTCATAACAAGTTGCCTCCTTTTTATTTTGGTGGTATCCTAAAGGTGTCGCCTTCCTGGCGGGGATTGAAACATAGTTTTCTTCGTTGAGTGAGGTAGGGGCGGGCATGTGCCCGCTCCTTTCCATTCCCCAACCACCTCCTTTCTTCTACATTCTGAATCCTGATCCTCCTACCCTGGGGTTATTTCATCAATAATCCACATACCTCCTTTCCGCCACAAAATTTGTTCCACTATCTACAACTCCCCATTTACCACACCTGGTCAACCGACAGTGGCCCTTGTTGCTGTGGTTACTGCTGCGATTATTTCTTCGGCAGACAGCACCGAGGCTGCCCCTTGTGGGCTCCCGCCTATCGTGTCTGTTCCTCCCCAACCTGGCTCAAGGTTGGAGAGGGCTGCAAACACCGCTTGGAGATCTACATAGCCAGCCGAGTACTGGCAGATCGTGATCTTCCTGACAGGGGGGTTCCCAGCAAACGAAAAGGTGGGATTGATGGCAACCACAACAGGTGCCAACGAATACCCGATGGTCATCGCGCTGCGATGACTTGATTCCACGACAGCGACGCAACCACCGTCGTGGGTGACCTTGATCGTCCCGTCCTCAAGGGCTTTGATTAACCCTTGCCGGTCCGAGTTGGCCTTATCCCGGTATCCTTCCGGCTCTGCGCCGGAAAGAAGCCATTGTCGCATCCATTCCACCCTCTCCACGAGGGGGACTTTGTAATCGCTGACAGCAAGAGCAATGGCAGAAAGGTCTTGTCGGTCGCTTGCCGCGACCGCTTCAGGCCATGGGGTGCTCCTTGATGGCAGATTAAGGGGTCTCCATTCCCCTGCCGTCGCGCCTGCGTCAGCGGTAGCGACTTTCAGAACTCTATCTCTGAAGGCTAGGGTCTGGAACATTGTTTCAGACCAATGAAGGTCCAGACTGAGATTGGTTTCCCAGTCTCCTAACCCGGTCACTGGTCTCCCCTCATCCCATTCAGCCCTCCTGGCCATTACCGCCATGGATCCAACGCTATCTAGGTCTGGGCGTATCGTTGCGATAGTCGCCCCTTCCGGCGGGAGCTTGCATGTCAGCGCCTGCTCAATGGCAGGTGGGAGACCAACATTCACCCCGTGGTGGTCAAGGTTCCAAACGCAGCGCTCCGCGAGCGCCGGGATGGTGATCTCTACCCCATAAACGGGGTTCTGGAACATCCTTTCTGTTTCCTCATTGGCACGAGGGTCGATGACCACGAAATCATACATCGTTCTTTTCCTCCTCAGCTTTTAATTTGCCTTCCTTGGCTATGTACGGGGGGAGGTTACCCCCTCCCGTTGACTGGGATCAGCTGAATTCGCGCAGCTGCCTCCTCCGGTGTCTCATAGTACACCTCTGTGTCTGGGGGAGGGAGGAGATCGTAAAACTCCTGCCATTTCTCATCGTACTCAGGCGTTCCCCTGAGTTTGAGAAGCCTATCAAGCGACACAGACTCCATCGCTCTCCTCGTCTGGGTTACCGCGAAGATGGTACCGGTCCACAAATCGGTTAATTCCCATCTACCAAATGGGGCGAAAAATAAGAGGAGGATACGAAATGGCTTTTAAGAAAGCTAGGTATTACATCAAGCTTGATGGCGGAGGTTATAGGGATGTTGATGGGTATGTAAATACCCGTGCGTGGATCGGCATTCGGAAGAACGCTGAAGCGGATGGATCCGGTTTCCCGGATCGAATGTCACTCCTCCTTCGGCCATCCGCGCAGCCGATCGAGCGTTTGAAAGAGTAAATCATCTTTTTTACCTTGCTTATCCTCATGCGTTGGATATAGCAAGAATAATGCATCCTCCGCGATGCTCTGCAAATACGGCAAATCGTATTTGGCTCGCATGTATTTTTCTGCGCGGTAAATGGCGAGATCCTTTTTAATCTCCGCTTGCACTCTTTTTGTTAGCTTATAATGTTTATAATGCTTCAAGTGCTGCTTTAAATGCTTGAGAGCATGGGGTGCCAGGTTCAGGATCAGCAGATACATGGCCGCCGAGCCCAAGATCACCAACAGAAATAAACAAGTTGCCATGGTGGTATCCTCCTTATCTTTCGTTAAAATGAGCGTCTTCCCGATCCTCCTCCTACTCAGGCATTTTTCCCTCACCTCCTTTCCTCCCTTAAAAAGTAGTTGACCATGATCCCACAGGGGCCCATTTGGATTTGGTTTGTTCTTCTCCCCATTGTGATATTCGCCCCATTTTTGGGGCTATGTAGGAGCGGTTACCCGCTCACAAGATAGATGACTTCATCGTCATCAGTGGTAAAGTAATCGGGCTTCCACCCGGAGGATGTGCCTCCGGTTGGGCAAGCGTGGCCCCATCCGGTTTGTAGACAGGATTCCTTCCAGACCTGAGTGTAAAGATCTGTTTCTAGTACTACGTAACCATCGAACTCACGTTCGACATAAACCCATCCATCAGTGATGGCAGGTTCCACACCGTCCCACTCCTCCCAGTCCACAGCACATTCTGGGGCTTCCGCCCACGGAATCGTTGCAACAGGGTCCCTCCCCGAAAGGGGTTTGAAACCCTGTATGCGTATGCACAGGCCCCTGACTTTGAAGTTGCAACAGGGTCCCTCCCCGAAAGGGGTTTGAAACTTTTTGAGCATATCGACTATAGGCCCGATCACGGTCGTTGCAACAGGGTCCCTCCCCGAAAGGGGTTTGAAACACAGCACATTCTGGGGCTTCCGCCCACGGAATCAGCGTGTCTGGTCTTACCCATGCCTCAGCATCGTTCTGGAGGGATCTTTCGTATGCCCTGTATTCCACCTTCCAGAGATCCGGAAGGTATTCCAGATCCTTTACCCCTGACTCTCTCCTGATTTTCGCAAGCTTTGTTTGTGTCATCATCTCGCTATCTCCTTTCATTTATCGCCTCTTGTGAGGCTATGTAAGGGGCTTAAAACCCCTTGACGTGATCCCTGTGTGCTCGATACACAGGAGCCATCGAATACCGATCCGGTATCAAGTATTCGCCGTCTTTGTCAACGCGGATCTTCGAGCGTCGTATACGCCCATCGTCGGAAAAGACGATTGTCTTGTCCGTACGATCCAGAACCAGAATTGTGTAGATGCAGTTGTGGTCGCATATACTTCTGGTCTGGTACCTTTTTCCTGGTTCAAACTTTGTCATTGTGGTATTCCTCCTCTTATTTTCGCCCCGCTGTGGGGCTATGTAGGGGAGCAGGACTAGTCCTGCTCGACCTTAATGTTGCGACGCTCGAATCCTCCCTCATTTTTGAGCCATTCATCACGAGTTATTTTTGTGTATTTGTGAGAGGAAGAATAAGGAAGAACGGTATAATGATCTGGGTGATCTATCGCAACGAGTACAGGGTAAAAAGTACGAAAGATCCTTGATATCTCTAATGGAGCAGCACTTAATTCAGGTGTTGCAAGAAAATAATGCGTTTTTGTCATTTGGTTTCCTACTTTCTTTGTTGTTTTCCTTCCTTGGTATGTAGGGGAGCGGGAGGGTTAGTCCCGCGTCAGATATCGCCTCCAGCAGTAGGTTGTAGTATCCCAACCCGGGAGCAACACGTACAGCTCACCTTTGCGGGATCCCCCGGCCACCTGTACCGCCTGTTTGAGGGGATCGATTTTGCGCGATACATAGCCCCTCTGTCTTGTGGCATCAGCGTCCGTGTAGCCTTGTGCGTATGCTTGTTGTAATGTCATTGTGGTATCCTCCTTTTGTATTTGCGGGCTTGTCCCCGCTATGTATATGTGTTGGGCTACTATCGTGCTTCGTACCATCATGGCAGTGTTACCTCGCACCGCTCAAGTCGTCACCCTCCGATCTACCCCCCGATATTTCCGATGACCAGGCTTTGCCTGATTTGTATCACCCCCTCAACCTCTTGATAATACTACTATATCATGATGCAGTAGAGATGTCAACAGATTTTCGGGGGTTTTGTAATCGTTGTTTTTTATCGCAGCCATAAGAAAATCATATTGATAGAATGGCCAAAATAAAAAGCCCAGGCGGGCTTTATTGGTATGTAGGAGGAACCCTTTAAAGGGCTCCACGGAACCTTATTCTACACTCAGCGTGAACGTAGCATCTGCCTTGCTGTTGAACATATTATCGTAAAACAGCAACTTGAATTGGCCTTCTTCTATAAGGCCGTATGCCTCTTCGGCCGTACATTTTGCGCCCATGGGGGTTCCTTGCGCGTACGCGCTCGTACTGACGGGATATGTCTCGCATACGTTCCCTCCGGCATCGATAATCTTGAAGTTAAGACTCGACACCCTGATGTCCTCATCCATCGCGATGTTTTCATAAGTGTAGTTAATCACTACCACTTGCGCGGGGTCTTTTTCCATAAACTGGTTTCTAGCATCTGTTTGGGTTACCGAGTTGATTACGAATGTATACAGCTCGGATCCCGACTTATCCCTGACGGCGGCTTTCTCTCCAACAACAAAAGTGTTTGTTGTGCCTGGATCTGGGGACGAATCAGAACTTGATGGGGGAGCGTCACTCGTCGGGGTGACGGCGACATCGGTGCCACACCCCGCCAAAACGAAACAAAACACCAAACAAATGGATAACAGCAAGGCTTTTCTCATGGTATCTCCTCCTTATATTTATTCCAGAAAATCATACACAATTTTCCTTGCTGCGTAAACTGGTAAAAATTACATACGTAGAAACGCTTGACATACTACATCTAGTATGAGATAATAGTATTATCAAGGGATTGGTAATACAAAAATTTGAGGAGGCACACGAAATGACAAAAGCTGAAATGATTACAAAAATCATGGAAACGTATGCTCGGTATGAGGATGATTACTATTATGTCGGAGGGATCGGGATTAGGTTCGAGAACAAAGATCGCGAAATTGGCGAAATATGCGAAGACAGTAAAGACAATTCGGAGAGAGAAGATGAAAGGAGCTTTCCAGAATTTGGCACGGATGAATACGAATTGCTCCCGACATTAGATGGGACGTCAGCCTGGCATATAATAGACGACGATCCTCTCCACTCCCACGCTTTAAAATCATTTAGAGATGACATCGATGTTATCAGCCAAACAGCAGCCCACTGCTATGTAATCGCAAGTGATGAAATTGGAAACCACCCACACCCAGATCACCAGGAAATACTCCTGAGATCACCGATTGTTTTAGCCGTCATCTTCTAGGCGTTTCAAACCCCTTTCGGGGAGGGATCCCATTGCAACGATCACCGATTGTTTTAGCCGTCATCTTCGCAAGCACAAAGGTCACATATTACACCCCCCAATGAGCCGGTTGCCCGGCTCCCCTACATAGACCCAGAGGAAGTCACTCGAAATGACAAAGGAAATCACTAGCTACACACATTAAATCCTATCAAGAATTTAGTGATTTAGAATCTGGTCTAGCATATCATATATAGGACGAATTGACCCCCGAATTGACCCCCGAGCACGCCACAGAATCGGTGTATAGCATGCAAGTATACTTATACGGAAATCGCTCATGCCGCAATATCGGCTTGGATAGCCATTTTTGAATAATACTCAAACGCCTTGATGTGGGCTGATTTTGTTTTTTTTGACACTTCGGGACTTAAAATCCCGCGAGGTTAATCCCTCGTACCGGTTCGATTCCGGTCTTCGGCACCAGTATGTAGACAGGTTTTTGATCCAATGCGGATTGCCTGAGAGGGTGAACGGGAACCTGCGAGATCCTATGAATTGTGGGATTTGGCGGGTTTTGCAATGTCTGGGGAGGATTAGTATATTGACGATATGCCAACATAATAAGATACATCAATATAGTAATATGAATCTATACATCATTTTAGCATTGCTTATTACTGTGATCATGGTTGTGGTTATTAATTATAAAGTGACTTTTGACTTTGAATCAGATGTAAATGCGTCTACTTTGATCTTGACGACAACAAATACGACAAAGGGTATATAGTCATATCCCCAAAAGATCAGTTCACGGCATATTTTGCAGGGCACCATGATTGTCATGAAACTTTTGTGGCTATGCTGAAGACAATCGAGATTGATGAAATAAGGCATAGGGAGAATGAATAGAGGCTGTTGTCATTACAGGTACAATAAGCGCAATTGAATTTGCGGGTTTTTGGATTTAGAGGTATTATGTATAAAGATGTATTGTATTCTGCGGAATGCGTTTCTTTGGGGTCAACTCATTGATTGAAAGGGGAATATGGCTATGGCGTCGTTGAGTCTGGAGACTGTTAAGTTGTCAAAACAATTCGGCAAGTTTACCGCTCTTAACGGGATCGATCTTAGGATGAGTGAAGGAGAGGTGTTCGGCTATATTGGTCCGAACGGTTCAGGAAAAACGACGACGATTCGTGTTCTGTTAGGGATCCTTCAGGCATCAAAAGGTTCCGCGAAAGTGTTTGGGATGGATGCCTGGAAAGACGCGGTGGAGATACACAAAAGAATTGCTTATGTGCCGGGGGATGTCAATCTTTGGCCCAATCTCACCGGCGGCGAAGTGATTGATTTGTTTGTCAGCTTGCGGGGGAAACACGATAAGACTAGGCGCGAAAAGCTTCTCAAGGATTTTGATCTCGAGCCGTCAAAGAAGTGTCGCACGTATTCGAAAGGGAATCGGCAGAAAGTGGCTCTCGTCGCTGCTTTTGCTTCTGATGCTGATCTCTATATCCTCGATGAGCCGACGAGCGGGCTTGATCCGTTGATGGAACAGGTTTTTCAAGAGTGTGTTCTTGAGTTGAAGAGAGCGGGAAAAGGGATTTTCCTGTCCAGCCATATTATGTCCGAAGTGGAGAAGCTGTGCGACAGAATCGCTATCATTCGTGAAGGTGAGATTGTTGAGACGGGGACATTGGCTGAAATGCGGCATCTGACGAGAATGACCATGGCTATCGAGACAGAGTCGCCGGTTGAAAACCTTGATCGGCTT
This sequence comes from Peptococcaceae bacterium, assembly GCA_009778595.1. Taxonomy (GTDB): domain Bacteria; phylum Bacillota; class Desulfitobacteriia; order Desulfitobacteriales; family Syntrophobotulaceae; genus WRJI01. The sequence goes on along the minus strand of WRJI01000002.1, from coordinate 3,010 downwards.
GAGGGCGTGCATGATGTAAAAGAGCAACAGGGAGGGCTATCTTTTCAAGTGGATTCAAACAAGATCGGCAGTGTTGTGTCCTATATCGGTCCCTACGGTGTCAAGAAACTCGAAAGCTCACCACCAACCCTTGAAGATTTGTTCATGCGTCATTATAACGCGGAAAAGTCCTTGGAAGAAAACACCGCCGATCATGATGCTGATCCCCCTTATGGTGATGAGGGTGTTTTCCCTGACGGAGGTGAGTAACCATGGGAGGCTACTTTGCGAATACCGGCAGGCTTGTCCGGCTGATTCTCCGGCGGGAGCGGGTTATGTCCGCAATTTGGATTATTCTCCTGGTGTTATTTTCGGCGAGTCTTGCGCCTGGGTTGGGGGGTATGATCGAAGACGAAGCCAGGCTGGCGATCATCGAGATGGTGGAAAGTCCCGCTATGATTGCCATGATGGGTCCTGTTTACGGTATTGACGATTATACGGCCGGAGCCATGTATTCAAACATGATGCTGCTTTGGGTGATTATCGCCGTCGCCGTTATGAATATTTTGCTGGTGGTTCGCCATACTCGTGGCGACGAGGAAAGAGGCCGCACGGAGGTTGTGCGTTCCCTGCCCACAGGAAGAATCGCGAATTTGCAGGCCACGATGATAACAGCTTTTTTTGTTAATATTGTTCTTGCCTTGTTTACAGGTCTTGGTATTGCTATGTTTCAAATCGAAAGCATGGATCTTGCGGGGTCTATGTTGTTTGGTACCGCACTGGGCGTGTCCGGGCTGTTTTTCGCGGCGGTGACAGCCATGTTTTCGCAACTGGCTTCGTCTTCCCGGGGTGCGGCGGGGCTTTCTTTTGTGGCGTTGTTTGTGATCTATTTGATGCGCGCTTACGGAGATATCAGCAGTGAAGCTGTTTCATTGGCCAGCCCCATGGGGCTCATTCAGCGGGCCCAGATATATGTTGAAAACTATTGGTGGCCGGTTCTGGTGCTGCTGCTTGAAACGCTGGTTGTTGTGGCTGTCGCATACGTTCTGAATGGGATCCGCGATATAGACCAAGGTTTCATTCCATCCAGGCCGGGACGGAAGAACGCTTCACCTTTTCTCCGATCCTCTTTTGGCTTGGCGTTCAGATTGTCGCGGAATATTTTGTTGGCGTGGATCATCGCTATTTTCCTTCTTGGGGCTTCCTACGGGTCGGTCTTGGGGGATATTGAGAGTTTCGCTTCGCAAAGTGAGTTTTACTCGATGATGATTGTGATGAATCCTGACTACTCCACATCTCAGATGTTTATGTCCATGGTTATCTTCATCATGGCTCTGATCTCTGTGATTGCTGTTCTGACTGCGGCTATGAAGATTCGCGGAGAGGAGAAGGATGGCTGTGCCGAGCATGTCTTGTCCCGGGCTGTTTCCCGTGTTCGATATATGTCGGGCTATGGGATTCTGGCATTTGCAACCAGCGTCTTGGCGCAACTGGCTACAGCTTCGGGGATCTATTTGGCGGCACAGGTTGTCTTGCCTGACGCTGATCTCTCTTTTGCTTATTTGTTGAAAGCGAATTTGGTGTTTCTCCCTGCCATGTGGGTGATGATTGGCATCGCGATTTTTTTGATCGGAATTCTCCCGAAGGCCACGCCGGTGGTTTGGGGGTATTTCGGGTACTCGTTCTTTGCCGCCTTTATTGGGCGCGTTCCCGATCTTCTGCCGAGTTGGGTTTTCAAAACCACGCCTTTCGGCTATATTCCGCAGCTGCCTGTGGACAGTATCAATTATTGGACGCTTGCTGTTTTGACGGTTATCGCTGTTGTTTTGACAATCGCCGGGTTTGTTTGTTATAGGAAAAGGGATATGGTATCGATGTAAACGGGATATCCATAGCCGCTTCCGTTATGATTTTGTGCGCCAATTGGCGCGTAGGCAGTGAAGAAGGAGGTTGATTCAATATGAAAAACGAGAGTCTGTCCAGAAGGGATTTCCTGAAAGTTAGCAGTGCCGTTGGTCTTGCGGTTATTGTGGGGGAAACGTCTCTTCTAACCGGTTGTTCCTCTGACACAGGTGTTGAGGGGGAGGTGTATGCTTTTACGATTCTGGTTGGGGCCATCTTCGTTGACAAGAATGAGAACACAGGTAAATACAAGTATAAGAAGAAATGCAGCGCGTGCGGCTGGGAGAGCTCTTCTATATCTGTGAAAGGTGTCGGTGTCTCGTCAGAATACACGTGTCCGAAATGCGGGTCCCACCAAATTGTTAGAATTCTTGTTTCCAAGAGCGGGGAACAAGGTATCGAGTCCGATGCGGAAACCTTGGCAAACCTTATGTATTCTATTAATGGTGAGACGCAAGCGAACGCGAAGTATCTCGCTTTTGCGGATGTGGCTGCAGAGGAAGGATATACAGGGGTTGCGGTTATTTTCCGGGCCATAGCCGGTGCCGAGTCACAACATGCCAGCGATCAGTTCGCTATAGCCAGGGGATTTGGGTCTGTCGTCAGACCTGAACCCGGACCGGTGGTACCCGGAACAACCATGGAGAACTTGCAGACGGCTTTCGATGGGGAGACAGAGGAATACACGCACATGTACCCTGAGTTCCTTGAGATCGCTAAGAAGGAAGCTTTGCCTGACGCGATTCGAATATTTGAGTACGCAATGCAGGCTGAAGAAGTTCACGCGGGGATTTTCTCGGATCTGATTGCGACCTTGGATCAAATTGATACCGTGAAATACGCCAAAATCTACCGTTGCCCGGTTTGTGGTAATATCGAGCTTACCGATCGTCCCGAGAGTTGCCCCATTTGCTCTGTCGCGGGTTCCACCTTCATAGAGTCCAGACCTTATCCCGGTTGACCGGTATTGAGTGGTCAACAAGTCTTTGATGGATGTTGAGTGTTGAGGTGGGTGTGGGGTTGGGTGACTGGTCAAAGTAAATGCGACCTTTGAAAGACTAAATGCCACTTGGTGGCAGTTAGTCTTTCAAAAAGTCGCCGAAAAAGTGATTATTGGGTTCAAAAGAGG
>WRJI01000001.1 GCA_009778595.1 Peptococcaceae bacterium | reverse complement strand
CTAAAGTATTTGGAGGGAGAGAGAAAATTTGCTGTTGATGATCAAGGCGGAGGGATATATTATATAAGAGGAGAAGTCTTTCCGGTACAATTGGTAGAACGGAACAAACTCTCCAAAGAGGATAACTTATTTCTGAAGATGTTAGGCAGCAACTTGGAACCTGATGATGTCATAAGTATTCTTGATGTGCATAAGGAAAAGAAAATCCTGGACTTGAACAACGTGTATCTGGATCGCGTGCGCCAGGCGAACAAAACAATCTTTGAGGAGGTCATGAATATGAGTACTGCGGCAGAATACTTCTTTGAGGTAGCGGAGAAGAAGGGCTGGCTTGAGGAGAAATGGAAAGAGGGCATGGAAAAGGGTATGGAAAAGGGTATGGAAAAGGGCATTGAAGAGGGTTTAGAAAAGGGAGCCCTTAAGAGATTGGTTGATCAAATCAACAGAAAGAAGCTAAAGAACAAAACCCGCGAACAAATTATCGATGAGTTGGAGATGAAGGATTCCGACATCAAGGTGTTGGACCAGTTTGAGAACTACACATATTTGCTGGACGGAAAATAACGACAGGTTGCATGATGGAGTCCTAGCAATAGTTCTTTCTAAGAACGTCGATAAGGGCCACCACACGATTATCGGCAATGGAATAGGTGACATGTTGGCCTGATTTCTCAGAATCCAGAATACCGTGGGCTTTGAGTAGCGTCAGATGCTGGGAAAAGGCTGAGTCTGTAATTTTTGGGACATGCCGGTGCATTTCGGCAACCGTTAAGGGCTTTTCCATCAGACAGCAAAAAATCAAGAGCCGGCTTTCGTTGGCGAGGACCTTCAGCGTCTCAACAATCTTTTTGGCGTTGACATTCCTTTTCACAATTTCTTCCATAGGGCAGCATCCTCCTGTAAGCGTATTTGCGTTCTTGCCAATCTATCGGGTGTTTGGCACCCGGTATCCTTTCAAACATCCTTTCAAATATTCAAATATTATGCTTACTTGCGTTCAAACCGGCTCTATGGTATATTGAAGACTGGTTTTGATCTAAAACATCTGTTTCGGATCACACATGGTGGTGTTCACAGTATATCACATGTGGTTGACCACACAAAACACACGGGCCGACCGGTCAACGGTTCCTTTTCTTTGCCCATCGGAAAGGCGTTGCCGGAATGAAGCTTGTGGAAGTCGAAAAAACAAAGGAGGATACCTATGGCTGTTATTTCAATGAAACAATTGCTGGAGGCTGGCGTCCATTTCGGGCACCAGACTCGGCGCTGGAACCCTAAGATGGCGCGTTATATTTTTACGGAAAGAAACGGCATCTACATCATCGATCTGCAGAAAACGGTGCGCAAAGTTGACGAAGCTTACAACTATATGCGTGATGTGGCGGCTAACGGCGGGACAGTGCTTTTTGTGGGCACGAAAAAGCAAGCGCAGGAGCCTATCAAAGAAGAGGCTGAACGTTGCGGTATGTATTTTGTTAACGAACGCTGGTTAGGCGGTATGTTGACGAACTTTCAAACTATCCAGAAACGCGTGCAAAGGTTGCATAAATTAGAAAAAATGGAGGCCGACGGCTTTTTTGAAGTGTTGCCCAAGAAAGAAGTCGCCAATCTGAAACATGAAATGGGTAAGCTGTCACGTTTCCTGGGCGGTATTAAGACCATGAAGAGGTTGCCCGACGCGCTGTTCATAGTGGATTCGCGTAAAGAGCGGATAGCTGTGGCGGAAGCGCGCCGGTTGAATATTCCCATTGTCGGCATCGTGGACACCAATTGCGATCCCGATGAGATTGATGTCATTATCCCAGCTAACGACGATGCTATCCGCGCCGTGAAACTGTTGACAGGGAAAATGGCGGACGCTATCATTGAAGGCCAGCAGGGGAGCCTTGATGAGGATGAGGAGCAGGCCCAACCCCAGAAACAGAGCCGAGAACAGAAGGTGAACCAAGAGGAAGCGAACCGGGAAGATAAACAAACCCCGGTGCTATCCGGTCAGAAAGAGATACAGAACCCGGTGCCAACGGTGCCAACGGTGCCAACGGTGCCAACAGTGCAACCGGTGCAATCGGTTCAGGAAGAGAGACCGAATCCTGATCAGATCCTGAACAGGGAAGAGAGTGCAGACATGGCGAATAAGCTTTCAGAATAGGGGGTATTTGTTAGATGGCTGAAATAACAGCAGCGCTGGTTAAGGCGCTTCGGGAGAAGACAGGCGCCGGCATGATGGATTGTAAGAAAGCCTTGGGTGAGTGTGGCGGCAATTTGGATCAGGCCGTGGATTATATGCGCAAAAAAGGTCTCGTTGCGGCGTCGAAACGCGAAGGACGTATCGCTGCGGAAGGCGTTGTGGCCTCATATATTCACGGCGGAGGTCGTATTGGTGTTCTGTTGGAAGTGAATTGTGAGACGGATTTTGTCTCCCGGGGAGAAGAGTTCCGTGAGTTCGTTCAGGATGTTGCTTTGCAGATCACAGCGCAGAATCCTCTCTATGTCAGACGTGAAGATGTGCCGGAAGATAAGGTTCGTTATGAGATGAGCGTGTATTTGGAGCAGGCTTTGAATGAGGGGAAACCTCAGAATGTGGCTGAGAAGGTCGCTCAAGGGCGTCTGGAAAAATACTATAAAGAGATATGCCTCCTTGAGCAGGAGTTTTTCAAGAATCCTGAAATGACAATGGAACAGCTTGTGAGTAGCATGGTGGCCAGGATCGGAGAGAAGATTTCGGTACGGAGATTTACCAGGTATGTTGTTGGAGAAGGTATCGAGAAGCGTGAAGAGAACTTCGCTGAAGAGGTTATGAAGGAAATGGGGAAATAGAAGTTCGGGGTTCGGAGGCTGGGAGGTTGGTGCTCTGGGGTTCAGATCCGGTTACTGGGGGTCGGATCCGGTTACTGGGGGTCGCATGTCTGAACCCCTATTGCTGGGTCGCTGGTCGGTTCCCGACCCCCGGGGCCCGACCTTCTGACGCCGAGAAAGGGGGCTTTATATGACAGTGGCCGTGGCTGAACCGGCGCCTACATATCGCCGGGTAGTGTTGAAACTGAGCGGAGAAGCTCTGGCAGGTAAAAGAGGGTATGGGATCGATCCTGAGATGCTGACGGCGATTGCCGGTCAGATACGGATGGTGCGTGACTTGGGTGTGCAAGCGGCCCTTGTGGTAGGCGGCGGCAATATTTGGCGGGGTATCGCCGGAAGCTCTCAAGGCATGGATCGGGCCACGGCAGATTATATGGGTATGCTGGCGACGGTGATTAACGCTTTGGCATTACAGGACTCGTTGGAGCATCAAGGGGTTCAGACCCGCGTGATGTCAGCAATTGAGATGCGCCAGGTCGCAGAAATGTATATCCGTAGACGCGCCATCCGGCATATGGAGAAAGGGCGTGTCGTTATTTTTGCCGCAGGAACGGGAAACCCTTACTTCTCGACAGATACCACGGCAGCATTGCGTGCGGCAGAAATTGAGGCCGAGGCGATCTTGATGGCGAAAAAAGTGGACGGGGTGTATGATGCGGATCCCATGTTGAACCCCGACGCGGTCAAGTTTGATCGTCTGAGTTACTTCGATGTTCTTAATAAGTCTTTGGGTGTCATGGATTCGACGGCGGCGTCTTTGTGCAAAGACAATAATATCCCCATTATTGTTTTTAAGCTGGATGAAACAGGGAATATTATGAGAGCCGTGAAGAAGGAAGCTATCGGGACCTATATAGGGTAGCGGGAAACCAATTTTTTATAAGTTGTTGGTTCGGGTACGATGTGAGCAGGGTTCTTCGGACATCGAACCTCGAAATTAAGGGGGGAGCAGGATGATTGAGGATATTATGAGCAGCGCCGACGAGCGTATGAACAAAACGATCGATCTGTTGCGCAGAGAACTGGCGTCGGTCCGCGCCGGACGGGCTAATCCGGCTATGCTTGATAAAATTATGGTAGAGTGTTATGGATCGCCTATGCCCATCAACCAGATCGCAACGATCGCGGTACCGGAGCCTCGTTTAATAACGATACAACCTTGGGATAAGGGGACAGTCAAAGATATTGAGAAAGCTATTCAGAAGTCGGATCTGGGTATTAATCCGTCTGATGACGGACAGGTGATCCGGTTAGCCATTCCCCAGTTGAACGAAGAACGGCGTAAGGAGCTTGTCAAAACCACACGCAAAAAGGCTGACGATTCCCGTGTGGCGGTGCGCAACATCCGCCGTGATGCGATCGAGGATCTGAAGAAGGCAGAGAAAGAAAAACTGCTGACAGAAGATGATTGTAAAAAAGGGCAGGAACGGGCCCAAAAATTGACGGATAGACATATGAAGGATATTGACGGCATCCTTGATAAAAAAGAAAAAGAGATTCTCGAAGTGTGATAGAGCTGATCGGCTTGTGACCTGCCGGTGTGACACGTAGTTTGTTAGCGCAGTGACCTGCCGACATGACACGTAGATTGTAAGCGCAGTGGCCGGTTGACCGGGAATGTGGGGGGTGTGCTCTTGAGTTCGACGGAGGGACTTGATCTTAGCGGTTTACCTCAACATGTCGCAATCATCATGGATGGGAACGGCCGGTGGGCGCAAAAGCGCGGCTTGCCCAGGACGATGGGGCACAGAGCGGGGATGGATGCGTTGCGGGCCACCGTTAAGGCTTTGGATGCCATGGGTATTAAATATATGACAGTATACGCTTTTTCCACTGAAAATTGGAAAAGACCTGAGGAAGAAGTGGGCATGCTTATGTCCTTGATCCGCGAATATATATATAAAGAACTTATGGCGTTGCATCGCCAAAAGGTAAGGATTTCCGTTATCGGCGACAGCGCACAGTTGCCAGAAGATGTGCGAAAAAAAATGGATGACGCTGTTGCGAAAACCAAAGACAACCCGGGGATGCGGTTTTGTATCGCGTTGAATTATGGCGGTCGGGAGGAAATTGTTCGGGCTGCCCGGAGTCTGGCGGAACGGGTGCAGGCGGGGGAATTGTTGCCACGGGAGATTGAACGGGAGGAGTTTGCCGCGTGTTTGTATACGGCGGGGATGCCGGATCCGGATCTCATTATCCGCACTTCGGGCGAAATGCGGGTGAGCAATTTTTTGTTGTGGCAGGGTGCTTATGCTGAGTTGGTGGTGACGGATTGTTTGTGGCCGGATTTCCGTGAAGAACATGTGCATAAGGCGATCAAAGAGTTCCAGATGAGGCAGCGAAGGTTTGGCGGCATAAGCGAGGGATCATAGCATGGTTAGCATGGTTAGGCGTCTGTTGATTTCTGTTATTGGCATTCCGATTCTCATATATTTCACATGGTTGGGCGGGCAGTTTCTTATCGCGTTATTGGCGGTTCTTGCCGGGCTGGTGTTGCGTGAGTTTCTCAAAATGGGGAACCTGCTGGACATCAATCCCCTCAAGAGTGTGGTCTGGCTGCTGGCAGCGGGTTGGTTTATCCTTGTGTTTTTTAAACTGTTGCACTATTTGATACCTTATTTGCTTTTGGCTTTTTTGATTATTGTTTGTGTTTATACTGTGGCGTTCCCCAGATACACTTGGAAGGACGCGGCCTGGAGTCTTCTTTCCCTGATTTATCCGGTGGCTTTGCTCAGCTGTTTTTATCCTATACGTGTGGCACCGGAGGGGTTTTTGTGGGCTTTGTATTGTCTCTTTATCGTGTGGGGGACGGATACGGGGGCTTATTTCATCGGCAGTTTGATCGGCCGTCATAAAATAGCGCCTTTGATGAGCCCCCATAAGTCCTATGAGGGAGCTGTGGGCGGTCTGGTGGTCAGCCTGGCTGTGGGTGCCGGGTTCTGGTATTTTTGCGGACTTGCGCCCCTATGGGCGATGCTGGTCTTGTCTTTTGTGGCCAGTTTTTTTGGCCAACTGGGGGATATGTTTGAGTCTACGTTGAAACGTACGGCGGGAATCAAAGATTCCGGCAATTTGTTGCCGGGGCATGGCGGTTTTATGGATCGGTTTGACAGCTTTATGTTTGCGGTTCCGGTGGTTTTTATATGTTTGCATTATTGGATAAGGTATCTATGAATCTAACGCGGGCTCTGCCCGCAAGTATCCAGTATTCAGTATTCAGAATGCGGATTATCTGGTTTTTTATTGACGCTTCGCGTCTATAAGTTACTAAGGATGGGTAGGTTTGTTCAAAAATGAAGAAGAGAATTGCTGTGGTGGGGTCTACGGGGTCTATTGGGAGACAAACTCTGGAGGTGGCAGCGGCCCAGCCGGAAGCTTTGGAGGTTGTGGCGTTGGCTGCCGGATCGAACAGCCGGGTGTTGGCGGACCAAGTACGCCAGGTTAAGCCTGGGGTTGCTGTTTTGTGGGAGGAGGAACCGGCCGGGGAATTGCGGGAGGCGTTGCGGGATCTCCGGGTTGGTACAGGGGATTGTCCTGTACGGGTATCGTCGGGAATGCCGGGACTTCTGGAGATGGTGACTGCCTCTGATGTGGATACGGTTGTGATGGCTGTAAGCGGCTGCATTGGCTTGGAACCGACTTTGGCGGCGCTGCAAGCGGGAAAACAGGTGGCGCTGGCGAACAAAGAGACTTTAGTTGCCGGTGGTGAGCTGGTTATGGCTTGGGCCCGGTTGCGGCCGGGATCACTTGTGCCGGTGGATAGCGAGCATTCGGCGATCTGGCAATGTTTGTCGGAAGATACCCGCGATGTGACGGGACTGGTGCTCACAGCTTCGGGGGGGCCATTTCGGACTTGGGATGAAAATCGGTTGGCGGCTGCGAAACCGGCGGATGCGTTGCGGCATCCCAATTGGCAGATGGGGCCGAAGATTACGATTGATTCGGCGACTCTCATGAATAAGGGTCTGGAAGTTATTGAGGCCCATCATTTGTTTGATATGCCTTATGAGACTATCGATGTGTTGGTGCATCCGCAAAGTGTTGTTCATTCCATGGTGGTGTATTCTGATGGGGCGGTGATCGCGCAGATGGGTATTCCGGATATGCGGTTGCCAATTCAATACGCGCTGAGTTATCCGCGGCGTTGGCCTTGCAGTCCGACTCCTGTGTTGGCCGGACAAGGTCTGACTTTTGAAAAGGTAAACGAAGCCCGGTTCCCGGCACTGGGATTGGCTTACGATTGCGGCCGCCGGGGGGGGCTGATGCCGGCTGTGATGAATGCGGCGAATGAGGTTTGTGTTCAAGCTTTTTTGCGGGAAGAGATTGCCTATCCGCGGATCTATGAAGTCGTGAAAGATATCTGCGGTCGGTTTGATCATAAAGAGGCCTTGAGTTTGGCTAATGTTTTGGCGGCGGATGCTTGGGCAAGAAGAGAAGCCGAAAACGTTTGCCGAATAGGATGGAACATAAGTTGTGATGAGGGTGGGGGGTGTCGGTGATGTCATTGGTTTGGTTTTTGATTGTTATCAGTATTCTGGTGTTTGTGCATGAGTTTGGTCATTTTATTATTGCCAAACGGGGCGGTATTAAGGTGATTGAGTTTGCTTTCGGGTTTGGTCCCAGGCTGATAAAAGTGCAGCGGGGCGAGACTTTATACAGTGTGCGGGCGTTCCCTCTGGGGGGATTTTGCCGGTTTCTGAGCGAGCACGAGTTGAAAGCGGATTTGGAGGAAGGGGTGATGACTCAGGAAGAGTACGAGAAGATGTTGCCCCGCTCTTTTGAGCGCAAGAGCTTTGGGCGCCGTATGGGTGTCATCACCGGTGGTCCGGTTTTCAACTTTATCTTTGGGGCGATTTTGTTTGTTATGCTGTACGCGGTGTGGGGCAGCCCGGTGGCGACAGGCAGTAATGTCGTTGGTAACGTTACGCCGGATTATCCGGCTAGCTTAGCCGGTATTGAGGCCGGAGACCGCATCGTTGCGGTTGATGGAGTGCTGACACCGAAGTGGGAAGATTTAACCACGAAAATAGTTTCTGCTAAAGATCAAGAGATCTTGATTCAAGTGGAAAAACCCGACGGAAGTTTCCGGGAAATTCCGGTGAAACCTCAGTATGATCAGGTAGCTAAACGGGTGATTATCGGGATTATTAATGAAACCGTTCTAGAGAAGGTTTCCCCTTGGAAGGCTGTATGGATGGGGGCCAGGGACACGGTGGAATTCACGAAGTTTTTGATTACCACTTTGGTTGGAATGATTGTCAACCTGAACGCAGATGGCCTGGGCGGCCCGGTCAAGCTGGCTGAGCAAATCGGCCAAGGCGCCGAGCAGGGGGCTTCCACCCTTTGGACCCTGACAGCGATTCTCAGCATACAGTTCGGGGTGATCAATATGTTCCCGATTCCGGCGGTGGATGGGGGCCAGGTGATCGTGATGACCTATGAGAGGATACGGGGCAAAGAACTGAAGCCGGAGGTCAAAGGCATGATCCAGATGGTTGGGATGGCTCTGCTGGTGCTGTTGATGGTAGGGTTGTTATTCAAAGATATTATGGGGTTGCTGCAGGCTTGATATTGACAAGGTCTTTGAGGAGCGGTGTAATTTGGCGTTGTTTCGATAAGGAAATATATGGATTTCGATGAATATAAATGAATTCTTGCTGACATGACATCCATTTTCGGTGGGTGTATTTTTTCGCGCAGGGGCGCCTGCTACATGAAACCTAATGTATTCGAACATAATAAAAGGAGCAATAAAACAAAAAAAGGCGGTGAAAATCCGATGAAAAAGCGTTTTCTGATAGGTTTGTGCCTTGGCCTGGTGTTGATGTTTTTCCCGGCAGGGACCCTTTCGGGCGAAGAGATCATGGGGCGGGAAATCAAAGAATTTTCCGGGATCCTCAAAAACAGTGTCCCGGTTGAGCATAATTTCTTTGTAGGAACCCACGGGACGACGACGCTGACCTTGTCATTTATCGGCGGGAGTTCGTCGATTCTTCTCGAGGTGTTTGATAGCGATAGCCAATGTGTTTATCAAAAGCAGACGCCTATAGCAAACAAAATGATGATTAATCATTTGGAAATGGGTGGATATCTTCTGCGGATGACCTCGATTCAAAAAACCCCCGGCGATTTACCATACCAATTGGAAATCCTCATGCCCAAAAAGACTTACTTGACCTTAGAAGATGAGCGGATACCGCTGATAGCCCCAAGCATAGCGATAACAGAGGACGGAACCGTTGCGGCAGAATCATGGCTCAAACCGATACCTTTTGGGGTATATATTGTGTTTCTCTGTATGGTATTGTGGGGGTGGGTGTTTTCCCGCTTCTATCGGAGATTCAAAAATAATTGAAAATGTGGTTGCGTCTGTGAGAATTACCAGCTTAGAAATCCCGGGCTCGCAGGATCCAGAGTACAAAAAACGTAGCCGTTGTCACGCAAATATTCCAGCAACACCGCAAAATGAGCAACGGTTCCTTTCATATCATGCAGAAGGACGATGGGTGTTGCGCCTTGTTCACGCAGTTTTTTCAGTTGTTGGATCGTCTGGGGGACAAAGCTGCCATCCTGTAATTTCCAGTCATGGCTGTCTATGTTCCAATCCCATACTTTATAGCCGTGTTCAGCCAGAATAGCGAGCTGTTTCTTCGTCATATTGGGAAAGGTTCCGTAAGGAACTCTGACCAGGGGACTGCCGACGCCTGTGGTATCGCGTAAAGCGGTGATGGTTTGATCGATCTCGGAAATGATGCTCTCCGTGGATTGATAAAAAACGTTGTGCTTATGTGTGACGCCATGGCTCCCTAGGGCATGCCCTTCACGAAAAGCTCTCCGGACAACATCGGGATACTGCCGGATACGAGGTTCCAGCAAAAAAAACGTCGCTACAGCGCCATATTCGTCCAATGTATCTAGGATATTGTCCATATACTCCGACGGTCCATCGTCGAAGGTTATATAGACATTCATTTCCGGAGAGGGCGGAACGTCATAGAAGATATTGAAGTCCGGGTCAGATAAACACGGAGCTAAAAGCCCGTTAACATCTACAAGGGAGAGACTGCTCATGGAAAGGTTGAGCATCCAGATCAGGTGAGCTCTCTCTCTTTGGTTGATGACGGAGTCCACTGTGATGGCGGTTTCCGGGGTGGACCCTGTTTCAAAAAGAATGCCGGTCTTTACCGTGCCAAATAATTCGGGGACGATGGAATTGCTCAGACTCACAGTTTTGTCGGGTCTGATGATGCTGATGTCTGGTTGTATGGCGGTATCCAAGGGCGATTTAGAGGAAAAGCCTGGCACGTGAGCAGCAAACATCATAGAGAGAGATCCGATAAACACTGTAACCGCGAAAAAACAACAACTCTTAAGGTGTTTTTCCATACTTCAACCTCCGTTTTCGTATAGAGAATCACCCTTTAGCATGCCAATCTTCGCAAGATATATTCTAATGCGGTCTTCGACCGCAAGTATCCAGTATTCAGTATTCAGGATTCAGAATGTGGATTTACTTGTTTTTTATCTTTCTTTGCCGACAAAAAAGAGGGTTACAGCACCTGGCCCTACGTGGGCGCCGATAACCGGTCCGATATAATCAATGTGCACGTCTTGGACAGGAAGACAGGCTCTCAGAGATTTTTCCATCGCTAGGGCATCTTCGTATGCGTCGGCGTGAGCGATATAGACGGGTTGGGTGGGATCTACGCAGAAGTCGACCACTTTACGGACGAGGGTATCAAGGGATTGTCTGCGGCCGCGCACCTTTCCCACAGGGATCAAGGCCCCTTCGTTGTCTACGTGTATAATAGGTTTGATGTTAAGGGTTTTGCCAATAACAGCCTCGAAAGAGGATACGCGTCCGCCGCGTTTCAGGTAGATTAAATCGTCAACGGTGAACCAATGGCTGATGTGAGGCAACTGGGCCAATACCCAATCGTAAAGTTCCTGAATGGTTTTCCCTTGTTTTTTTTGTTGATGAGCCAGGTCCAGAAGCAATGTCAGCCCTGTGCTGGCTGTCTTGGTATCAATTGTGAGAATGGTCCTGTCGGGATACTTGGGAGCCAATTCTTGGGCGGCTATATAAGAAGAACTGTAGGTGCCGCTGATTTTCGATGAGAACCCTAAATAGAGCAGATCCTGTCCGCGTTGTAATACAGGCTCGAACATCTCCACAAAGCTGGGGGTGGTAACTTGGGCGGTTATGGCGCGGTGACCTTGGCGCATCTTCGCGTAGAAGTCTTCTTGTGAAAGATCGCGGTTGAGAGGATCATCATAATAGTCCTGCCCGTCGATGCTGAATTGCAGGGGGACGACGATGACGCCGAATTCTTGTGCAAGGTCGGCGGGAATATCGGAACAGGAATCCGTGAAGAGGACATAATCTTGCATAATAAACCTCCCGATCGGATCAGTTTGTTTCTAATATTATAATAGATTGTATCGAATACCACAAGTTCGACCGGGAGGCCCTAGGAAATCCTAGGAATTCCTAGGGAATCCTATGATCGCTGAACATACCCTCGCCGAACATACCATAAAAACTTGAATTGTCGGGGATCCTCGGATATTATAAAAGGAAGGGTATGAAATGGATGAAAAGGAAGGATGAAAAGGAGGTGTGAGTCTGTGGCAAAACCAAAACTGCAAAAGCAGGAAAAGGTGGTGCCGATTTGGCAAGACCGGAAGCGGACAATTTTTGGGTTGCCTTGGTCTTTTACCAAATATACGTTGACGGAGGAAAAGTTCTATCAACGTACGGGGTTTTGGAACACTGATGAGGATGAGGTCCGGCTTTACCGCATTTTGGATATTTCGTTGTCACGATCTTTCCGGGAGAAAGTATTCGGCCTTGGGTCGATCAAGGTGAATTCGGCGGACAAGAGTATGGGCGACTTTGTTATCAAACGGATTAAGAATCCTAAGAAAGTGCGGAATCTTTTGTCGGAAGTGGTTGAGTCCCAACGCAATTCCAAAGGCATTATTGGGCGGGAGTTCCTTGAAGGCCAGATCGAGAGCGGCAGTATTGACTAAAGAGTTGAACCTTCGGGAATGTCTATGGTATGATGGTGTTTGATGACACACCGTCGACGCTATCATCAGATTGATAGACTTTAATTGTTCTGAGGGTGTTTCATGTCGAAGGTCTGGCGAAAATGGGTTCCTTACGTCGATGTCCCTCTGTTGGTCCTTCTTCTGCTGATTCTGGCAGGGAGTCTGTTTGTTTTGAGCACAGCGGCGTATTCTCTTTTGCCCGACGATCCTTATCACTTTGTTAAAACGAACGCGATTTGGATGGTTTCGGGGCTCGTCTTGGCTTTGGCGGTAGCGTGCGTAGACTATAAGTACGCCCGGTACGCCTATTGGGTTTTCTACGTTTTGAACATGGTGATGCTTCTAGGTGTTCTGGTGTTGGGGGTTTCTGCCCGCGGATCCCAGCGGTGGCTGGGGATCTTTGGGGATGTAGCTTTTCAGCCTTCGGAGTTTGCCAAAATTGTCGTGGTGGTGTCGCTGGCTTGTTGGCTTTCGCGGTGTCCCAAGGGATTGAATCGTTATCGGGATTTCATTGTGCCGTTTCTTTTTGTCCTAGCGCCTATGGCGTTGGTGTTTGCTCAGCCGGATCTGGGGACGTCATTGGTTTTTCTGGCGATTTTCGCCGGGATGATGTTCGCGGCGGGAGCTCACCCACTGAAGTTCGCTTCGGTATTCGTCGGGGTGGCGGCGGTGGGGGCAGCAATTGTTTTCTTGAGTGTGACACCACCGGATCTTTTACCGGGGTTGCTCAGACCATTGGCAGGAATTCCGTTGCCTCTCCACGATTACCAGATCAGTCGAATTCTTGTTTTTCTGAATCAAGAGAACAGTGTGGTCGGGGACGGGTATCAGGTTATGCAGTCACTTTGGGCTATCGGATCGGGGGGACTCTGGGGCAAGGGATACCAAATGGGAACCCAGAGCCAGCGAGGGTTTGTTCCCGATAATCATACAGATTTTGTGTTTTCTGTTGTGGGAGAGGAGTTTGGGTTTCTGGGCACGACGGTTCTGCTGATTCTGTTTTGTGGATTCTTGTTACGTTGTGTTTCGGTGGCGACAAAATCGCGAGATTTTATGGGAACTCTCATTGTCGCCGGATTGGTATCGATGTGGGCTTTTCAGGTTGTTGTTAATGTCGGGATGGCTTCGGGGAGTATGCCTGTGACGGGGATGCCGTTGCCTTTTCTGACGTCGGGAGGGAGCTCGATGTGGGCGAACCTCGTCGGAGCGGGATTGGTGTTTGGCGTTTACGCACGCAGAGAACGGGCTATGTTTTAGGGATGGGGGAGTGAACGTGTTGGATAAAAAAGATGCCGGAGCCATTAGGTTGAAGATTTTTTTGCAGATGCTGGCTGTGACTGGTATTGTACTGGCTGTGGGACTAACGTTTTATATGTTTTGCACGTCGGAAGCGGTTGCCGCATTTAGCCGGGATTCCCTGGGGTTTGACCTGAGTGGGTTTCAGGCTTCGGCGGGAGCGTTTCTGGCTCCCGGCTCGATGGGCATGATGATGTTCGTTGCGGGGCTTGCGTTGGTGTTGGGATTTCTTCTGTACTTAGGGTTTTCTGCGCGAATTAAGCGATATCTCGGGCGAGTTGGAACCGGAATCGACAGGTTGCTGGGTGCCGAAGCGATGATGGGTGGAATTGATACGCCTGTGAGCGAGGAGATGAATGGGGTGGCGATTGGTCCGGCCTTGGGCCCCTTGCCAAAGGAGCTGTTTTCTTTAGGGAAGAAGCTGGATATGCTTGAAAAGGCTTTAACCAGTCGGGATCAGGCCGCTCGAACGGCTTATCAGCGCAAAAACCGTCTTGTGGTTAACCTCGCAGGGGAAGTGAGGGTTCCTTTAGCCTCGTTAACCGACTGTTTGGCTCTGATCAATGACGAACCATATATGCCTTATGAGCGTAAGACGGAGTGTACCGGGGCCGCGATTGAGAAGGCATATGAGCTGGATGAACTTCTTGATGATTTCTTCGAACTTACACGCTTTAATATGGGGAACAAGGAATTGACGCCAAAACTGGTTGATTTAAACCAGCTGTTTGCGTTGCTTATTGATCTTGTCCGACCGCTGCTTGTGAAGCAGGGCAAGGATGTGGTTCTCAACGCCGGGGAGGGGAGTTCAGTTTTCGCGGATCCTGAAAAAATCGCCCGGGCTTTTTATGGGATCCTTCGGAAGGCTATGTCTTTCAGCAACGCGAAAAGTGTGATCTATATTGAAGCTGCCATGCGGGACAACAGAACAAATGTTGATATAACCTGTTATGGGGAGACGGTTTCGCAGGAGATGCTGGACGCGCTTATGGAGAATTTCTACAGATCTAAAGAGAAGCCGCTGTTGCCCGGTAAGACGGGGTTGGGGTTGTCTGTTGCTCATGAGATCGTCATGCTCCATAGGGGGAGTATGACGGCCCAGAGTGAAGAGGGTAAGACAGTGTTCAGTGTGAATTTGCCGATGGCGCCGGCGATGGGTCGGGGTTTTGAGGTTAGTGATGTTTCTGAGTATGTAACAGCTATGGCGAAGGGGCTGGCGATATCCCGCAGCGCAAAACGCAGTGAGAGCAGACGTGCCAGGCCTGCCTTAATGTCCGGGACCCTAGGGAGAACATTGGGGCCTGTACCGGGTACCGGAATGGATGTAGGGCTGGGCGCAGGGTTAACAACCGGATTGGGAACAGGGTTGGGTTCCGGCTTGGGAGCCGGGTTTGGATCCGATATGGGATCCGGGTCGGGTACCGGGTTCGGGTCTGACATGGGTTCCGGGTCGGGTACCGGGTTTGGGACTGATATGGGTACTGGGTCGGGTACCGGGTTCGGGTCTGACATGGGTTCCGGGTCGGGTACCGGGTTCGGGTCAGACATGGGCTCCGGGTCGGGTACCGGGTTTGGGTCAGACATGGGCTCCGGGTCGGGTATCGGGTTTGGGACTGACATGGGTACTGGGTTGGGTACCGGGTTCGGGTCAGACATGGGTTCCGGATTAGGTACTGGGTTTGGAACTGACATGGGTTCCGGATTGGGTACCGGGTTCGGGTCTGACATGGGTTCCGGGTTCGGGTCTGACATGAGTTCCGGGTTCGGGTCCGACATGAGGTCCGGATCGGGGGCCGAATGGGGTTCGGGAAATGACGGGTCGGGCGACAATTTGGGGCGTGAATCGGGAGTCGCGCCGTTCGCGTCGCCGAACCTTGGGATGAACAGTATGCCGTATGATTCGCTATATACCTCACCGGGTTCCGGTATGAATGGGGTATCGTATTTCACGCAGGGTTCTGAAGCGAATGAGACGCAGTATTTTGACCCGAGCTCTGGGATGACTGAGACACCTCATAATTCGATGTATGCCACGCCGGGAACCGGAATGAATGGCGTGCAGGATCTGTTCTCACACAGCAATAATCTGTCGGAAAAGGGCAGCGGAATGGGCTATTATGATCAAACGCTGGATCTTAGTGCGGTTTCCACCACTCCGGAGTACAGCAGGGGTGATGTCCCGGGGGCTGTTCCTTTTGCTCCGGGATTTCCGTCTAAAGACAATCATGACATGATGACGCAAACGGGTTCTGCGGCCTATCCTTTGTATGAAGGGCCCAATATCGTACCTTATGTGCCGGGATACGGAGATGTCGATTTTGAGATCACCTATTTTGAACCGGAAGATCCCAAATGGGTACTCAATGATAATGAATGGACTGTGGATGATGAAGAATTGTCAACGGAAAAAATTCAGCAGATGTTAGAGGATCCGGATGTCAAATTCTTTGATATGGAGCAATCCCCGGATGTTTTTGATGCGTCAAGTATCAAGGGCGTCCATGATAATGCCATTGACGCAAATTTGTTTGCGTCTGCAACGGGACTTGGGAGTATTCCCGGATCCTTGGGTTTCGATAAAGCGGCAAAGATATCCACAGGGGTAATGCCCAGCAACGGACTGGAATTTCAATGGGGTGAGGGCAACAGCAGCGAGACCCGTAATGAGATGTCCGGCGAATCTTTTGGGGAGACGGTTCATCTGTTTGACGAGAGGCATGAACCAGATCAACAACAGCCTATTCAAGCAGCTTGGGATAACCAATTCGGTGGGGATGATCAGGATGCTTGGGGTGCCGGGGATGCTCAGGATGCGTGGGGTGCCCAAGACGTCCGGGATGCCCAAGACGCTCGGGATGCCCAAGACGCTCGGGATGCCCGGGATGCCCGGGAGGTCCAGGGTTCCGGTCGAACACTTGAATTGCCTGTTGAGTCATATCAATTCCCTGCGTATCATCATAAACACAATGGTGTGGCGAGGAACGATAGCGGGCCGGTTTTAGTGCAGAGAGGACATGAGACTGCGCATGTTGCCCGGAGTCAGTCGTAGCAGTCGGTTAGTCGCTTAGGTTGCAACAACATCAATAAAAAACAAGAAGATCCACATTCTGAATCCTGAATACTGAATACTGGATACTTGCGGTCGAAGACCGCATTAGTTGTAGCCGGTCGTAGCAGGGGATCAGTCGTAGCCGGGGAACAGTCATAGCTGGGGATGGTCGTAGTAGGGGATCGGTCGTAGAGTAGAGGAACAGGGAGTCGGGATACGGAAGCGGCAGGCTTCTGAAGCGAGTCGTTTGTTGCAACAAAATCAGGGATAAGGAGAAAATGAGTTGAATCAAACAACGCTTATGACCCCCGGTCCGACAATGGTGCGGGAAAATGTTCGTTTAGCCCGAGCCTGTGAGATGACGAACCCGGATCTTGATCCGGAGTTTTTTCGGTTTTATCGTGAGACTTGTAACAAAATAGCGAGGATACTGAGAACCCGAAATGATATCAGAATTCTTAGCGGTGAGGGGATCCTGGGGCTCGAGGCGGCGTGTGCTTCTTTGTGCGAGCCGGGGGATCGCGTCCTAGTGTTGGAGAATGGGATTTTCGGTGAGGGGTTCGCGGATTTTGTTCGGATGTATGGTGGTGAGCCTGTGTTTTTTCACGGCGATCGTCGGCGGGGCCTTGATCCGGAGGCGTTGAGATGTTTTTTGGAGACGGATTTAGCCGGCGGAGGGTTTTTCCGTGGATTCAAGTTCGCGACGTTGGTTCATTGTGATACGCCTTCGGGCGTGCTCAATGATTTAGGGGCGTTATGTCCGTTGTTGCATGAGTATGGGATTTTAACGGTGGCGGATTGCGTTTCTTCCATGGCCGGGCACGTGATTGAGACAGATAAATGGCATGTGGATATTGTGCTGGGCGCGTCTCAGAAGGCTTTTTCCGCGCCGCCGGGATTGACATTTTTGAGCGTCAGCAACGAAGCGTGGCGGGCGATTAATGCCAGGAAGGCGCCGATCGCGTCTTATTACGCCAACCTGGCTTTGTGGGAGGATTATGAGGAGAGGATGTGGTTCCCCTACACCATGCCGGCTGCCGATATCCAAGGGTTGAGTGTTGCCGCGGATAATATTTTGGCGGATCCGGATATTTTCGCGCGCCACGCCATGGTGGGCGGCGGTGCCCGCGATTTCGTGGAGGATGCGGGGTTGAAGTTGTTTTTGGCTCGGGATTATAGCGATACGGTGACAGTGATTGAGGCTCCGGCGGGTGTGGATGTTGAGGTTGTCCGGCAACGTTTGTTGGATGATCGCGGTATTATGATTGCCGGATCTTTCGGGTTCCTGAAGGGGAAGGTTTTCCGGATCGGTCATATGGGAGAGAGCGCACAAATCCCGTTGGTGCGGGAGACGGTGAAGGGGTTGGTGAAAGCCATTGGGTGCGCCGGCTAGTACTCCGTCAAGTCCCCCTTGCGACCGCCGTTCGAGCCATGCTATACTTAATTTCTTATGACACAAAGATCAATAAGACCTCAAAAATCAGCGGCATTTCTGTCATTAGGCTGCAAAGTCAACCAAACCGAGCTCGAAGGTGTGACGGAGCTTTTTCGTGAGGCCGGGTTTGCTGTTGTGGAGCTTGAGGATCAGCCGCAGGTTGTGGTGATCAATACATGCGCGGTGACAGCTGTGGCAGAGGGTAAGTCTCGGCGCCTGATTCGTCGGACGGTGCGCCAACATCCGGAGAGTGTCGTCGCGGTCATGGGGTGTTTCAGCCAAATCGCGCTTGAAGAAGCGAGAAAGTTAGGTGCGTGTGTTGTGGTTGGGACACGGGGACGCAGATCTTTGCTGGTAGGTGTTGAACAAGCTTTGGCACGGGGGTGCGCCGGAGCCGGGGTCTTTCCGCCTGACCGAGTCGATGAGGGTGGTGAGGTGTTTGAGGAGTTGCCTCAGCTGAAACAAGAAAAAAGAGTGCGTGCTACAGTGAAAATCCAGGATGGTTGTGATCAAAGGTGTTCATATTGTATTGTTCCAACTGTTCGCGGGCCTTCCCGGAGCCGCCATCCGGAACGGGTGCTGGGCGAACTGGAAAGTCTGGTGAGGGGCGGATATAAGGAGATTGTTTTGACGGGGATTCATTTGGGATGTTATGGACGTGATTTGGGGTGTTCTCTGTCTGAACTTATTGAGAGAATCGCGGCAGTTCCGGGATTGAGGCGGCTAAGATTGAGTTCCCTTGAATCGGTGGAGATGCTTGGTGGTGGCCGACTGAGGCTGTTGGACGTATTGGCGGCACATAAGGATATTATTTGCCCTCATTTCCATATTCCGCTGCAAAGCGGGTCTGACAGGATTCTTGCTCGTATGGGGAGACCTTATTCCCGTGGAGATTATCTGGAGGTGCTGGCAGAGGTGCGTCGATTGTTTCCGGAGGCGGCTGTGACAACTGATATTATGGCAGGATTTCCGGGGGAATCCGGCGAAGACGCTGAGGAGTCTTTGAGGATGATCGAGGATTGTTCTTTTGCTGATGTTCATGTTTTTGGGTTCTCACCGCGACCGGGGACGCCTGCCGCGGTTATGCCGGAGCAGGTTGGGGATACCCTTAAGTCGGCTCGGGTGAAGGCTCTGATTGAGGCGGGGCGCAAAAGTCGTGTCACATATCTGAAGGGTTTTTTCGGACAGAGGATGGAGGTGTTGCTGGAACATGTGAGCAAGGAAGGCGCTCAAGGGCACACGCGTAACTATATTGATGTGTCTATTCCTCCAGAGAGGTGTCTTGCGGGTTGGCAAAGTGGGATGTTGGTCGAGGTGCTTCTTTGCGAGGATGTGTTACAAAAACAGTGGGACGTGTGTCTGTGAAGGTGGGGGTTAAAACAAGAAAATCCACATTCTGAATCCTGAATCCTGAATCCTGAATACTGGATACTTGCGGGCAGAGCCCGCGTTAGTGATTTATCAGAGAATAAAAATTTTAGTAAATATTTTGGTCGATTATCTTATTGTAAAGGGGTTGGGACGTCATGTCAGAATGTATTTTTTGCAATATTGTGCGTAAGGAGATTCCGGCGAAGATTTGTTATGAGGATGAGAGAGTCTTGGCTTTTCATGATATTAATCCTGTGGCGCCGACACATATTTTGGTGATTCCAAAAGAGCATATTGCTTCGATGAATGATATAACACCGGAAAATGTTGAGGTTTTTGGGCATATGGCGTTTGTTGCTCAGCAGTTGAGCAAGGAAGCCGGTGTGGCGGAGTCAGGGTATCGAGTCGTTGTTAATAATGGCCCGGACAGCGGTCAGGTTGTTCATCATGTTCATGCTCATGTTATCGGTGGGAGGGTCCTGTCGTCGCTTTGCTGAGGGTCCTGTTGAGGGTCCTGTCGGTCGCTTTGTAGAGGGTACAATTGTCGCTGTGAGAAGGGCTGCTTTTAATAATTAGTCGCTTAGGTTGCAACAACATCAATAAAAAACAAGAAAATCCACATTCTGAATCCTGAATCCTGAATCCTGAATACTTGCGGTCGAAGACCGCATTAGAAGTATTGACATATCATGATAGTTTTGTTTCCTTACAAAACTTGACGTGTTCGGGCTGATCCAGTATAATTGTTTCAGATCCTTGATGGTTTTGTTATGAGCTTGATATGGAGGATTATTTCGGAGCAATCCAGCGGAGGGAGGGATAAAAGTGAGTGAAGTACGAGTAGGTAAGAACGAATCCCTGGATTCTGCTCTCCGCAGGTTTAAGCGAAATTGTCAGCGCTCAGGCGTTTTGTCTGAGGCGCGTAAACATGAGCATTATGAGAAGCCTAGCGTTAAGAGGAAAAAGAAATCGGAGGCTGCACGGAAGCGTAAGTCGAAATAGAGTTGCTGTGGTGAACATCGGCGTTTCCAGGTTTTGTCGGATAGGATGATGAATGGGAAACTGAACGGGCGTTCAGTTTCTTATTCTTTCGAGGGTAGTATATTTTCAGGTATGATGAGCATAATGTTTTTCATGATTAAACAGGTGGCGGAAGTGGGCCACGATATTGGAGGAAAGAGGAGGTTCCGGTATGGTTGATGAGAAGGAAGTTTTTTTGACCCGTGATGGTTTGCTCAAGCTTGAAGAGGAACTGGAGTTTCTTAAGACTCAGAAACGGCGTGAGGTGGCGGATCGTATTAAGCAGGCGATTGAGTTTGGGGATATTTCGGAGAATTCGGAGTATGAGGATGCCAAGAATGAACAGGCTTTCATTGAAGGCCGTATCATTTCTCTGGAAAAAATGTTGCGCAATGTTCGGGTGATTGACGAGACGGAGCACGAGGCCAGCGACCTGGTGACTCTGGGCAGTACTGTGGTGATTAGGGATGTGGAGGATTCTGTGGAGGTTCAGTATACTATCGTTGGGTCGGCAGAAGCGGATCCGGCTTCGAGCCGTATTTCCAACGAGTCCCCTGTGGGTATGGCTGTGTTGGGGAAGAGTAAGGGCAGCATCGTTGAGGTTGCGGTTCCGGTGGGTGTGTTACGGTATGAGATTGTGGATATTCGGTGACCTTGAGGGTGTTGGTAGGATCGGCATTCGCCGGGTCTTGGTTTGAGGAAGAGTGTGGTATGAGGACTTTTGATGCCGGTTTGGAGAGGGTATGACTATATGAGAGTCGATGAGTCTGGTTCTGAGGTTGGATTATCGAACAGCGAGTCTGGAGCCGGTGAGTTAGCCGGTAATGATTATTTTGGCATTCGCATGGAGAAGTTGCGGAAGCTCGAGGAGCTCGGCGTGGAGCCTTATGCGGAACGGTATGAGCGTTCTCATTCGGCTGATGAGGTTGTTTCCGGGTTCGAGAGGTTGGAGGAACAGGATGTTTCGGTGGCGGGCCGGATTATGTCTAAACGGGATAGCGGGAAGGTCGTGTTTGCTCATATTCAGGATGCTTCCGGGCGGTTGCAGGTGTATGCCCGTAAGGATGATCTGTCTGAAACAGATTTTGCCGTGCTGAAGTTGGCGGATATCGGCGATTTCATCGGTGTGGCAGGTAAGGTTTTTCGAACTAAGATGGGGGAGATTTCGATTCGAGCCCAGAGTCTTGTTATGTTGGCGAAGTCTTTGAGGTCTTTGCCGGAAAAGTTTCATGGATTGACAGATGTTGATACCCGGTATCGCCAGCGGTATTTGGATCTTATTATGAATCCTGAGGTGCGGCAGACTTTTCTGACCCGTAGTAAGGTTGTTCGGTTGATTCGTCGTTATTTGGAAGAGCAGGGGTTCGTTGAAGTGGAGACACCTACGTTGATGGGGATTCCCAGCGGCGCGGCGGCGCGGCCTTTTGTGACACATCATAACACCCTGGATATGGATATGTTTTTGCGGATCGCGCTGGAGTTGCCGCTAAAGAGGCTGATTGTGGGCGGGTTCGAGAAGGTTTTTGAGATTGGTCGGATTTTTCGTAATGAGGGGATTTCGATTAAGCATAATCCTGAGTTTACGATGTTGGAATGGTATGAGGCATACACGGATTACATACAGACGATGGATCGGTTGGAGGGGCTGTTGGCGTATGTGGTTCGAGAGGTGTGCGGGAGCGAGAGTCTTGTATATCAGGGTGAGCGCATCGATTTCGCCGGGCCTTGGCGCCGGGTGACGATGATTGATGTTGTTCGGGAGCACACCGGCCTTGATTTTGCGGTGTTTGAGGATGATGAAGCGGCGCGGGAGGCCGTAAGGCAGTTTGTGGGGAAACAGTCCGGAGAACCGGAGATCAAGGGTGATAAGAGTCGATGGTCGCTTTTGAATATGGTTTTTGAGGAATATGTTGAGGACAAGTTGGTTCAGCCTACGTTTGTGATTGGGCATCCGGTGGAGATTTCACCGTTGGCCCGGCGCAATGTGGAGCAGCCGGAGTTGACGAACCGTTTTGAGCTGTTTATCTTTGGCCGGGAGATGGCGAACGCTTTTTCTGAGTTGAATAATCCCCTGGATCAACGGGCGCGGTTTGAGGAACAAGCGGCTCAGCGAGCTCAAGGAGACGATGAGGCCCATTTGATGGATGAGGATTTTGTTCAGGCTCTTGAGTATGGGTTGCCACCTACAGGGGGGTTGGGGCTTGGGATTGATCGGTTGGTTATGTTGCTGACAGATTCACCTTCGATCCGGGATGTTATTCTGTTTCCGACGATGCGACCGTGAGCGGTAAGTTTGCGTGAAGTTTTTGTGCTGAATGTGGAGTGATGAGCCCATTATTTCTATGGACCCGTCGTAATTCTGATTGCGACCAACAGGTTTTTACACGCTTCGCCTTTATGTTCTATTCTTTTCCGTTGTAAGCTGTATTTGGATGTTCTATAATTAATATGGCTGAAAAAACTGTCTAGAGAGAGGATTGCTGAATATCGGCGAGGGCTTTCCGGGAATCCTTGGAAAATTATGGGGTGGACAAGTTTTTGAGTCAAATATTTATAAGCCTTGTCTTTTTCGAGGTAGTTTTCAAGGATCCTGTGGGTACGTGCCGGATTCAGTGTGGCAGGATAATCATGAAGATTGCGATGATTCGTAACCTTGCCGGCCGGGAATTGGATTTTGAGAAGTTTAAACATGTGATTGGTGTGGAAGCTGTTGTCAGAGAGGTCGCGCCGTTATACGGGATCGATGTTGAGGCGGCTTGTCTTGCCGCTGTCGCTCATGATTTGGCGAAGCCGTTGCCTTTTTCCAAGCAGGTTTCCTTGGCCCGGGAGTTGGGGCTTATTGAGTTTCCCGAGGATATCACATCACCGCAGGTTTTGCATGGCCGGTTGGCGGCGGATATCGTCAAAAAACAGTTTGGGGTTGTTGACGGTGATGTTCTGAACGCGATCTCGTATCATACAACGGGACGGGTGGGGATGTCTCCTTTGGAGATGTTGATTTATACGGCGGATTGTGTGGAACCTGAGCGGGATTATCCTGGGGTCGAGGCTTTACGGAAGTTGCTTTTTTGTGATCTTCTTGAGGTGACTGTGGCGTGTATGGATAGGACCATGGGATTCTTGGAAGCGAGGGGAAAGCCTCTTCATCCCTTGACTCTTATGGCCAGAGAGAGCCTTGTTCCGCTGACGGAGTAGACAAATCGCGAATAAAAAGGTATCATGGTTATATGGTGCCGGAGTTGTTTTGATTGTTTCTGAGAAACAGCGAGTATGGAGGGGGTTTGTTGTTTGCCTATTGATCAGGAGTGTTTGGACAAAATTGTCAGGTTGGTTGAGGAGAAAAAAGGAAGAGATGTGTTGTTGCTTGATCTGAGAGATATTTCGGTGGTGACCGACTATTTTTTATTGGTAACAGGGAATTCCCGGACGCAGACCAGAGCTGTGACAGAGTATTTGCACGAGGAACTGGAGGTGTTGGGTATCCGGGTGCTCCGGACGGAGGGGTTGGCGGATGCGAACTGGATTCTTCTGGATTGTGGAGATCTGGTGATCCATGTGATGACGCCGGAGACGCGGGATTTTTATAACTTGGAACGTCTTTGGAGCGACGCGATTCGGTGTTCGTGACGGGCGGAGCCTCAGGGAGCCGATATTTCGATAGTCTGTACACAGGGCTTTTGGGTAGGGGGGAATTATGATTAAAGAACGCTATGATTTCGTGGATATCGAAAGCAAGTGGCAAAGGATCTGGCGGGAGAGCGGGGCTAACCGTGTCCGGGAGGATGAGACAGGGGAGAAGTTCTATGGCTTGGCTATGTTCCCCTATCCGTCAGGTCGCCTACATATGGGCCATGTACGCAATTATTCGATTGTGGATGTTATAACGCGGTTTAAAAGGATGCAGGGGTTCAATGTGTTGCATCCGATCGGGTGGGACGCTTTCGGGTTGCCTGCGGAGAACGCCGCGATTAAGAATCAGAGGCCTCCCTCGGCGTGGACGTATGATAATATCTCGCATATGCGCACCCAGTTGGAGGGGTTGGGGATTTCTTATGATTGGGAGCGGGAAGTGACGACGTGTTCTCCTGAGTATTATCGGTGGACCCAATGGATTTTTCTGGAGTTGTATAAACAGGGGTTGGTGTACCGAAAGGAAGCCAATGTGAATTGGTGTCCGTCTTGTGCGACTGTCTTGGCGAATGAGCAGGCTGAAGGGGGCTTCTGTGAGCGGTGTTCGTCTGAGGTGGTGTTGCGGAGCCTGGAGCAATGGTTTCTGAAGATTACGGATTATTCGGAACAGCTTCTGAGTGATCTTGACGGGTTGGTGGGATGGCCGGAGAAGGTTAAGACCATGCAGCGGAATTGGATCGGGCGTTCTGAAGGTGTTCAGGCGGAATTTATTCTGTTGCCTGTTGATTTGGATGATAGTTCTGGGGATGTCGGATGTGGGCCCCGGATTCCTGTGTTTACAACCCGGGTTGATACCCTTTTTGGGGTGAGTTATCTTGTGTTGGCACCGGAGCATCCGCTGGTGGTGGGGTTGGTGAAGGATACGCCTTATGAGGAGGATGTGGCGGAGTTTGTCCGGAACCTCAAGGGGTTAAATGAGGCGTCCCGTACGGCTGAGGATGCGGAAAAGGTGGGTATGTTTATCGGGCGGTATTGTTTGAATCCGTTGAGCGGAGAACGAGTGCCTCTTTGGATTGCGAATTATGTGTTGCCTCAGTATGGGACGGGGGCAGTTATGGGGGTTCCGGCTCATGATAGCCGCGATTTTGTTTTCGCATCTAAGTATGGCTTGGATGTTCGTCCGGTGATTCTGGAGCCGGGGAGAGTTCCTGAGGATGCGTATAGTCTGAGCGAGGCTTTTGTTGGGAATGGGGTTATGATTAATTCGGGCCGTTTCAACGGTATGAAGTCCGAAGAGGCTTGGAATGAGATGGCCGATGCGGTCGAGGGGTTGGGTATGGGAGCCCGCAAAGTGAATTATCGGTTGCGGGATTGGCTGATTTCGCGTCAAAGATTCTGGGGAGCGCCGATTCCCATGCTCTGTTGTCCGACGTGTGGGCTTGTGCCTGTGCCGGAGGATCAGTTGCCGGTGATGTTGCCTGAAGATATTGTGTTTAAGACGGGGGAAAACCCGATCCGGTCTTCGCCGTCTTTTCGGGAGGCGGTGTGTCCTCTTTGTGGTGGTGTCGCTATGCGGGAGACAGATACTATGGATACGTTTATGTGTTCGTCGTGGTATTTCTTGCGCTATTGTGATCCGCACAATGAGAGGCAGGCTTTTAGCCGGGAGAAAACGGATTATTGGATGGGCGTTGATCAATATGTGGGAGGCGTTGAGCACGCGATTTTGCATTTGTTGTATTCGCGGTTTTTGGTGAAGGCGTTACGGGACTGTGGACATCTGAGCGTGGGGGAGCCTTTCGAGAATTTGTTGACTCAGGGTATGGTTTGCCTGGATGGGGCTAAGATGTCTAAGAAGTTGGGCAATGTTGTCAGCCCTGAGGATATTGTGGCCCGGTTTGGCGCGGATACGGCGCGGTTGTTTATTCTGTTTGCGGCTCCTCCTGAGCGGGATCTGGAGTGGAATGATCGTGGGGTTGAGGGGTGTTTCCGTTTCATTAATCGTGTTTGGCGTCTTGCCTGTGATCCGAGGTTCGTGGATTCGGAAGGGGAGGGGTTGGATTTCGGGAGCGAGGGAACCCCGTTGGGTAAAGATACCAGGGAGATGTTGCGGCGTATCCATATGACGATCAAGAAGGTAACTTATGATATTGGGGTTCGGTTTAATTTCAATACGGCGATTAGTGCTGTTATGGAGCTTGTAAATGAGCTTTACTTATATAAGGAGAAGCCGGGGGCCGATGTTGGTGTGTTGAGACAGGGTCTTCAGGCGGTGTTGCTGTTGTTGGCACCCTTTGTGCCTCATGTGGTTGAGGAGCTTTGGCAAGGCCTGGGGTATGGGGAGTCTATTTTTCGGCAAGCGTGGCCCCGGTATCGGGAGTCGTTTCTGGAGACGGAGTCGGTGACGGTTGTTCTCCAAATTAACGGTAAAGTGCGCGATCGGATATCGTTGCCGGCGGAGATAGCGTCGTCTGAGGATGCTTTGAAGGAATATGTGACAGGGTTGCCGAAGGTTAGACAATGGGTGGATGAGAAAACGATGGTGAAGACTGTCGTTGTGCCTGGAAAACTTGTTAATATTGTTGTTAGATAAATCTTTCTGGGGGAGTCGGGATGAGTTCTATGAATCAAGATGAGAAAGGGAACAATAATAATCCGCTGACGTCTTTGGGGCGGTTGTTGTTGAAGGGTTTTAAGGCGTTTGGCCGATTCATCCGGCGGAGGGCTCGAATCAGCGCGGCGATATCAAAAGATAAGCGTGAGGTTAAGCGGCTCGAGGCTTGTGTCAAGGATGAACGGTCTCGAATGAACGCTCTGAAGCTGGAGATTGGCGAGCATTATTGGGAGAAGTGTGAGTCTGGGGCTATGCATTGGGACGATGAGATCAATGAGGTTTGTTGTGCGTTACTGGTGAGTCAGGGGAGTGTGGCAGCCGGTTTGACACAGATCAAGGAGCTAAAGGAGAAGGATTACAAAGCGGATAGAGGCGAGATCCCTCATTTGGACGATAATCGTGTTGAAGACGCGTCGTTGGTTGACGCAGTGTTTTCCCAATATAATGGGGGGTTGTTGGGGTCTGGAGAGGAGGAATCCTCTCGTTTCAGGATTTCTTTTACGCAGTTTGAGAAGGTGCCCGATTCGAGCGTTCGTGATTCGTTGTTTGAGGGTTCGGAGGGGTTGCCGGAGGCGAGTGTTCAGGATTCGCTGTTTGAGGGGTTGGAGGGGTTGCCGGAGGCGAACCTTCGGGATGAGATGTTCGAGGGTTTGGAGGACTTGCCGGAGGTGAGTGTTCGGGATTCGATGTTCGAGAGTTTGAACGATTTGCCGGAGGATGCCGATATCCCGGATAACATGAGCTTTCTTGAGGATTTCGGATTCTTGGAGGATCCGGATGCGACAGAGGGCGACAAGGGTTTGGATGGTGTCGGACTGCAGGATGATGCCGGGGAAGGTTATATTGCGGATGGTTATCAGGACGGGATTCGTGAGGATGCGGGTCGTGATCCTGTTGGTGTTTTTGAGGATGTGTTTTTAGATGAGCTTGATGAAGCCATTGATGAGGAGCTCTATGATGATCTTGAGCAGATGTCAGCCATGGGAGGAACATTTGACGACCATCACTACCATGATGTGAGGCATAACGATCAGGGATATCAGGATTTATCGTTAAATTCCTTGGCGCGTGATGTTGCGAAATATGATGCCGGTTATGATGTTGATGCTTATGACGACGAGGAAGGATACGGAGACGCTGAATATACTGCTGAGCGTGATGCCGGGAGTCATGGTGTCAGTTTTCTTGATGCTGGGTTCGCTGATGATAGGTTCGGTGATGATAGGTTTGGCGGGTTTGGTAATTTGGGGTCTAATCTTGCTGAGTCGGATGAAGTCGAAAAGGCCCTAACTTTTGCTGAATTTTTTGAAGCGGAGCAGTCAGCCAAAAGAGGCGGGGCTGAGCCGGTGGATTTGTTTATGAACAGCCGCATTGACCGGGATAAGCTGTTCCGGAACAGTGAGGATGATCAGTTGGATCTTGAAGATGCGGATCCGTCCGGGATGGATCTGATTGATATGGAGGATATGGTTGTCGTTGACAATTCGGCGGAGTTTGACGAGTTGGATGGGTATGAGGATTTAGAGGGTTTTGAAGATCTAGAGGGTTTTGAAGAGCTTGAGGATTTTGATGATCTTGATGATCTTGATGATCTGGAGGATCTCCATAATCTGTATGAGGTCGATGTTCTGAAGGATGTGGATGATCCTGAGGTTGCGGGTGATCCTGAGGTTGCGGGTGATTCAGAGGTTGCGGGTGATTCAGAGGTAATGGGTGATTCAGAGGTTGCTGAGGTTGCGGGTGATTTGGAGGTTGCGTCTAGTCTGGAAAACAGGTCGGACATCGAGATAACGGGTGGCCGGGATGGCGTTGATGGCATAGAGGTTGACAGGGAAGGGATTGATGAGGCGGAAGGTATTGATGAGTTGGAAGATGTTGATGGGTTGGATGATATTGATGAGTTGGATGATATTGATGAGTTGGATGATATTGATGAGTTGGAAGGTATTGATGAGTTGGAAGATGTTGACGATATGGAAGATGCTGACGAGTTGGAAGATGCTGACGAGTTGGAAGATATTGAGGAGTCGGAAGATGTTGACGATATGGGTGCTCATGACATGGAGGACGCTCATGACATGAAGGGTCCGGTGGACCATGGCAATATTGATGATCTTGAGGATGTTGGCGAACTTTTAGAGGATTTGAAGGATGATCTTCAGCGGGAATCTGCCGCGGTTGATCCCTATGCGCCGTTGCGCTTTGAAGACCTCTATGTCCCTTACAACCGCGATCATCACGATCAACGCGATCAAAATGAAGATTTAAGTGGCGACAGTGATGATGCAAACCGGAATGGCACAAAAGGAGGACGTTGGGAGGGAAGCAAAGAGACTTGATTTGCTATGAGTATTGCCGACAATGGCCAACTGTCCCAGATGGGAGGTTGGTTTTTTTTATTTATTCGTCTAAAAACAAGGCTGGGGACATACCCTTTTAGGGACGGAAGTGTTGATGAACCTAGCATCGCATAAGGCTCGGTACTGCGTCCTTATGTGCCGGTTGGGGTCTTAGCAGCAAGGAGGGCCGCTGATGGGGCTAAAAGATGTTGAGAAATGGTTCGGACAGGATATTCGGGATTGTCTTATTAGGGCGGATGTTTTTTTAGCTAAGACCAACGAGAGCGTGGAGGAAATACGGCTGAGAATCGGGTGCCCGCTTCTTGTGCGCGGTATGACACGGGATTTTTTTGTCGCAGGCGATGGACGGTTGGTTGAGCCGGAAGCGGCTCGCCGGGTTGTTGAGGCGGATGTCGGGCAGGTGATGGAACGGGTGACATTAAGCTCGATGCATGCGGCGGAGGAGAGTTTGCGTCAGGGGTTTGTAACTTTGCCTGGCGGTCATCGCGTTGGGGTGGCAGGCGAGGTGGTGTTGGATCAGGGGTGTATCCGCACGCAGAAAAATATTGCCGCGGTAAATTTTCGTATTGCAAAGGATCCCTGTCGGGATATCGGGTTTTTGTTGAAACAGATTTCTAATGGCCGGGGGTTTGATCATACATTGATTGTGTCGCCGCCACGGGCTGGGAAGACCACGTTATTGCGGTTGCTTGTCAAGGGTTTGAGCAATGGCGTGCCGGAGGTCGCTTTGCCGCCCCACCGGGTGGGTGTTGTTGATGAACGCAGCGAGATTGCCGGAATGTGGTTGGGGACAGCGGCTTATGATTTGGGTTGGCGGACGGATGTGCTTGATAAGTGCCCAAAGAAGCTGGGTATTGAGATGTTGGTGCGAACGATGTCGCCCGATGTTATCGCGGTTGACGAGTTGGGAGGCGCGGGGGAAGCGGAAGCTGTCAGGGAAGCGGCAAGATGTGGGGTTAAGATGCTGGCTACCTGTCATGGGGAGTCTTTAGATGATGTGGCGGTGCGGAGCGTGATGCAACCGTTGCTGGATAGGGGGGTTTTTCGGCGGGTGGTGGTTTTGAGTCGGCGTCGGGGTCCGGGAACGTTGGAGAAAGTACATCAGCTGAATGATCGTGGGTTAATGGTTCAGGATTCGATGACTCAGAGGTCGATGGTTCAAGGTTCGATCAGGGGTGTTAAGTATGGTATTGATTAGATATACGATCATTATTATTGGGTTGGGGTGGCTTGGTCTTTGGCGTGCGTCTGTTATCAGAAAAAGATTGAAGCAATTGGAGTTGTTTGGGCACGCGCTTTCATTGTTGGATACGGAGATTTTTTGGGGGATGACGCCTCTGCCGGTAGCTTTTCGCCGGCTGCAACGTACGGGGTTTCCTTGGGGAAATTTTTTCCTGGGTGTGGCTGAGGGGCTGGATAATGGGGGGCAGATTGGGGAGACGTGGCGTGAAGTTGTTATGGCCCAAAAGAGTTATTTTTGTTTGTCGGATAGTGATTGGGAACTGGTGAACAGGTTGGGTGACTGCGTTGGTCGGACAGACAGACATGAACAACATAAACAGGTGGTGTTGATCCGGGAACAGATTCAAGGAACGGAGGAGTCTCAGAGAACAGATGCTGAAAGGCAAGCGCGTATGTGGAGCTATTTTGGTTTTTTGGGGGGGATTGCGGTGGTGATCGCGATACTTTGACAGATGCGGCTATGGCGTTGCTGTCAACTGTTTAAGGGGGTGTGTTGGGATATGAGTCTGGACTTTATTCTTAAAGTTGCCGGGATCGGGTTGTTGGTGGCGATTCTGGCTATGGTGCTCAGTGAGGCGGGGAAGAAGGAGCAAGCTCAGTTGCTGACGATTGCCGGTGTGGTGGTGGTTCTGACTATGGTTATGCAGAAGATTGATGAGCTGTTTACAGTTGTGCGGACTGTATTCAAACTTTTCTAGTACTCCGTCAAGTCCAAATCACTTAAATGGATTGCAACGTGCTGATATCTTTCAGCAGTGCTGATATCTTTCAGTAGTGCTGATATCTTTCAGTAGTGAGACGACGTAAGACATTAAGTGATTTAGGCTTGACGGAGTACAAACGCCCGGGAGATGGATCGCTATGGATATTATTCAAATTGTGGGACTGGCTTTGGTGGTTACCAGCATTGGGGCTATTCTTAAACAATTCAGGCCGGAAATGGCTGTGCAATTGACAATCGTTGCCAGTGTGGCTCTTTTGATCGTTGTGATGGACAAGGTTAAGTTGGTTGTTGAGCTGTTGGAATCGTTGGCCAATCAGGCGAATATTAGCTCGTTCTACCTTCTTATTGTGCTGAAAGTTGTGGGGGTGGCCTTTATTGCTGAGTTGGGCAGCCAGATTTGTCGTGATGCCGGTGATAGTGCTTTGGCGGCTAAGGTTGATATAGCGGCAAAGGTTACGGTTATTGTTATGGCGACGCCTATTGTTACGGCGATTATTCAGTCGATGATGACGCTTCTGGCGTGATTTGAGGGGAGGTGGCGGCGGTGTGGCGAGCTGAATACCAACAGTTTTGCATCGGCAAGCGGGTTTGGAGAGTCGAGCAACGAAAG
Source organism: Peptococcaceae bacterium (assembly GCA_009778595.1). Lineage (GTDB taxonomy): Bacteria > Bacillota > Desulfitobacteriia > Desulfitobacteriales > Syntrophobotulaceae > WRJI01. The sequence continues at coordinate 65,251 of WRJI01000001.1, read as the reverse complement.
CTTACAAGGATTTTGTTCTGTGTCTGTGGGTGTTTGGCTTTGGTGTCGGTGGCCATTGCCCCGCAGTTTTCTCTATCCAATATGTCGCCTCCTTTTAGCACCTCTCAAGTGGAGATCGCTCCTGTGGAGGTTTTGCCGGTGGGGTCGGTTCCGTCGGTTCCGTATGAGGGTGGGCGGTCCGATGTTCGGTCAGATGCCGGTATGGCCAATCCTTATTTATCGGAGCCGTCTATAGAAACTCTGCAGAGTGAGATTCTTGAGGATTTGCAGAGGGAACTTCATTTGGATGAGGCGTTCACATTATTTGATAAGTATGAGGCGGAGATTAGGACTGTTTTGCCGGATTTTTCTTTTGAGGGGTTTTTTCAGGATCTGTTGCGGGGTGAAGGGGGATTGAGTTTTGGCGGGATTCTGCAGGGGATTTTGCGGTTTTGCTTGCAGACGTTCGTGGTGAATGGGCCTCTTATTGCGAAGCTTGTTGTGTTGGCGGTTTTTTGCGCGATTCTGAATCAGTTGCAGCTGGCTTTTGGGGGTCAGGTGAGTCAGGTGGCGCGGTTGCTAAATGTTTTTGTGTTGATAGGGTTGGCGGTGGCTTCTTTTCGTGTGGCTTTGGATGCGGCGGTTGAGGCTATTGATAATATGGTGTCATTTATGCAGGCTATTATGCCGATTATGTTTACGGTGCTTTTGTCCATGGGAAATTTGACGAGTTCGGCTTTGTTCAAGCCGGTGATTTTGGGGAGTCTGACGGTGCTGGCGACAATTCTTAAGAATGTGGTGTTGCCGCTATTCTTTTTGGCGGTAGGGTTGAAGTTGTTTAACAGTGTGTCGGGGCAGTTCCGGTTGGAAAGGCTGGCGAATTTGTTGGAGATGGGGGGGAAAGTGGGAATTGGGCTTGTTATGACAGTTTTTTTGGGGGTGTTGAGTGTTCAGGGGTTGACGGGTGGGACGGCGGACGGGGTGGGTATGCGTACAGCGAAGTATTCTGTGGATTTGGTTCCGGTTGTGGGGAAGTATTTCAAGGATGCTTTTGAAATCGTTGTGGCCTCGGGGTTGTTGTTGAAAAACGCTATCGGGATTTTGGTGTTGATTGTGTTGGTTTTTATCACATTGATCCCGGTGCTCAAGATTGCGGCTATGGCGTTGACCTTTCATTTAACGGCGGCGTTGGTCGAACCGATTGGGGAGAAGGAACTGGCTGGAGCGTTGCAGGATATGGGGAAAGGGATGCAATATATTTTTGCGACGGTGGCGGCTGTGGGGGTTATGTTTTTTTTAACGGTGGTTATTGTGACAGGCGTCGGGAACTTGTCAACGATGCTTTCAGCAGTTGAATGCTTTCAGCATAGTTGAATGCCGGGGGAAGTCGATGGATGCTCTTAAGTCTTTGATTGGGAATTTGGCGTTTATCCTGCTGTTGGCGGCTTTTCTGGAGATGCTGCTGCCTAACAGTTCCATGCGGGGGTTTGTTCGTTTAATTATGGGATTGTTTGTGATTGCGGCAGTTCTGCAACCGATTACCATGGTGCTTCGGATGCCTGTTGATGAAGTCTTTCGTCCTTGGATTCAAAATGTCTCACAATCGCCGATGGTTGTGCCGGATGGGCAGTCGGCGAATCCGGGGAAGGATGCGGTACGGGAGCAATATCGTCGGATTTTAGTTTCCCAGGTCCGATCTGTGGCCGAGAGTACGGCTCCTGTTGTGAGGGCTGAGGTACAGGTTGAATTGGGGCGGGAGGGCGAAGGATATATGGATTATCCGCCGATTGTTCGGATCGGTGTGGACTTGTACAAATCAGCTTCAAGTATTGATTTGGTTGAACCTATAATGAGAGTTGAGACGGGTGGGGCGGGTGAAGCGGGTGGGGCGGGTGAAACGGAGGGGGCGGGGGAAGCGGGGGGGGCGGAGGGGATTGGCGGGGCGGAGACAGGAGCGGGGGCTTCTGAGCCTGGAGGCAGGAGCATGACCAGTTTGGAGTTGTTGGTGCGTGATAAGGTGTCAGAGGTGCTGCAAGTGTCCCGAGATGTGGTCGTTGTTAAGGAAAAGTAACGATTGTCTACTGACGAGAAAGGGGTGATGACGTATGCGGTTCCCAAAAATCCCGAAAATTCCTGAGAAAGCGGTTCCTCTCATTATCTTGCTCGTTGTTGTAGCGGCTGTCTTGTTGTTTGGCAATTCGACGCAGGAGGAAGAGCCTAGTGGTAACAATATGGCGGTTTCCGGGATGGGGTTGGGGAGCCAAGGGGGGAGCCAAGGGGTGTCTGGGGATGTTCTGGTCGAAGCATTAGCGGGGTATGACACAGAAGCTGATAAGGCTATGGATGCAGAGGAGAGGGTTTTGGAGAAGAAGGTTAAGGATGCTCTGGAGAAGATGGCGGGAGTTGGGAAGGTTCATGTGACGATTACTTTTTATTCAGGGGTTGTGCGTGAATATGTTCGCGATAGCAATTATGTTGAGAGGGAAACCCGGGAAACGGATTCTCAGGGTGGGACAAGGTTGACGACGGAGAAATCGGGCAGTGAGACTGCGGTAAGTCATGGTAGCGGGCCGGTTTTGGAGTCTATGCAGCGTGCGCAGATTGCAGGGGTGCTTGTGGTGATCGAGGGGGGGCAGGATGCTCAGGTGTTGTCAAGGGTCCGGGACGCTGTTAAGACGTTGTTGGGCATTGACGCGACGAAGGTGAGTGTTGTAGCGATGGGATCATGAGAGCGATTGCTGTTTGCTTACGGAATGTGTATACTGTGAAAGAGTCTGTTATCCCAAAATGCTATGAGTATTTGTGTGCCGGTTGGCGCGTGGGTATGATGCTGAATGATTGTGAGTTGATTGGGTTGGGCAAGTCTCTTGTATTAGCTGAAAAACCTTCTGTGGGCCGGGAGATCGCCAAGATCCTAGGGTGTCGGCAAAACGGAGAGGGGTATATGGCCGGGGATCGCTATATTGTGACTTGGGCTTTGGGGCATCTTGTTACGCTCGCCGATCCGGAGCATTACGACAAAAACTTAAAAACCTGGAGCCTAGAGTCTCTTCCTATGTTGCCGCCAAAAATGCAGCTGGTTATTATTAAGAAGACCGGGAAGCAGTTTAGCGTCGTTGCGGGGTTGCTGAAGCGAGCAGATATTTCAGAGATTATTATCGCCACCGATGCCGGGCGGGAGGGGGAACTTGTGGCACGATGGATTCTGATGAAGGCCGGATGCCATAAACCATTGAAACGGCTTTGGATATCGTCGCAAACGGAACGGGCGGTGCGGGATGGGTTCAAGGCTCTGAAACCTGCTCGGGATTACGATAATTTGTTTCAATCCGCTGAAGCCCGGGCAGAAGCGGATTGGTTGGTGGGGTTGAATGTGTCACGGGCTCTGACTTGCAAGCATAACGCGAGTCTATCGGCGGGGCGGGTGCAGACGCCGACGCTGGCAATGATTGTGGCCAGGGAGCAGGAGATTAAGAGCTTCGTTCCGAAGGATTTTTATACAATTAAGGCCCGTTTCGACGGGTTTGCGGCTTTGTGGATGGAGAACAACCAGTCGCGGTTGTTTGACAGATCGAAGGCTGAGGCGGTCAAGCAAAGGGTTGCCGGGTTGTCGGGGATGGTTACCGATGTGAGCAGGCAGCCGAAGTCGCAGAGTCCTCCTGCCGCTTATGATTTGACGGAGCTTCAACGTGACGCGAACCGCAAGTATGGGTATTCTGCGAAACAGACTTTGGATATTATGCAATCATTATATGAACGGCACAAATTACTGACTTACCCGCGGACGGATTCCAGGTATATTACGGATGATATCGTACCGTCACTGCCGGATCGGTTGAAGAGTGTCGCGATTGGGCCTTACCGAGAGGTGGCTCTGAGGTTGGGTCGGTCGAGGCCGTTGTCGACGCGGTATCTTGTGAATAACAGTAAGGTGAATGACCATCATGCGATTATTCCCACTGATGAACCGGTTAAGCTGATGAATCTGTCTTCTGAGGAGCGTCACGTCTATGATTTGGTGGTTCGGAGGTTTCTGGCGGTGTTGTCGCCGGTTTTTGAGTATGAGGAAACCAGGGTAACGGTGACGGTAGGGAGTGAGCGGTTTTATGCCAAGGGGAAGACGGTAGTAGCTCCCGGATGGAAGCTTGCCTATGAGTCTGAGGACAGAAGCGGGGACGAGGATGAGGATGAGGGGGAGTGGGGTGTTGCCGGAGGACATGGGGGTGTTCCGCCACTTCATAAGGGGGACAAGCTTGTTCTGAGGTCTTGTGACATTGAGTCCGGGAAAACCAAACCTCCTGCCCGGTATACGGAAGCGACTCTTCTAACGGCCATGGAGAGTCCGGCGGATATGAAGGTGAGTGATGAGATCCGCGCGATCTTGAAGACCACCAGCGGGTTGGGAACGCCGGCTACCCGGGCCGATATTATTGAGAAATTGTTTGCTTCTTTCTATGTTGAGCGTCATGGGAAGGAGATTGTGCCCACGTCAAAAGGGATTCAGCTGATGAGTTTGGTGCCGGATGATCTCCGGTCGGCGGCCTTGACCGGTCGATGGGAGCAGGAGCTGGCTTTGATCAGTCGAGGGAAGTCGCAGAAAGCCGTTTTTGTTAAGGAGATGCGTGGGTTTGCGTCGAAGCTGGTGGCTGCTGTGGCTGCCTCTGATGTGAAATATGTTCATGATAATTTGACCCGGGAAAAATGTCCTGAGTGCGGGAAGTTTTTGTTGGAAGTTAATTCGTCCAAGAAAAGCGGGCAAAAAGGGGTGCTGCGGATCTGTCCGGACAGGGAGTGCGGGTTCAGAAAGAGCGTGGCTGTGTCGACCAATGCCCGGTGTCCTCAATGTCATAAGAAAATGGAGTTGCGTGGGGAAGGGGAGAAACGAACGTTTTTCTGCGTGTGTGGGCATCGGGAGCGGATGGAGAGCTTTGAGAAGCGCCGTGCCGGGGAAGGCGGTGGCGGGGCGTCCAAGAGTGAGGTTCAAAAGTATTTGAAGGATCAGGATCGGAAGGATAAATCTGGAGGGGAGTCTGCCTTAGCCCTGCAGTTAGCGAGGTGGAAGGAGAAAAATTGATTGGAGAAAAAATGATTTGACAAGCTGATGTTTGAGGTTTATAATCTTGAGTTGAGGCTTGATTGTTTCGTGCCTTTGTTGCTGTTGTGTTTAAGGATCGTTTTTACGGTTGTGATAACTGGGTTGGGATAATTCGGTGTCAAATAGATCAATTTGCGGGGATGTCGGTCTCCGCTTATGTCCGGCAACATAGAGGCATTATGGCAATCGTCGTGATAACCGCGTTGGGCGCTTTGTCGCGTTGGTGGTTTTCGCGTGGTTGCCGGGCTGTCACATGATTGCGACGGTCTTCAACGGCGATATCCTCGATCGTCGTGTTGAAGAGTGTCGTTGGCGCTTTCTGATGGGGTGCCGGTTGTGACTTGTGGGAAGGCAATAAACATACGGCCTAAATATTTTTTGTTGAGAAAGGCAGCTATGGAGAACAGTAATTTTTTGGCTTTGGGAATCTCGGATGATATTTTGAAGGCTTTGGATGATATGGGGTTTGAGGAGGCGACGCCGATTCAGCAGGCGGGGATTCCGCTTTTGCTTAACGGTCGTGACGTGATCGGGTATTCTCAGACGGGAACAGGGAAGACAGCGGCTTTTGGGATCCCGGCGATTGAGAAGGTGGATCTGAAGTTGAAGGGTGAGGGGCGTTTCAGGAATAAGCATCCCCAGGTGCTTGTGCTTTGCCCTACACGTGAATTGGCGATTCAGGCCTGTGAGGAGATGAACCGGTTTGCGAAGTTCCGCCGGGGCGTCCGTATTGTCGCGATCTATGGCGGTCAAGCCATTGAACGTCAGTTTCGGTTGCTTGAGTATGGGGCCGATATTGTGATTGGGACGCCGGGTCGTGTTATGGATCATATGCGGCGAGGGACATTGCGATTGCATTGTCTTAAGATGGTGGTTCTTGATGAGGCTGATGAGATGCTGAATATGGGGTTCCGGGAGGATGTGGAAACCATTCTGGAGAGTGTGCCGGAGGAGCGGCAGACGGCCCTTTTCTCGGCAACGATGCCGCCGGCGATTGTGGCGATTACCCATCAGTATCAGAAAAATCCGGAGATGATTAAAATTGTGCGGCAACAGTTGACGGTGCCGAGCATTGAGCAGTTTTATTATGAAGTCCCTTTTGGGGGCAAGTTTGACGCGATGTGTCGGTTGCTTGAGTCTTATAGCCCGAAACGATCGATTGTGTTCTGCAATACGAAGCGTCAGGTGGATGAGCTGGTGTCGGAGCTTCAGGCGCGGGGGTATATGGTGTCGGGGTTGCATGGGGATATGCGCCAGATGACCAGAACCCAGGTTATGAGCGGGTTTAAACGGGGGACGGTCCCGATTCTGGTGGCGACGGATGTGGCGGCTCGGGGGATTGATGTGGATGATGTTGAGGCGGTTTTCAATTATGATATTCCGGCGGATATTGAGTATTATGTTCATAGAATCGGTCGTACAGGTCGGGCAGGAAAGAATGGAAAGGCTTTTACGCTGACGGTTGGGCGGAAACAGTTATATGATTTACGTAACATTCAGAGTTTTACGAGGGCCAAGATAGTACGGAAATTTTTGCCGTCCCGGCATGATATTGAGAGAACCCGGGAGATAAAGCTGTTAGAGGATATTCGCGGTGAGTTGAATTCACCGGCGGCGTTGGAACATGCGCGTATGGTGGATCAGTTGGTGCAGGAGGGGTTTTCGCCGGAAGAGGTGGCGGCGGTTTTGATGAAGATGGTTTGTGTGTCCAGACAAGGGAAATCGGCTGACAAATCCGTTGAGAAATCCGTTGACAAATCCGTTGACAAATTCGTTGACAAATTCGTTGACAGCACGGCGAAACAGTCGGGTAGCCGCCAGTTGGCTGTTGACAATTATGGAAACAGCGGGCGGACGGTTGATACCAGAACCGCTTACCAATCGGCAGTTAAGGTAGGGCGTTATGGGGGTTGGGACGGAACCCGTGGGAGCAATGCCGGTTTCAACAGTTATGACAAGGGTGACTGTCGGAACAGACAGGACATGGTTCGGTTGACAGTGGATCTTGGGAGTTTTCATAAAGTTAACGCGGGGCATATTGTGGGTGCGATTGCCGGTGAGACGGGATTGCCGGGGAAGAAGATCGGGAAGATTTCCGTTGCGGAACGAAGGTCGTTCTTTGAGGTGCCGCGCCAGGATGTTGATTTGGTGTTGTCGTCAATGAAGGATTGCAAGATTCGCGGTATCAGGGCTCGAATCCGTCAGGCGGAGTCTGAGCAACTGGCGGTTGACAGTTGAGAATTGTCAATTGATAAGTCTTGTGATAGAATGAATTCGTCTGAAAGGGGTGAGCGTGTTGAATGATGTCATGTCGATTATTTGTTTGGTATTGCTTGCGATTGCTTCCATTGGGCTTATTGCCACAGTTTTGTTGCAGTCGGGAAAATCCGCGGGGCTTTCCGGCAGCATTGCCGGTGCCAGTGAACAGCTTTTTGGCAGTAAAAAGGCCAAGGGGATGGACGCCTTCTTGTCGAAGCTGAGTATCGCGTGTGCCGTTGTTTTTTTGGTGAGCTCTTTGGGATTATGTTTCTTTACGGGAACTTTCTAAAAATTAAGATCTGAGGTTTTGCGAGATGCAACCTCGGATCTTTCACACGCCAGGTGAGAACATAGGAACATGAGAAGGCGCTAAGCGAATAATAGCGAGGAGGTAACAGGGAAAATGGTATGGGTGGATAGTTATGCCCCTTGGGTGGGTGTCGTTGTCGGCTTGATTGGCTTGCTGATGGCGGGTTTTTTTGTTTCCAACGTGATGCGTAAAAGTCCCGGGAACGAAAAGATGCAGGAGATTTCTAAGGCGATTCAGGAAGGGGCTATGGCTTTTTTGAATCGGCAGTACAGGACGCTGATTCCGTTTGTTGCGGTGATTTTTACCGGACTGCTGGTTTTAATCGGGTTGAGTGAGAGGGGTTGGGAAATCGGCTGGAAGACAGCTGTTTCATTCCTGGCCGGTTCTGTACTGTCGGCGGTGGCCGGCTATATCGGGATGAGTGTTACGACCAGAGCGAACGCGCGGACAACCGAAGCGGCCAGGACAAGCCTGAATAAAGCTTTGGGGGTTTCTTTCAGGGGCGGTGCTGTTATGGGGCTGTCTGTGGCGGCGTTGGGACTTCTGGGTGTGGCCGGGTTGTTCTTATTGTTTAAGGATGCGGAAATTATTAATTCTTTTGCTTTTGGCGCCAGCGCGATTGCGTTGTTTGCCCGCGTCGGCGGCGGTATTTATACCAAGGCGGCTGATGTGGGGGCGGATCTTGTGGGCAAGGTTGAGGCCGGTATTCCTGAGGATGATCCCCGTAACCCCGCGGTTATCGCCGATAATGTTGGGGATAACGTTGGGGATACGGCCGGTATGGGCGCCGATTTGTTCGAATCTTACGCGGCCACGGCGATTGCCGGGATGTTGATTGGCGCGATATTTCTGACAGGGAACCTATGGCAAGGTGCCGCCTTGTTTATTATGATCGGGGTGGTCGGGCTTCTGAGCTCGATTGCGGCTTGTTTCCTGGTTCGTACCGGGGAAAAAGCGAATCCCCAGATGGCTCTGAACAGAGGGTTGTGGGGGACCAATATTTTGACGGCGCTGGGGTCTCTGGGCCTTGTTTTCTGGCTCCTCCCTGCCGAGTTCGAAGTTGAAGGTTTGATGGTGTCCCCTATGCGGGTTTTTGGTGCTGTTGTTTGCGGGTTGTTGGTGAATATCGCCATCGGCCTTATTACCGAGCATTTCACATCCAGCAAAAGAAAGCCGGCCCGTTCGATTGCCGAGGCTTCTGAGACAGGACCGGCGACGAATATTATTACCGGTTTATCTGTGGGTCTGAAGAGTACGGCCGCGCCGGTTATTACCATTTGTATCGCGACTTGGGCTTCTTTCGAGTTGGCCGGAGTCTATGGCATCGCTGTCGCGGCTATGGCTATGTTGTCGACGGCGGGGATCATTGTGGCTATCGATTCTTTTGGTCCTGTGGCCGACAACGCCGGCGGTATCGCGGAGATGGCCGAGTTGGAGCCGAGTGTCCGTGAAACCACGGATGAGTTGGATGCTGTGGGAAACACCACAGCGGCAGTGGCGAAAGGGTTCGCGATTGGGTCGGCGGCGATTACGGCGTTGGCGCTTTTCCACGCTTTTAAAGGGCTGGCGGGTCTGGAGGTTATTAATATTCTGGAACCGGTGACGATTATCGGTGTGTTTATCGGGGCAGCGTTGCCGTTTCTGTTCTCTGCTTATTGTATGCAGGCTGTGAGTAAGGCGGCTTTTGAGATGATCGCTGAGGTGCGTCGGCAGTTCAAGGAGATTCCTGGGTTGATGGAAGGAAAAGCGAAAGCGGATTATGCCGCTTGTGTTGATATTTCGACAAAAGCCGCGATCCGTCAGATGATTGTTCCCGGGTTGTTGGCTGTGGGGACGCCTTTGTTGGTGGCGCTTCTCCTGGGCAAAATGGCTTTGGGAGGAATGTTGGCCGGAGGGACGGTGTCCGGGTTCCTGATGGCGATCTTTATGGCGAACGCCGGCGGGGCTTGGGATAACGCAAAGAAGTTCATCGAGAAAGGGTATAAGGGCGGCAAAGGTACGCCGACCCATGCCGCGGCTGTTATCGGCGATACTGTGGGGGATCCTTTTAAGGATACAGCGGGGCCGTCGCTAAACGCGTTGATTAAGGTCATGGGGACGATTTCGCTGATTATCGCGCCTTTCTTGATAAATTGGGATGGGTTGCTGGCGATGCTCAGCGCATGGCTGGGGCAGTAAGTGTGTGAATAATGCAAGGGGGCTTGCCGCGTTTGCGGCAGGCCCCCTTTTCTTCACTGTTGATTGGGGATGGGATACCATTCTGATTCCGTGGGCGCTAACGCGAAGTCGCGGAGGTACCTCCCAGTCTCCGACATAAATCGAGAACATAAAGGACGTCTTTCTCAGCAAGGTGGTGGTTTTGGGCTTCCTGGGCAATTTGCATGTAGAGAGGGGCTGGGATGTTTTCGTCATCCTTGTTGGGGAGATTTGTGCTCTCTACCAGGTATCCGACACTCACGTTAAAGATGTTGGCGAGGGATTTCAAGGTGCCAATGTCAGGTTCTATTTTACCACGCTCGTATTTGCTGATGGTTTGTTGGGATAAGCCAAGTTTCTCTGCTAACTTGAATTGAGATAGTTTGTGTTTCTTTCGCAATTCTGCTATTCTACGCATTGTTTCTCACCGTCCTTGTTTTTATCATACAGCGGACCAACTCAATTATGAATGTATGATTTGGCGTACACATTCTTGACAGGGTATGCTTTTGCGTGTATTCTAACAATTAGTGGTCAGGAATCGCTTAAATAGAGTATGATGCGATAGAATACTCCAAATAAGCCTTTATTATTCATGGGCGTTTATGACGAAAAGCGGTTGCGAAATTGTGATTGATGAAATTGTGATTGATGAGATCGTGATTGATGAAATTGTGGTTGATGAAATTGTTGTTGATGAAATCGTGATTGGGGTGAACGGTGTGATAAAGAATAGAATTATGGTGGTGGTGGACGATGATGGGGTTCTGAGGGATTGTGTGGCCAATCTGAACCGGGCGGGCTTTGATTGCGCTGTGTTTGTCAATTCTCGTGAAGCAACCGAATCCTTGGCTATAGATTCTTCTTATGATCTGGCGTTATTAAATCTCGATTTGCCTAATGGGACCGGGTTTGATCTGCTTACGTTTATGGTGATGAATCGCTATGATATTCCTGTGATTTGTTTAACGGCTCAAAGGGACTTTTCGGCGGAAATCAGGGCTCTAAGTGCCGGCGCGGAGGATTGTGTCACAATGCCGGCCGATTTCCGGCGAGTATTCGCGCGGGTTATCAAAACGTTGGAACGTCGGGGCAAGTTAAATACTGTGGTGCGGTTGGGGGAGCTTGTGATTGATTTGGCGAACCGGTCGGTATGGAAAAACGGAAGGGAGATTCTGCTAAATCCTAAGGAGTTTAATGTATTATCTTTGTTGGTGAGGCATCGGAACCAGACTTTGTCCCGTCAAATGATTCTTGATGTGGTTTGGGGGACCGATTATTTTGGCGGAACCCATACTGTTGATGTGAAGATTTCCGGGTTGCGTAAAAAACTGGGACTGTTTAGTGTTATTCGGACGGTGCATAAGTATGGCTACAGGTTGGAGGATGCTTCGACGAACAGGTTAACGGGCAGTGCGGTTGACCGGTCGGCAGACAAACCGACTGGGGCGGATGAGCAAGATGAATCGACAGATGGGATGTTTGACGAAAATGTCGGTGGTTGAGGCGTAGTTCAAAAACGAGGTAAGGTGTTGCCCGAAAAACTTTGAGATTTTTGTAACTTTTTTGTTAGGAAAAGATCTTTGGCGTTGTTTAAAATGGATATTAGGTTCTATTATCTATTTCTAAGGAGGAATGTGAGAATGAGCAGACGGGTCATGGCGATGGGATTGGTTCTGGTACTTTTGTTGCTTCCTGTGATGTTTGGAGGCTGGCAAAAGACAGAGACAAAAGCTGCGTATGTTTTGAACAAAAAGGTGGCTGACTTGGAGTGTCGGGTATGGATGAGCACCGCAAAAGGGTTACCGGTGGGGTTGAAATCTTCGTTCGATGTGACAACATCTTCTTGGGTGTTTAATGCGACGAAAACGATTCGGGATCATGTTAATACGCAGTACCTGGAGGTTAAGGCGATTGGGTTTAGTGTCTCGTTATCTGTTTCTAACAGCGGGGCAGGTGCGGGGACGACACTTTCTCAGACGTCGAATACGGCTACGTTTACGACAGCTAAAGCGAACAACTATTATCGCGGGTTCAATTCTTACAACAATATTGCCAACTCCGGGGCTTTTAGCACTTGCCGTACGATTAATGCCTATTCGAAAATGTCGGTGTATCTCGATGGTCAGCCTTTTAGCAATCAGGCGCATACTTGGCAGCTTGACAGAATATAATAGGCGATGGTTTTGGCTGGTTGGTATGGGGCGGTTTTGCTGCCTCATACCGATTGGAGCCGGTGGTTTGTCTGTGAGGAGGTTGTCCCTTTGAGAAATCGGTTCGTGATTTTTTTGGTTGCTGCTATTGCGGTTGTTGCCGGGGGGATAGCCTATTTTTTGTTCACAAAAAGTGAAGGTGACTTGTTGGACCATCTGGCAGGAAGACAGCAGATGAATTCATATTTCATGGATACGGTTGCGGAGTATGGACGCGAGACGGAATTGTTCCCCACAAGCTCTATGCGCAGGATTTATTGGGAGCTTGGTGATATGATTGATCCTATTGCTGTTGAGATACCGGTGGATACACAGAGCCTGTATGGACTTTATCTGCTCTACAAAGCGGCGATTCCGTTGACAGATGAACAGAAATATGAGATCGGTCTGGTGGTGTGGAAGTATCAGGACGCGGATAGCGGGTTGTTTCATCATTCAGCAGAGAATAGCGATGATGATGACTGGTTGGATACGTATTATTCTATCAGGGCTATTGATCCTTATGGGATTGAGATTAACCATCGTGAGAAGATTTTGTGGAGGGTCGAAGAAGAGCTGCAAGCCATCAATCAGGAGACCAGCCTGAAGAGAATGTACGCTGTGGTTTGTTTAGCTGATTTCTTTGAGGTGGAGTACGAGTTGGATCACAGGTTTCTGGCGGCCTTTGAGCCTATATTCAACAGACGCGATATTGGCATTGAGTACATTATTGATTTCATGTATTTTACCGAATTGTGCGGTTATTCAGATTATGTACCGGGTCTTGACACGAACATAGTGAATGATATCAGAGGGGTGCTCCTCAATGTCTCTGATTTGACGATTATCCGGTTGAGCCTTGAGTGTTTAAATGCTTTGGACGAATTGGATGGGGATACTGAGAAACGGATTCGGGCCTATCTGGAGGGTTTAGACAAAAAGTATAAGTTGCCTGATAACACGTATTGTTACATTCCTAACGATAGTGTTGATTTCCTTGGCACTTATGGTGCCGTTGCCATCTATCGGTTATTGGGAGAGCGGGTTCCCAATTTACAGGATCTGGAGAGGGATATGCTCTGGCGGTTGAAGGATTATGAATATTTATCATCTTTGAAGACGGAAGATCTGTACTATCTTGTTATGGCCTTCGACAGTCTTGGCGGGAAACATGATGAGGGATCTCGAAAAGCTGTCCTCAACAGGCTTGCGGCTATTGAGTATGAAAAGGTTTCCGGCAGGGAGTTGTTGTGTGGTTGCGCCATCTACGCGAGGGTGTCATCGGGGGTGTCGGAAATACCTGAGGATGTTGTGCGATGTGTTCGTGAAAGAATTCGGGGATTCGACGTTCAAAAGGCGAATCGGCTTGAGCTTTATTCAATGATTTTGTTGTGTGATTTGATGGGTGAGGAGGTCAGGCAGGACTGGTTGGATCGATATATTGCTCTAAGGGGAAGTGTTGTCAGCGTTATTGAGGCCTACTATATTCTGCTGATCGATTCGGTGCATTATAGTGATACGGGGTCAATGGATAAAAAGAGGCTTAGGGCACTTAAAACGAAGTGGGGGTACCCAATTTCTGTTGAGGACCCCAATATTTCTTTGTATACGACGATGTGTGGCATGTTGTCTGAAGGGATGCTTGACAATAGGGAGTACCCGTTGCCCATCTTACTGTATTAGAGGAAGGGATAGATTTTGTATGGAGATTGTCCTGAGAGATGTGAGCCATCATTTCATTGATGGTGGCAGAACGTTAACCCTATTTGAGAGGTTTAGTACAGTGATTCCCGAACAGGCGACGACGATTATTTATGGGCCGTCGGGTTCGGGTAAAAGCACGTTGATCAGTATTATTGGAGGATTGCTGAAGCCTGTGCGGGGGCGGGTTATTATGGACGGAAAGTCTTATTATGAGATGAGTGAGCGGGATAGGGATATGTTTCGGGCCCAGAAGATCGGTTTTATTTTTCAGATGTTTTATTTGATTCCCGATATGGATGTGTTGTCAAATGTTATGTTGTCTATGCATGAGTTGAGCGCATCCAGGAAGGTGAAACAGGATCGGGCGGTTAAGTTGTTGGCTCAGGTAGGGTTGTTGGACAGGATCAACAGCAACCCGTTGGATCTGTCGGGGGGAGAGCAGCAACGTGTGGCGATTGCGAGGGCGTTGGCGAATGAGGGGTCGGTTATTATTGCCGACGAGCCTACGGGCAATCTGGATGAAAGTACGGCAAACGCTATTATGCGGATGTTGTGTGAGTTGAAGCGGGAGGGGAAGACGGTTATTATTGTGACTCATAATCAGTCATATAAGAGGTTTGCGGATAATTTGATTGAATATTCCCGATGAGGGTAATTGAGAGAACGGGGTGCGATATGTCTGTTTTCAAATTGGCGATTCATAATATCCGGAAGGCAAAGTTGCGGTTTGTGATGTTTGTTGTCCTGATGGGGTTGGCGTATATGTTGATTATTTTTGCGGTCAGCTCAGGGAGCATGATTGACGCGGCGTTGAAGCGTCAGTTGGAGACATTGAAGTCGCAAAATATTATTGAGGTTTCTCCCAGAATTATCAATGATGATCTGCCGATTGCAACGATTAACAGTTTAGGAAATGTTGTTAATGTGAGTTCGGTGTTGCCCCGGTATCATACGTCGGCTTTTCTGGAGGAGGCGGAGAATGTACCGATCTATTTTTTTCGGATTGATGGGTTGGATAGAGCGGTGCGGTTGCCTGATTATGAGTATGATGGCTCGGAAGGGATCGTGTTGCCGGATTTGTCTGTCAGTTTGATGAAGGAGACCAAGTTAAGAGATTATGTGGGCCGGGCCGTCAGGGTTGTTTATGATAGGATGGTTGAGGAGGAGGTTGTCCAGGAGGTCATGGAGGTTAAGGTTCTGGGGGTGTATACGACAGAGGGGGACGTTGAGGGGAATCCGGCTTATCTGTCGTTGGCGCTTTTTCAGAAGATGTACGCGCGTATGAACGATAATGGGGTTCCGGCGGCTAAGGGGGCTTTGGTGTATGTGGAGGATGTTGAACAGATTGATGTGACCGCGGAGCAGATTGAGCGGATGGGGTTTTTGACCAGTTATGGGACAAAAAACGCTATGACGTATTTTAATTCGTTGAGGGGTATCCGGAATGTGATTATGGTGGTCTCGCTTATGATTATCCTTTTAACGCTAATGTTGCTTATGCAGAATCTTGCGAATACACTTCGGAAGAGGGAGAAAACCATTGGGGTTATGAAAGCTTATGGGTACCGGAATACGAAGATTCTCGCGATGAGTGTGATTGAGTTGGGGATTAATATTATTGCGGCGAATGTGTTGGCGGTTGGGTTCTATCTGGTGTTGGCGTATTTTGCGGCTGGGTTGGTTTCAGTGGTTTTTTATGGGGAGACGTTGAGAATGACGGGCGGGAGCGTTATTGTTGTGGCTGTGATTAATCTGATTATCGTTTCCGTGTCGTTAATTAGACCGGTTCTCCGTATAGAGAATTGTAATCCAGTGGAGATTCTTAAGGGATAGTGTGTTGGGATGTGGGAAACGGGACTCATGGCAAGTTTAGCACAAACAACTTTTTCATCGACATTTGCTTTTCTTGGCAGATAATTGAAGGATATTTCGAGTATTTGGAGAATACGATGCTTTAAGGGAAGGATTTCTAGACGGAGTACGAGCTTATGTTAATTCTGAGGAAGTTGTGAGTGTGAAAAGCTGGACGACCCATAAGAACAAGATTGAGATCATTAAGCTCATGGATATGAGATGCAATTGCTATTTAGTTAGAAAAGGGAATATCGCGTTGCTTGTTGATACAAGTATTAGTTTTGAGAGCGGTTTGCTGTTTAAGCGTTTGGAGGAAACGGGTGTTAACGCCCTTCATGGTGTTTTGCTTACCCATGTGCATTTTGATCATGCGGGGAATGTGGCGAAGCTTCAGGAGAAGTATGGTTGCCCTGTTTTCGTTCATTCGTCCGAGGAGGCGTTCTTGCGGGAGGGGTCTACCGGTATACCTAAAGGATCCATGGCATTGACGAAGATCGCTGCGAATATTGCCGGGGATAGAGATCTGAGGTTCCCGGCCTGTTGTAACAACATTTTTACGGAGCTGACCTATAGATTGTCGGCGGATCCGGCTTTCAAGCCCCAAGGTGATTCGGGTTCGGCGCAGACCGGAGCTGATTCGGAGCAGGTTGATTCCGCGTTGGAGGAGAAAGAGCCCGCTTTAGGGCGGATGGATCTTGTTATGTCATGGGTGGGGATTCAAGTTCTGCATACACCTGGTCATACAGTGGGGTCTGTCTGTTTCATTGTTGATGATGAGGCGGCTTTGGTAGGAGATACGATGATTAATCCGTTTCGAATTGAGCTCAGACCGCCTTTTATGGATTTTCCTGATCGCTTGATCGTGTCGTGGAAAGTGTTGTTAGACACGCATTGCCGCTATTTTTTGCCCGCTCATGGCACGGTTGTAGGTCGGGGGTTGTTGGAGGATAATTATACGAAGCTGTTTTCGCGGTGAGGAGGTTCTGCCGCCTTTATAGTTATATCAGTTTCTTGGTCTTCCCCGCGAGGTAGAGGGGTATATTTGTGATGCCGCCTTCTGTAACATAGCCGCGTTTGGAAAACCGAATAGCTGTCTTGGGGAGCCGGTCTTTGATATAAGCTTTGAAGCTGGCTGCGCTTTTCAGGCTACCGTAGACGAATTTTTCGTTGCCTTTGGCCAGCTGGGATACGATGCTGCGAAAGACAAGCAGGATTCTGCCGGTGTTGACTTGACCGTGATGTTTGGCAAAATCGTTCTCATAGATGGCGACCAGTTCTTTCTGAATCTGTTGGATCTTCACAGGGTCCCGGTGGTGAATCCAGGAAATGACGCATTCCGGCATTCCGCCTATAATCAGATAAAAATTATATAGATCCAACAAGCG
The DNA here is from genome assembly GCA_009778595.1 of Peptococcaceae bacterium. Classification (GTDB taxonomy): domain Bacteria; phylum Bacillota; class Desulfitobacteriia; order Desulfitobacteriales; family Syntrophobotulaceae; genus WRJI01. Next base: position 48,277 of record WRJI01000001.1, on the reverse strand, counting down.
GTTGTGAAAAATGTTTTCGATGAGCTGTCCTTTTTGGATCTTGTTATAATACGTAAATAGCGATTCGTCGACCGCGGCAAGAAATTCATCAAAAGTCATGGGCCAGATGTCAAGCAGGTTGACCATCCCAACGGGATAGGATCTAGGTTTGGCAAGAAGGGTTCCAAGCAGACTGCTTGCCGCAATAATATGGTATTCATTGGCTTGTTCTTTAAAGTATTTTAGCGCGTTTAGGGCTGCTGAGCACTCCTGTATTTCGTCTAAGATGACGAGGGTCTCAGTCGGCAGAATTTTTTGGCCGGAAAGATGGCTGAGGAGTTCGATGATGCGGTAAGGGTTTTTATTGCTCTCAAATATCGAAGCGAAGTCGTCCGCTTCGTCAAAATTGAAATAAACGGAGTTGGTGTAACAGGTTTCCCCAAATTCTTTCATGAGCCAGGTTTTCCCGACTTGCCTGGCACCTTTGAGGATCAGTGGTTTTCTGTCGGGATCGGTTTTCCATTGTACGAGTTTTTTGGTGACGTTGCGTTGCATAAGGTTTACCTTTCTGATGGGCAGAACAAATATTTAGAATCCTGACGACTTGCGGGCGCGACCGATCTCTCAGGGCCTTGCGGGGAAGGGGTGTCTTGGTGTAAGATAAAAACCGATGCCGGAAAGGTGCGACGGTTCACGAAGTCTTTGTGTGCCGGTCGACGCGCGGGCATTATAGCAATACAGAATGAATCCTAGAGAGGTACGATAAGTGATTATTGATGTTCACACCCACGTTTTTCCCGATCACCTGGCTCCCAAGGCTATGGATTCTCTTTTGGACTGCATAGAGGAAGAGTCTTTTACGACCGAACATGACGGAACGGTGGCAGGGCTCCTCACCAGCATGGATGAAGCCGGCATTGACATTTCGGTCCTTCAACCTGTTGTGACAAAACCTGAGCAGGTGAGATCTGTTAATGAATGGGTTCACAAGGTTGTGTCGGATAACCCGGGGAGGCTTGTCGGGTTCGGCGGGATATATCCTCATAGCAAATCCTACAAAGAGGATATCGATTTTGTGGTGGGCTTGGGATTGAAGGGGCTTAAGTTTCATGCAGAGTATCAGGCGTTTGTTCTTGATGAGAAAAAAATGCTGCGGATCTATGACTATGCTTTAAGCCAAGGGCTGATTCTTTTACATCATGCCGGTTTCGACCCCGCGTATACAGCGCCTTTTCGGACATCTCCCCGGCAATTCCTTGAGGTGAGTCGAGCTATGGGAGGCGGTGTGATTATCGCCGCTCATTTTGGCGGATGCTACCAGTGGGATGAGGTTGAGACATATCTTGCCGGTAGCGATGTTTATCTTGATACGAGTATTGGGTTTGAGCATTTCTCTCATGATCTGTTCCTTCGTGTTGTGCGTAAGCACGGTGCTGAGAAAATCTTGTTTGCCACGGATTCTCCGTGGAGCCATGCCCAAACAGAGATTGCTCATTTAAAGTCACTGCCCCTGTCAGATTTAGAGAAATCGGCAATTTTGGGGGGAAACGCCCTGAGCTTGCTCAAATCGGTCAGTTTGGTTTCGTAGGCTTCGACAAAGAAGCGGTTACCTTTTTGGATGATTGTATGGCCTTCTTCTTCAAGAAGGGATTTATGAGCGTCTATACCGTTCGGATATTTTGCATTAAGTTCTCCTTTGGTTTTGAGGGTGCGCCAGTAAGGGATTTTGTCGATGTCCCGTTCAGCGCTGGCATGGGCACATATGTTAGCAAAAATCCCTGCGGTTAGTGGGCACGTGACATCCGCCCCAGCCCGGGCGGCCAGCAATGCCCGCATGCGGTCGATGGTGGTGAGTTGTCCTTCGGGGATCTGTGCCATGATCTCGTTGTACTGCAAAGGTGGGGCCACCAGCATCCTGGTTCCCCCTAGACGTGCCGCGGATTCCGGTTTGTTGGTCAAATCCTCGATTTTGGGCAGATCGCCTGAAGTGTGTAATTTTTCGTTATAGGTTTTTCTGGCCATTTCGCCTTCCTGGGGTACTAACGCGGTCTTCGACCGCAAGTATCCAGTATTCAGGATTCAGGATTCAGAATGTGGATCTTCTTGTTTTTTGTTGACGCTTCGCGTCTGCAAGGTACTAAGCGACTAATCAGAGATAGGGTTATCCGGTTCGTTCTGGTCGCCAGGTTGGTTTTGGTTTTTTTGGGGCTCTTGCTGTTCTTGGGGTTCTTGGGGTTCTTGTTGATCTTGCTGTTCTTGCTTTTCTAAGTGTTCTAAGTGTTCCAGCTGATCTAAAAGCTCCATATAGTCTTCCGGTTGCTCTTGTCGTTCAAGTCGATCCAATTGGTCTGTGAGGGCACTTTGCTGATTTGGAAGCGCATCTTCCTTTTCATCATGATCTTCCCAACGATTTCGCTGACGCCATCGATCCCATTGCGTTTGAAGATCCTGCTGAATCCAAAGATCCTCAGGTTCCTGTGGGTCCCACTCTTCCGGTTCTTGCAGATTCCACTGATCAAGGATACTTGTTTGTTTGTCTCCGTACTGTGTTTTGTTGTCGTCTTGATGCGTGTTGTGTGAGTCGGAGTTTGGCTGTTGATTCAGGGTAAATTGAAGGGCTTGATCATAAGGCATCTGATCAGGGGGGATCTGCTCAGGAGGGATATGATTTGGGAGGATCGGTTCAGAGGGGATCGGTTCAGAGGGGATCGGTTCAGAGGGGATCGGTTCAGAGGGGATCGGTTCAGAGGGGATCGGTTCAAGGGGTACCTGTCGTTCCAATTCGTGCTGTTCTTCTTGCTGTTTGCTTAGTTGCAGTTCATGCCACTGATCTTCAAGACTTCGTTTCCATTCATCCCAAAGCGCTGAATCATCGGCCTGATCTTGATCAAGGTGATCCCACTGATGTCTCTGTTGATTTAAGGGGCTTTGCTGATCGAAGGGGGCCTGTTGGGTGAAGGAGCCTTGTTGATTGTAAAGATCTTGCTGGTCGAAGGGATCCTGTTGGGCAAATGAACCCTGCTGGTCGTATAGATCCTGCTGATCGTGTAGATCCTGCTGGTCGAATAGATCCTGTTGGTCGAATGGATCCTGTTGGTCGAAGGGATCCTGTTGATCGAATGAACCCTGTTGATCGAATGAACCCTGTTGATCGAGGAGATCCTGTTGGTTGAAGGGGTTTTGTTCGTCGAAGGGCTCCGGAAGATCGGGCAGATTCTGTTGGTCCCACACTCGATAATCGCCGGCTTGTACAGATTCACCGGCAAAGGAGCAATCCAGTTCCATAATCATTCTGTTGTCAAATGCAGAGTATCCGCCATTTCCCTGAATGCCTGTAAAATTGCCTGTTCCCGATGAGGGTTTGATCGTTAGGGACCCGATTGGGACACCATTGAAGTATTCGCCAATATCGCACAACACAAAGATGCCCGATTTTTCACCAATACGGCCTGTAAATTCCAGATAGCCGACATAAGTGGATGTTTGGGCTACCGAAAGGTTTCGTTCTGTCGTATGGATAATGTATTCGACTTGAAAAACGCCTTGTATGTCGCCTGAAGAAGTATATTCCGCGGAAACGCGCGTCATCGGGCTGTCCGGGAAATATGGGGGAACGTTAACCTCTTCCCATTTCGATACGATAAATTCACTCTGGTACTTCACATTGACACCTCCCGGAACTTCATAAGGATAACCACTTGAAAACGCGGTTTCTCAGAAAGAGGCTCCCCGAATATCATAACGGAGAATGAGCAGAAAATCAATAAGAGACTTGCAGGCGAAGCCCGCCTTCGTTGATGTGTTCGTTGATGTTATTGGGAATCGTTATAATAGGGCTTCTTGCCAGACGGCCAGTTTCTCGTCAAATGTCATACCGGCGTGGGCCGGACTGGTGGATGGCATCAGGTGATAGATCATGTTTACGGTAAAACCATGATGTTGGGAAAATAAGTCATAGGCTTTACGACCGTTGAATAGGATCTTGCTGATGTTCGGATATGCCGCAAAAAAAGTGTCGAAAGCTTGAATCTCTTCATCGTGTACAGCGCTGTCAAGGCTTCCTTCGCGGGTACAGGTTGCAACGACATCCCAAAGAGCCAGATTTTTGGAAATGAGGAAGCGCAAACGCTCTTTGTAGGGAGGGAGACCAAGGTTTGTTGTTGAAGGGTTCTTAAGGGAGCCAACGGTTTTGGGTGGCAACCAAACAGCATAAAGGATGGGCCAAAATGCGTTGCGCGGATGGGCATAATATTCATGAGCACGAAGCGAAGCCACGCCTGGGATGGATCCGAGGATGAGAGTGTGGCTACTTGGAGAAACGATGGGTTCGAATGAGTTTATTCGCATGTTGCCATTGTACATCGGGTGCAGGGCAAAGACAAGATGGTGGTGGTTTAGTCCCTTACGGACGCGAAGCGTCAAAAAAGAACAAGAAAATCCACATTCTGAATACTGAATCCTGAATACTGAATACTTGCGGGCGTAGCCCGCGAATGCTCAAGGGAACTTTTGTTGAAATGAGTCGCCAGTGATGTATAATGAAGGTTGAGGAATCTTTAGACTGGTTTCTTATCGAAAAGATGGAGTAAGGAGAAAGATTGTATATGGAAAGAGATGATTTTGGCCGGCAGGCCTATGATGTGGACGAGAGCAGGGCTGGACATGGGAGTCCCACCGAGGTTCAAACACAGCTTGGGGAAGCGGGCAGAAGTCGGATGCCGCTCCCTGTTATCGCTGGGATCTGTTTCTCTGTAACGGCGGTTCTCTTTATCGCTGTGCAGGTCTTGGGCGGTTTCGGGATCATATCTGAGACATTTTTCACAAACTTGCCTCTCCAATTGGTAATCCTTCAACTTGGGTTTATTTTGTTGCCGACGCTTCTGATCTTGTTTGCGACAAAACAGAATATCAAAGATGTTCTGCGACTGAATAAGCCTAGGGTTGGGGAAGTTCTTATCTCGGCAGCGATTCCGATTATCCTCTTTCCCGCCATGCTGGGGTTGGCGTTTATTGTTATTTTGCTGGTTGGACTTGTTTTCGGGTCAACAGATCTATCCGGACTGGATCCGCTGATGTCGACCAACCTGGTGGTGGTGATCCTTTGCGCGGCTTTGTTGCCCGGTATTTGTGAGGAGGTCCTGTTCCGGGGGGTTGTGCTGAAAGGGTTACAAAAGAACGGGGTCGTGTTCGGGATCATTATGTCGTCCGTTTTGTTTGGGTTGTTCCACATGGATCCTCAGAGGTTTATCGCGCAGGCGTTGCTGGGTGCGGTAGCTGCGATTGCTGTTTACAGGACGAATTCTATTTTTTGTGGGATGACGGTTCATTTTACGAATAATGCGTTGGCTTTTTTGATATCAGGGGTGGCGGCTTCCGGTGTCGAGACGGAAAGCCAGACCCAGGACATTATAGCCATTTTGAGAGAACAGGCGGATCTGGCCCAAATCGATTTTGGTATTTTGTGTGTTTCCTTTATTTTGATTATGTTGGTTGCGGTTGTTTTTTTCCTGGCTTTGAGTATCCCTTTGTTTCTGGTGTTGTTCAAAATTACCAAATCAAAGGTACAGCAATTCGCGAATGAGAAGTTTCCAATAAGGCCGGCGCATTATTGGGTATTTGTGCCGGGATTGCTGGTGATCATTGGGATGTACTGTCTTATGGCGCTGTACTTGGCCGGTTAATTGGTGTCATGGAAGGTTCAAATGAGGATATGGAAGGTCGAAATGAGGGTTTCTTGCCTCTCAATTAGAAATGTGCTAGAATAGCAATCACTTGAAGGAGGTGATCAATATGGCTAACATCAAATCGGCAATTAAACGCGCCAAGCTTTCTAAAGCTAAGAATTTTGAGAACGCGTCCGCTAAATCTGCCCTTAAGACATCTATTAAGCGTTTTGATGAAGCGCTGGCTTCGGATCCGGATCGGGCAGAACAGGCTCTGCGGAACGCTTCCCGTTCATTAGATAAAGCAGCGTCCAAGGGTTTGATTCATAAAAATAAGGCCGCCCGTAAGAAGTCACGTTTGGCCAAACGGCTGACAAAGGTTGCACAATAAATCATTGATAGACATGGTTTGCTGACAAAAGAGGGTTGCTGGGCACCCCTTTTTGTTTGTCGGCTTTTTGATGTATGATAAAGATAAGCTCCTGTCGGAGGATGTTATGAATCGCGAAAGCGGGTTGGGGTTCTCAACATCTGAATATGCTCCGAGATTGTTGGCGTGGTATGCAGAGCATGGCCGGGTTTTGCCGTGGCGTGTGAAGGGGCCGCACCCTGACCCTTATGTTGTTTGGGTTTCGGAAATCATGCTTCAGCAGACCACTGTGGCTACTGTTGTGCCTTATTTCCGTCAATTCATGGAAAGGTTTCCAAATCTGGTGGCTTTGGCGGAGGCGTCTCTTGACGAGGTTCTTATGCTCTGGCAAGGGCTCGGTTATTATCGCCGGGCGCATCAGCTTCATGCCTGCGCACGGGTGGTGTGGGAACGATATGGCGGGGTTTTTCCCAGACCGGAGACGCCCGGGGCGTTGCGCAATCTGCCCGGGATAGGACCCTATACGGCGGCCAGCATTGCTGCGCTGGCCTTCGATATGCCGGAGGCGGTGGTTGACGGAAATGTGGCACGGATTTTGAGTCGGCTCCATTGTGTGGGGGCTCCGCTGGATTCGGTTAAGAACCGGCTTGCCGAATGGGCGGCAGAGTTGTTGCCGGAAACGGATGTTGCGGATTATACGTCGGCTATTATGGATTTGGGGGCGGTGGTGTGTCGCCCGCGGAATCCGTCATGTCCGATGTGTCCGTGGCGGGAAGGGTGCGGGGCTTGGGGGCGGGGGGAGAGTGATCGGTACCCTGTTAAACTGCGGCGGGAGAGGCCCGCGTATTCAGGGTATGTGTTTTGGTTAGAAGATGAACAGGGGCGTGTGTTTGTGCGGCGGCGTACGGAAGGCGGGCTTCTGAAGGGGCTCTGGGAGTTTCCTTGGGTTCAGGCGGGGGATGGGCTTGCCAATACCGAGCTTGAGCATACCGGGTCGGGGGCAGGGGTTGCGAATGCTGAGTCGGGGGCTGGGTTTGGGGCAGGGTTTGCGAATGATGAGTCGGGGGCTGAGGTTGGGGCAGGGTTTGCGAATGATGAGTCGGGGACTGGGTTTGGGGCAGGGTTTGCGAATGATGAGTCGGGGACTGCGACTATTGAGTGGGAGGATACCGGACGGAGTGTCCGGCATACTTTCACGCATTTTCACCTGACTTTACGTATTCTGCGTGGTTCTGTCAGCAGACGGTGTGTTGGAATAGATTTAGATGGTTCGCAGGGTGACGGTTTGTTTGTTGCCGTTTCGGATTTTTCCCTATACCCGTTTTCAACCCTGATGCGTAAGGTTGCGAGGGAGGAGGGAAGCAGGAGGCGGGAAGCAGGAGGTGAGAAGCAGGAGGGGTGAGGTTGGATGGGATGTGCGGTGTAAGGAATGTTGGGGTATAGAGAGGAGGGTGGATTATGATATCTGGGCAACCTCAAGTGAAGGTTCTTGGCGTTGGGATTGATGGGGTGACGATGGAGGAAAGTGTCAGATTTATTAGGGGGGCGTTGGAGGAAGGGCGTCGGCTGCGTGTGGTTACGGCCAATCCGGAGATGATTTTGCGTGCCGAATCGGATGAGGGGTTGCGGGAGATATTGTCTCAGGCGGATTTTGTGGTGCCGGATGGTGAGGGTGTGGTCTGGGCAGCACGGGTTCTAGGGTCGCGGTTGCCGGAACGGGTGACGGGGATTGATTTGGCGCGGCGGTTGCTGGAGGAGGGGGCTACATATGGTTGGCGGGTGTTTTTTGTTGGGGGGAAACCTGGGGTGGCGGATGAGGCGGCGGTGAGGGTGCGGCGGGAGTTTCCGGGGTTGATGGTGGGGACGCACCATGGGTATTTTGCGGCGGATGAAGAGGATGAGGCGGATGTGTTGGCGCTGATTCGTGAGTTCAGACCGGATATTTTGTTGGCGGGGATGGGGGTTCCTTTTCAGGAGGTTTGGCTTTCAAAGTATCCTGATTTGGCAGGAGTGCGTGTAGGCGTCGGGGGGACTTTTGATGTTTTTGCGGGGCGCGCCAAGAGAGCGCCGGGGTGGGTGCAGCGGTTGCGGCTGGAATGGTTGTTCAGGCTGTTGAGGGAGCCGAAACGGTTTAGGCGACAGTTGGTTTTGCCGCGGTATATGTGGAGGGTGATTCGGCAGAGAGTATTCGGGCCTTGATTTTTGCATGGACCTCCGACCAGGCTACACGACGACGTCGAAGATGCGTTTGTTTCCCAATTGGACCCATTTCGTTTGTCGTTGTTTGTTGGCTGTTGTTCGGAAATCGAATGTGAGCAAATAACCTGTGTCGGTATTTTTGCTTACCATATAGTCAAGCAGCTGTTCATAGGCTTGTTGTTTGTATTTTTCACCATGCCACAGTTTGAGCTCGATAATGAATTGTTCTTGGTTATAATCCATGACGATATCCATACGTCGTTGGTTTCTGGTTTCGGATTCTATGTGGTAGAAACCATATCCATTGATTAATGGACGCAGGTAAGACAGGAACAATAAGCGTCCGTGTTTCTCAAGAAAGGGGGCTTCAGTTTCGCTGAACATTTCGTAATAATGGGCTGCGAATTTTTCCAGACATAAGACCATATTGAATCTGCCGTTGTGGATTATGTCTGAAGCAAGAACCCCTTTGATCATATTTCTTTCTTCGTTAGTATGTTCTTTGGAGATGAAGTATTCATAAATGAGTATCTCAAAGATTCTGTTTGCAATGGAGACAGTGCCGTTGAGGTTCACAATAATGCCGTATGTGTGAGCTAATTCTATAACAGGATTGCCGAATTTGAAACTGTAGTTTTCTCCAAGGACGAGAATGCCATGGATGAGATTATACAGGTCTTTATTATTTTCGAGGTTTTTGTGGATGTCGTCGAATAGGGTGTTTCTTTCTTCAAGAAGTGTTTTTGCAGCGTTGTGTACGCCGCCGGGGGACCAGTCTTTGTGGAGCTCTTCATCAATACATTGGCAGAGTCTTGATACAAGAAAAGGGTAACCGTTTGTGTAGGCGTGGATTTCAGCAGAGATAGCAGGGATGTCCATTCCGGTGTTATGATCAGTTTCGTATTCTAGAAGCATCGTTGCAATTTCGGGTGGATTGAATGACAAATCAACCTTAAAGCTGACAGCAATATTCCACGGGGAGTTATAGAGCTTATTGTCTTCAGGGGAGGGCGTGTAGGATCCTTCTTGGATCATTTTCAACTTGATGTTCTTGATGTCATAAACTCCGGCTAGAATAACGCTATGGAATGTATAGTCTTGACCTTTTTTACGGGAGAGAAATTTGCTTCGCAGCATACCGAGAAATTGAATAAAGATCCGATTGTTACTGGCTTTGTCCACTTCATCGATCATGAGTACAACCTTTTTGTCATAACACATTTTTGTTATATGTTTGCTTAGCCCTTGAAAAGTGACAATATTATGAGCCGTCCAATTGTCTCTGTAGTCTTTGTCGACGTCTGCAAATTCCAAGGCTTCTTGTATCAGGTCCAGAAAGGCCTGGCAAAAGGCTTCCGGTGTTTTAAAACTTTCGTCTCCGATGCCTTCAAAACTGGTTGAGATGACGGTGTACTCATCTTTGAGCGCGATGCTGAGACAGGCTAGAGTTGTTGTTTTGCCGTACTGCCGGGCACGATTGATTGTGAAGTATGAACGGGTGTCGACGAGGTTCTTGATTTGGATTAATTTATTGCTGATGTTTACCATATAGTCTTCATGAGGAGAACATAATCCTGTTACATTGAATTTGCGCATGAGTGGAGTCTCCTTGCCAGATGCTGTTAAGTATTCACGAATAACTCGATTATAGCACGCTGTGGCTTCCAACTGCAAGGATCACGAAGTTTGGGAGTTTGGATCACGAAGTTGGATTGCGAAGGAACAGCCATTGACAAGCCTTGGGCGAATTGATTTAATAGGGGGAAGAAAGAAATCGTGAATGAAAAGGTTTTATGAAAGGGTGTTTGTCATGAACGAAAAGGGTTATGATGAGAAGAAATTCGTGATTACGGAGGATACCGCGAATGAACATATCCGGAGCATTGGCGGGTTTGTCCGGGATATCGTGACGGGTGCCCGGCGAAAGGGCGTGGTGTTGGGGATGAGCGGGGGGATTGATTGTTCGGTGGTGGCACGGCTTTGTCAGGAGGCAGGGGTGTATGTCAAGCTGTTCATGCTGCCGGATGAGGATAATATGAAGAAGGGGTCGAGCCATCGGGATGCTTTGGCGCTTATTGATAAGTTCGGGTTTGATTATGAGGTGCGCGATATTGGGACGGCTTGCCGGGCTGTGGAAGATGAGCTGGGGCTTTTGAATGATCTGAGTCGGCTGAATATCCGGCCCCGGATGCGGATGATGATGCTTTATGCGGTTGCTCAGAATGAGAGTTGCTTCGTGATCGGGACGGGGAATCTGGATGAGCGGTTGTTGGGGTATTTTACGAAGTGGGGGGACGGGGCCAGTGATTTGAATCCTCTTGGTCTGCTGACGAAGGGGGAGGTGCGGATTCTGGCCAGGCATCTGGGGGTGCCGACAGCAATTGTTGATAAGCCTGCTTCGGCGGGATTGTTTGAAGGGCAGACGGATGAGGACGAGTTGGGGATTTCTTATGATCAGATGGATGCCTTCATTCTGCGGGGAACCAGCGGTAGTGTGGAGGCGGATAGCCGCATAATGGCGAGAATGGCTATGTCTCGGCATAAGCTGGAACCGATTCGCGTTTATCGTGCTATCGTCTAATGCGGGCTACGCCCGCAAGTATTCAGTATTCAGGATTCAGTATTCAGAATGTGGATTTTCTTGTTTTTTATTGACGCTTCGCGTCTGTAAGGTACTAAGCGGGTCAGGGGTCCAATATGTTGTGATAAAACGTTATTGTTTGGTCTGCCATGTTGTCGGGATCGAAGAGGCTGAGGCGTGTCTGAGCGGCGGCGATCAGGGATTCTCTCTGGGCGGGGTTTTCTAAGAGGGTTTGGCAAGCGGCGGCGATGGCGTCTGGATCGGCTGGCGGAACCAGCAGGGCATCGCTATCGGCACGCAGGATTTCGGGTATGCCGCCAACGGCGGTGGCGACGATGGGGAGCCGAGCTTGGATGGCTTCGAGGAGTGCGATACCCAGGCCTTCATGGAGGGAGGGGAAGACAAAGATGTCTATAGCGGGAAGGACCCGTTCCGCGTCCGGAATGTGGCCGGTCAGGGTGTATGTGTAAGGGGCGTGGGCGAGGTGATGTTCGAGGTTCGGGCGTTCGGGGCCTTCGCCGATGAGGAGAAGGTGAAAGAGGGGCGGGTTGCTATAGGTTGGGATGTTAAGGGTTGGGAGGCGGGAGGTCAGAAGAGCGACAGCCTGTAGGAGGTGTTGGTGACCTTTGACGGGGTGGAGACGGCCGATGGTGCCTATGACAACAGCGTTTTCGGGGATGCCCCAAAGGGTGCGGTAGTGTTGACGGGCTTGGGCGTGTTCTTCGGGTGTGCGACGGAAGGGAGCGTATCCGTTGTAGATGGTTTGAGTATGATGAGGTCTTTTGGGGGAGAGATGTCGGAGGGTTCGTCGTTTCGGGGAGGTTCGCCGGTTCATGGGCGGCCATTGTTGGAATTTTTTTGCTAATTCTTTGGAGACGGTGATGGAGCCTGCGGAGTGGCGCAAGGTTATGTGTTCCAATGTCATGGCTGTTCTGCCGGTGATCGTGCCGGGGAAGTCGTGTTCCGGCCAGCTGTGCCAGGTGGTGACGGAGGGTATATGGCTGAATAGGCCGGCGGCGCGGCCTAATATGTTGGCGCGCAGGCCGTGGCTGTGTATGAGGTGGATTTTGTGGTGAGCGCAGTATTTGAGCAGGCTGGGTAAGGGGGTCAGATCGAAGGGTGCCCGCATGGGGAAGAGCCGGACAGGGGTGGTTTCGGATTGGATGATGTCGGCCAGGGGAGAGTGCTTGTACAGGCATCCTAACAGAGGTTGGACGCCTCGTGCGTGGAGTCTGGGCAGCAAGGTTATGAGGTGTTGTTCGGCGCCGCCAAGTTCGCCGCCGCCGATGAGATGAAGTATGTTCATGGTGTTTCCTCCGTTTGGGTTTGCCGCCCAGGTAAATAGTTCAACCGATTACAGATTAACCAAGTGCGGAGCAAAAATCAAGGGGCGACCGAAAGGTTTCGTCAAAGGCGCGAGTGTCCTTTTTCTATGTTTGTGAATATATATGTTAGTGAAGGTGTATGTGGGGGGGGAGAGGCATATGTTTGATTGGCTACATAGTTTTGGGCGGCTGGTGGTGTTGTGGTTTGAAGGAGATCGGGTTCTGGCGGTGTTGTGTGTCGTTGTTGTGTTGCTGGGGGTCGGGTTGTGGTTTTCGATGAAAAGGTGGAAGGCGCGAAGTCTTGGAGATGGGAATGAGGTCGTTCCGGTGGGGGGTCAGCTTGTGGGGTTAGAGATGCTTCAGCAGAGTTTTTGTCCGCTGGTTCTGGAGTGGGAGGTGCTGACGACGGAGAAAGGTGCCGGGGATATTGGGGATTTGGAACGGAGGCTGCTTCAATTGCAGGACCTGCGTCTTGATTTGGCGTATGATGTTGTTGTGAGTCTGTATTCCCGTGGCGGTACGCTAAACCGGAGAATTCCGGAGATCTTGGGGAGACGGTTTCCGGAGTATGGGTTTTATTGGGATGGGGGGAGCGTGGAGCGGAAGGCGTGTGGGACGGGTGTGTGATTTATATGGAGTCGCCGACAGAAGTATAGCCGTGTATTGTGCAATTCGGTAAGGCCTTTTTCATGTCTTGAACGGCAGGTTGACTGAGTAACCACAGATTCGGATTGTCGAGCATATAGAGATCTTTCAGGTTCGTTAGGGATTTGATGGGGGTGAAGTCTGTGATGCTGTTGCCGGCTATGTTGAGCCACGTGAGTTTTTTTATCGATTGCAGGGGTGCGGTGTCGCTAATGCTATTATATCCCAAATCCAGATAATTTAAATTGCTTAATGAGGCTAGGGGACTCACGTCGTTGACCTTGTTTTGGCAGATGGAGAGCAGTGTTAGGCTCTTCGCTGATTGCAGAGGGGAGATGTTGGTAATATTGTTGTAGTCAAGATACAATGTGGATAATTTCGTCAGCGGCTTTAAGGGTGTCAGATCGTTGATGGTGTTATTGGTCGCTTCCAAATAGGTGAGGTTTGTTAATGAACGCAGGGGTGTCAGATTGTGTATCTTGTTACGGGATATGTGTAGGATAGTGAGGTCTGTTAGTGATTGTATTGGCGTGAGGTCGCTGATGTTGTTGATGGACAAGTAGAGATTGGTCAGCTTTGTCAGGGATTTGAGAGGGGTCAGATCGTTGATGTTGTTGTCACAAATATTTAGGAAGGTCAATCCGGTGAGCGACCTTAAGGGAGTTATGTCGGAGAGGTTTTTGTTGCCCCGCATATAAAGGGTGGTGACGTTGTTGGGGATTTCTCCGCTTTGAACCATGGCGGCGAGTTTCGTGTTGGTTATGCCTTTATTGTCTAAAATGACGACAAGGGATTGTGTCCCTGTAATGATGATTTCTTTAACTGGCTCTTTAATGATTTTCTCGTCCTGCAGGGTGCTTTCTATGATATCACCGTTTCTTGCGGTGTAGGCGTAGGATATGCTTTTAGCGCCCCGTTCTCCTTGCTGGATTTCGGTGGTGTTGAGGATGACTTGGTCGGATTGCCTTGTTTCTGTTTCGAAGTTGATTTCTTCGATGGTTTCATTGACCCATTTCAGGATGATATTGAGATAGGGTTGTGTGGTGGGGGCCCCGTCTAAGTGTATGGGTTTTCCGGTGATGAGAGCTTCCAGGGCTTCTTGTTTGGTGAGGATTCGGAGTCTCTGGGAGTGGCTGTCGGCAGGTTCTCTTTCGAGGGTTTCAATGTCAACGTCAACAAGGGTGACATCTTCTTCATATTCGACAGCAACAGTATCTACAGGGGCGCCAACAAGTTGGATGTAATAGGTTGTCAGATCTTCAAGGAGGGTTTGGAGTTCATCTTCTTGGCCGGTGAGAATAATCTCGATCTGTCCGTTGATGCTGAGTCCGAAGTAGGTGGCTTGTTCAGGGATTTCTTTGCTGGGGTGGCTTGCGAGGAAAAGCAGGAGTGCGGTCCCTGTGAATGCCAATGTTGCGATGATGGCGCAGGCAACAAGGATGAAGGCGCGTTTGGGGTTGGAGGTTTTGAGGGTTGAGGTCTTGGGGGTCTGGAGTGTCGTGGGAGTTATTGGTGGGGTTTTGGGGTGCTCGATAGGGGTAGGATCCATGGCAGAGGTGGGGTTGGTGGGAGATTCTTGTTCAACGGCGTCGTAGGAGGTTGATGTGTTTATGGACAGGTTCGCTTCCGGAGAGAGGAGATGCAGGGTTTTACCGTCTGATCCGGGGGCGCGTTTGGGGGCGTGGTCAGCGAAGTTGGGGGTGGGGTCAGGGAAGTTGGGGAAATGATCAGAGGCAATGCCGGGAATTGAGGGGTTCGGTGGTAGAGGTGTGTTGGATGTATTGAGGGGCATGTCGGGAGTGCCGGGGGATGTGATGGATTCTGCGCCGGGAGTTATGGTGGATGTTAGGGCTTCGAGATCCTTGCGTAGTGCGGTGGGTGTGGAATAGCGGTTGCCGCGGTTATAGGCACAGGCTTTCAAGATGAGGTTGTTGAGTTGGGGGCTGATATTTTGGCTGGGGTTACTGAGATTGAGGCTAGGGAGGGGGTCACCGTTCATGCGCCTTTGCAGGGCGTTTTCTCGGTCTTGGGGCGTGATTGGCTGAGGATATGCAGGGAGGAAGGGGGCACGGTTTTGGTTGAGAAGGGCGTACATAACGATGCCCAAGGAATATGTGTCCACATTGGCACCGTATTTTTCGCCTTTGAAGACTTCCGGGGCCATGGTGGTGTATGTCCCTTTTTTGGAGAGGCCGGACATGGTTTGTTCTATCTGTCGGGCGACGCCGAAGTCTCCCAGCTTGTATTCTCCGTGCGGGGAGATGAAGATGTTTTCAGGTTTGATGTCTCGGTGGATGATGTTTTTGCGGGTGCAGAGCTCCAAGGCTCGGCAGATGTGGATGCCGAGCTTGATGATTTCTGCTGTAGAGAGGGGTTTTTCGGCGGCGAGTGTGGGCAGGCTTGTGAGGAGCTCCATGCGGATGAGGATATCCCATTGGGAGGTGGGGTCGAGGGTTCGGGAGGGGAGAGGTTCGATGGGCGGGCTCTCAATGATCATATGGTCTTCGTAGCTGACGATGTTGCTGTTGCCGCGGAATTCGCGCATAAGGGTTATTTCGGAGACGATGTTTTGGACGGCTTTGTAGAAGAAGTTGCGTATGGAGGCGTCGTCTAGTCCTTCCAGCCGCATGCGTTGGATTTCTGAGTTGTCTTGGGGGACTGAGATGATTTTGACAGCGGAATAGTAGGTTTGGTTGAATTCTCTTTGGCGGATTTTGTAGACCTTGCCAAAGGAACCTTCGCCGAGGAGCTCTTCGACGTACCAAGTGCCCCAGAGGGGTTCGTGTTGTTTGATGGTGTTTTGGTTTTGGTCCGGCATGTGTGATCACCTTTTTTACTGTGTATAATAAATGTGATTTCGAGGGATTGGTAATTTGTATTAATTTACTTTATTAAACATCCACCATTGTAGCTTATTTGTGGGGGAGAATGGTCTCACGGTGATATAAGAATTGATGGCTGAGGATTCACTTGTTATTACAAGGCTTTGGTCTACGACGAGTTTGTTGCTGGCGGAGACTACATAGTTACCTTCTCCAATGTCGAAGAGATACCACTTAGTATATGGGCTGTACCATGATGTAACGCATGCACCGCTGGTGGCATTGTCGCCTGATTCTTTTGAAAAATAAAACTCGCCATAATTGGGATGATATTTTATGATGTAACGGTAGTCTTCTACATACAATAAGGTGTAGCTGAATCTGAATAAAGATGATCCTTGGAATGGTGCGGTGCGGACAGGGATAAGGTTCTGAAGCGTATCTGAGTAGGCGTCTATGAGATAGCCTGTGGTAGGATTCTGTATGCTGTAAGACCCTTGAAATGTTTTGTTGACGGGACGGGGATTCGTTGGAGAGGGTTTGTTTCCTTGAGTGACGATTTTATTCACAGGTGCTTTGATGGTTTCTTCAAGAACGGTTGTTTCGCTATCCACAATTGAGTTGTTTCTGGCGGTGTAGCTGTAAGTTGTTGTTTTGGAGCCTTTTTCACCTTCTTGGATCTGTTCAGTACCATATTCCAGGGTGTTGTCTGTCTTCGTCTCCGTTGTGAAGTCGATTTCCGCTGTTTCTTCGTAAGTTCCTTTAATGGTTATATTGATAAGGCCGTTTTCGATTAAGGTTTGCAGGGCTTCCTTTGTTTCCATGGGGTTCTTGTTCTGGTCTGTTCCGGTGATTCCGACATTTTCCTCGAAGGCAACGGATGTTATGGTATAGCCTTTAGAGGTGATGAGGGATTTGTGATAGGCAACGAATTCTTTGAGAACGTCTTTGGCTTCTTCTTTGCCGGGGAGAGTCATTCTGATCTCGGAGTCGATACTGATGCCGTATCCCGTGGCCGAGGGTGTTTCTGTTACGGTGATTTCCAGGGGATCGGCTTCGTTGCTGAGAAGCAGTGTTTCAACATGGGCTTCCCGAGAGGGGTCGCTACCGGAGCCGGAGCCGAAATTGAAATCGGAAAATACGAGAATAGCGGCCCCGGCTGTTATCAGTGCCAGAAGGAGAATGACGGCGGTGATGACTGTTATTCGTTTATGTTTTGCTAGGGTGTTCAGAGGAGAGGGTGTGGGACGGGTGACCCTTGATGTGGCGTTGGGCGTTTGTCCTTGGGTGTTCGGCAGAGGTGTTGTGTGGGTGGGCGGTGACTGGGAGGATTCGGTGACGGAATGGGGTTGTGAGGAGTCGTACAGTCCGTAATTTGTATCCGGTGATAAGAGATGGAGGGTATGGCCGTCGGCGCCGGGGGCGAGTTTTGGTTCAAAGCTGGGGCTGTGGTCCGGGGACGAGGGGCTCGCGTTTGATGGGATTGGAGGAACGGCTACATATGTGGAGAGGGTTTCCAGAGCTTCACGCATAGCTGTGGGGCTGGGGTAGCGGTGGTTGGGGTTATAGGCGCAGGCTTTTGACAGAATCGCGTTGAGCTCAGGACTCATGGCGGTCAAAGCGGGTAGGGGTTCGCCTCTCATGCGTTTTTGCAGGGCCTCTTCCCGGTCGCGTGGTCTGAGGGGTATGGGCGGGTTGCCGGCTGGGCCGGGTGTGCCGAGAATGGGGTTAAGCACCGGAAGAAAGGGGGCCCGGTTCTGGTTGAGGAGCGTGTACATGACGATGCCCAAGGAATAAGTGTCGACTCTGGCGTCGTAGGTTTCCCCTCGGAAAACTTCCGGAGCCATGGTTGTGTAGGTGCCTTTCTTGGATAGGGCGGACATGGTGCGTTCGACTTGGCGGGCAATGCCAAAGTCACCCAGTTTGTACTCGCCGTAGCGGGAAATAAATATGTTCTCAGGCTTGATGTCCCTGTGGATGATGTTGTTCAGGGAACAAAGCTCCAGAGCGCGGCAGAGTTGGGCACCGAGTTTGATGACTTCAGTGGGTGATAGGGGGTGTTGTGCCATGTGGTCAACGAGGCTTGTAAGGAGTTCCATACGAATCAATATCGCGTATTTGGCCTCGGTTTGCGGCATTCGGTCTGCGAAGGGGAGGGAGGAGGCAGGGTTTTCGATGATTTTGTGATCTTCGTAACTAACGATGTTGCTGTTGCCTCGGAATTCGCTCATCAATTCTATTTCGCTGATGAAGTCTGTGACCAGGTCTTTATAGAAATTGTGTATGGATTGGTCGTTGAGGCCTTCGCTGCGCAGGCGTTTGATCTCAGAAGGGTCATGTGGAATGGAGATGATTTTGACCGCGGAATAGAAGGTCTTGCCGAATTCTTCACGGCGGGCTTTGTAGACTTTGCCGTAGGAGCCTTGTCCGATGAGGGAGTCGATGTACCATGCGTCCCAGAGGGGCTCAGAGAGCTGAGCCTGGTTGCCGGTCTGTGGAGTCTTCTTTGGGGTTTTAACGGACATTTGAACACCTCGATAGTATTTGAGCCATGGGTGGAGTTGTTGATAACCTGACATTATTATAGCAAATCTTATACTGTTCGTCACAATTTTTCAAGTTGTGTTGCGCCAATTATTGAGGGGAGCACATATTTTATACCAATATTACTTCTGGATCGAGAGGAGAAAGTGGCATGGCTATACAGGATCAAGGTGAGCACAAGGGATACCGGAATTCGCAGACCCAATACCACTTTGTGGGGCAGGGGGCTTACCCCTGCAGCCATAAACCATATGAACACACTGATCAAATTTGGTACCATGGCTATTACGGACACTATGATCCTAAGGGAAATTATGGCCATCCGGGATATTACGGGCATCAAGGCAGTTATGGTCAATATGGGTATCCCGGTTGTGTAGGGAATTGCCCTTATAGGCATGGGTATCCGAACTATTATCAGCAGAGGCCTTACATGTATCACCATGATGGGTATCATGCCCATGATGGGCGGTATGCCCGCGATATTCATCAGGTTCATAATGGGTATCAGGCGTTTCATTCGGGTTATGGTGCGTGGGGGCAGGATATGCCGGTTATGAAGAAGTATGATTGATGGTGGTTTTCACGTAGGGAAAGAGGTAGGGAGAGGGAAACGGACAAAACGGGCGGTGTGATGTCGCCCGTTTTGTTATTTTCTGCTTCTCATTTCCTCGATAAAGCGATCATGTGGTATGGCATAGTTCCCACTAACGGCTTGTCCCGGTTCAATATCCTGAGTTACCACGGCACCCATATTCGCACGAGCGTTTTGTCCTACGGTTAAGCCGTTTCTTACTACAGAATGAAAACCAATCCAACTGTCTATTCCAACTTTCACTCTACCGCCTAGACCGCTTAATGCTACAACCATAACGTTTTTCTCCAGCTTAACAGAATGAGCCACGTGAACTAGGTTGTCAATCTTGCAATCATCTCCTATTACAGTATCATCCCAAGGAAAGATTGCTTTGTCTACACAAGTATTGTATTGAATCTCCGAGTTTTTGCCAATAATAACGCCTCCTGCGTGGGTTATGGCAAATAGATGACTTTTTTCATCAGACTTGAATTCAAACCCCACTCCGCCAATTTTAGCTCCCGAGCGGAGGACAGTCCCGTCATTGATGACAGTGTTCTTTCTTACAACAACAAACTCTTCGATGATAACATTATTTCCAATTATCACATTTTCTGTTGCGATAGAGGCTAATGGCGAAATGCGACAGTCATCACCTACTGCAGTTGGGACAAGAGGCCTTTGATATGCAAAGCTATTTGATTTGCACAGAGCGTTATGCAACAGATAGAATAGAAGTCTGGGTTGTTCTGTCACACATAAGCCCCATGAGCCGCCTCGGGTTATCTGGGCGATTGACTCTGTGGTAATCAGCATTTGAGTGTGTTCATCCAAGAAGGGTAGATATTTTTCGCTATCGACAAAGGTGCAATATTTAGTTGGGCAGGATGAAGGCACAATGGACAATGTTTCGAAAGAACGCTCACTAAAAAGATGTGTTTCTACAGGAAACGGGAAATTTGATAAAAGATCGCTTAATAACATAGCAGGCCTCATTTCTGCAGCAGCATATTCTTGCATGTTTCTCTCCAGAAAACATGGCTGCTGTTGACTGGATTATACCACAATTAACCAGCTTCTAACAGGATCGTGCTGCGGAAAAGCAAAAGGATATAAGGCGTGTATCACCTACCATTCACACTATGTTTACAAAAGAGGAAGACATGTGTAGAATAGGCATGGAAGCTGAATAAAGGTGAGGATATAGGTCAACAATTGAACCAAATGCTGTATGAGGAGAGGAATATATGAAAACTGTTTTTGAGGATGGAAGAAATCCGCTGGACAACGGGGTTCCGAATGAAAGCAGTGCAGCTATTGAGCTTATTGCTAAGATTGAGGGCCATGTAGCGCGGGTTGGAGTGATTGGTTTAGGGTATGTTGGGTTGCCGTTGGCTGTTGAAAAGGCAAAAGTTGGGTTTCCAGTGTTGGGCTTCGACATCCAGCAAAAGAGAGTCGATTTCGTTAACGCCAGTTCAAATTACATTGGTGATGTTAGTGATGAGGAGCTTCGTACAGTTGTTCAGTCGGGGTTGCTTGAGGCGACCTGTGATTTCGGACGCCTTGGTGAATGCGATGTTATTGTTATTTGTGTCCCAACACCATTGACTGTAACGCGCGATCCGGATATTTCCTATATGAAAAACTCGGCCGAAGAAATTGCCAAGAGATTGCGGGTTGGTCAGCTGGTTACATTGGAGAGCACAACATATCCGGGGACGACCGAGGAGATTATTTATCCGATTCTTCAACAAGCCGGTCTTGAGGTTGGAAAGGATTATTTTCTGGCTTTTTCGCCTGAACGTGTTGATCCCGGCAATAAGAGGTTTACAACGAAGAACACTTCAAAGGTTGTTGGGGGGGTGACCCCAATGTGCCTGAAGATTGCTTGTCTGCTTTACCAGCAAACCATTATCAATGTTGTGCCGGTGAGCTCCGCGGCTGCTGCTGAAATGACTAAAGTGTTTGAAAACACATATCGTGCTGTGAATATTGCTCTTGTTAACGAGCTGATGTTGCTGTGTGACCGAATGGGGCTTGATGTATGGGAAATTGTTGACGCAGCGGCTACGAAGCCTTTCGGCATCCACAGTTTTTATCCGGGACCTGGAGTGGGGGGACATTGTATTCCGATTGACCCATTTTATCTAACGTGGAAGGCTCGTGAATATAACTATCATACGCGGTTTATTGAATTAGCCGGGGAGATTAATATGGAGGTTTCCTATTTTGTTGTTAACAAGATATTTCGAGCTTTAAATCAACAGCAAAAGAGTGTCAAAGATGCAAAAATTCTTGTATTAGGTGTAGCTTACAAAAAAGATATTTGTGATGTTCGTGAGTCGCCTGCATTGATTATTATGGAACTTTTGAAAAAAGATGGTGCGATGATAAGTTATCATGATCCCTATGTTCCTGTAATAGAATCTCACGGAGGGAGCACTATGCGATTAGAGAGCGTAGACCTTGCAGAAGATAATGTGGTTGAAGCCGACTGTGTTCTGATTTTGACAGATCACTCGAACATCGACTATGACTGGGTTGTTGAGAAAGCCGGTCTCGTAGTTGATACGCGCAACGCGACCAAAAATGTTGTGAGGGGGCGTGAGAAAATTGTAAAGATATAGAGCGTGGCTATTCCCGCAAGTGGCGGGAGAGAACGGAAAAACCCCCTTTAGTCGCTTAGGTTGCAACAACATCAATAAAAAACAAGAAAATCCACATTCTGAATACTGAATACTGAATACTGAATACTGAATACTGGATACTTGCGGGCAGAGCCCGCGTTAGAGGCAACTATCAAGAAGGCATAAGACTATGTAGGAGCTGATAAAAGAATGCAAATACCGCTGTTAGACTTAAAGGCTCAATACGCTCTAATTAAGGACGAGATTGATGCGGCTGTTCATCGTGTCTTGGAGTCCTGCCATTTCATCCTGGGACCGGAAGGCCGGGCATTGGAGGAGGAGATGGCGTCCTTCTGTGAAACCCAATACGCTATCGGGGTGGCTAATGGGACAGACGCGTTGACACTGGCGTTGCTGGCTTTAAATATTCGCCCCGGCGACGAAGTTATTACGACGCCATATACTTTTTTCGCTACAGCGGAGACGGTGGCACAGCTTGGCGCGGTGCCTGTGTTTGTTGATATTGACCCGGTGACGTTGAATCTGGATCTCAATCACATCAAAATAAAAATCACCGCCAGAACCAAGGCTATTATTCCTGTTCATATCTTTGGACAGATGTTGGATGTGGAACGACTGACAGAGGTGGCGGACCGCTATGAGATTAGCATTCTTGAGGACGCGGCTCAGGCTGTGGGGGCCCGTTATCGTGGCCGCAGGGCGGGGTCCCTTGGCCATGCCGGGACGTTAAGTTTTTTCCCGACGAAGAACTTGGGGGCTTATGGCGACGCGGGGATGGTTGTGACCAACGACGCACGAATTGCTGAGGTTGTGAGGCGGTTGCGCTTCCATGGCTGTGACAAGAAGTATTACCATGACGATATAGGGTATAACAGCCGGTTGGATGAGATTCAAGCGGCTATTCTTAGGGTGAAACTGCGCTATCTGGAACAGTGGAATGAGGCGCGCCGGGTTAAGGCTGCCAGGTATGATCTGCTGCTGGCGGATGCGGCGGGGCGGGGCGATATTGTTTTGCCGGGACGCGATCCTGAGGCGGAATCGGTTTATCATCTGTATGTGGTACGCTCCCGGCGGCGGGAGGAAATTATGAAAGCCTTGGCTGGGGCGGGGATTGGTAGCGCGGTGTATTATCCTGTGCCGCTGCATTTGCAGAAGGCGTTTGAATATCTGGGGATGAAACCTGGAAGCCTGCCTGTAGCGGAAGGGGCGTCAGAAGAGGCGTTTGCTTTGCCGTGTTATCCGGAATTGACGGATGAGCAGCAGGAGAGGGTTGTGGAGATCGTCGAAAAGGCGCTATATGGGGTTATTTGAGTGCACGGGTAAAATGTGATAAGCTTGATTTGAATTTATACATGAATGCGGCTCTGAATGGCATGGAATACGTGTATGAAGCAAAGATGGTATGTGGAGAAAAGTAAAAAAAGATGGATTTTCAAGTAGTCGTAAAAAACACCGGCTTGATGACAGTGTCCACAATGTTGAACAAAGTCATGCAGTTTGTTGTTGGTATTCTTCTAGCCAGGTATTTAGGCCTTGTAGGTTTCGGCCTTTATAGTGCGGCATACGCATTTGTTAATATTTTCAGCTACTTTCATGAACTCGGTGTGAGTCAACTTATGGTGCAAGATTGTTCTCGGGATAGAACGAAATTGTCCCTCTATTTTGGTAATGCCCTATTTGTTAAAGTGGTTGCGATTGTTGTAGTTTCTGTTTTCATGTTCGCTGTCTTGTTAATATGCTGGATGTGGTTAGATTTCGACACAGCTCAGTGTATGATGATCATCATTCTCGGGATCGCCATGGGATTCTATAATGTCAGCCAAACGTTTTTTAGTTACTACCAAACTATTGAGAAAATGTCGGTGACAGCCGGGTTTCAATTCTTACAGGCTCTTCTTATTGCGATTATGACTCTTGGAGTACTTTTTGTGACGCACAATGGTGCTGTGCTGAGGGTCTCCAAGTACTTGGTGAGCTATTTTTCGGTTTCTGCGAGTCAGGGTGCGACGGCTGTAACGGCTACACATCTTATAAGCTATGTCTTGATTACGGTTCTTTTACTTCTGGTTTTGCGCAAACAGCCCAAACCTATAAAAGATGTATCAAAGCTTCCCAAAATGGTAGGGGAGGGGCTGCCTTTTGGTCTGCAACGTGCTGTCAGTTCAATTATTCCAAATGCGACTATCTTTGTGATGTCTATACTTGTTGTATCCAGTGAGGAGGTCGCGATTTTCCGAGCTGCGCAGATCTTGGTAATCACATTGGTTTTTCTGCCAAACACTTTTGCCTATGCAATTTATCCGATTCTTTTCCGGTTGGGAGCCGGTGAGCAGATTCGCCATCAAACGGCGATGGAAAAGGTCTTTAAAATATTGGCGGCGGTGGGCATTCCGGTAAGCTTTTTCTTTTGCGTGTTTTCGACAGAGATCATCGGCTTGATTTATGGAGCAGAATATTCGAGCTCAGCCGTGGTGTTTGCTGTACTCAGCTGGTATTTTGCCTTGGAATGCCTGAGTTACCCGCTGGGTGAGGCCTTGATGACAAGGAATCGTCAATGGCAGCGCACAATTATGCAGGGGGTTTGTTTGATTCTTCTGGTGGGGCTGACTCTTTGGGCGCAACCGAGATATGGACTTATGGGGTCTTCTTGGAGCATTCTCTTGGTTGAGGGTTTCTTGTTTTTGGGATACTATCTATATATTCGGGTGAGGATGTATCCTATCCGTATTTGGCGTCAGTTGCCTTCAGTGCTGATGTCTTCGGCACTGGCGATAGGGTTGGCGTATCTTATTAGGAACTGGCATGTTGTGCTTGTAGCCTGTTTGGCAGCAATGGTATATTTTGCAGTGTTGTTTGCTATTGATAAGGATCTTCGGCAGTTACTTTTGCGCATTCTCTTTAAAGGTTCGACAGATGGTTGATTGTTTGGGGTTATTTTGATTTATGATTGTCGGAGGTGTTATTGGTTAGAGGGAGAGTAATTGTGGAAGAAGAAAAACCGATTCAGCAGAATGGGAAAACTAAAGGAGACCAAGGCGATACAGATATGCGCCAAGGCGATGTTATCAAGGGACGGTGGGGGATTCTGGCGGTTGTGCTCTCTTTGACGTTTATGACGTGTATCGACGCCAGTATTATTAATGTTGCCATTCATACCATTTCCAAAAACCTTTCGGTTGATTTGGCAGCGATGTCATGGGTTGTGACGAGTTATTTAATGGCGATTACATCGACGGTTTTGGTTTTCGGCCGGTTGGGCGATATGCTGAGCAAGGTTTCTATTTTCAAGTTTGGGATTGTGGTGTTCACTTTTGGGTCGTTGTTGTGCGGGTTGGCCGGATCGCTGCCGTTTTTGTTGGGGGCCAGGGTGGTTCAGGGGATTGGTGCGGCGGCGTCGATGGCGACGAATCAGGGGATTATCACCCATGTCTTTCCGGATCATGAACGGGGTCGGGCTTTGGGGTTAACCGGGTCTTCGGTTGCGCTGGGTAATTTAATGGGTCCCGGATTAGGCGGTTTGATTGTGTCGCATCTGGATTGGCATGTGATCTTCCTTATTAATATTCCCATTGGGATTGTGGTGTTTCTGGTGGGCCAGAAGGTGCTGCCAAAGCGGATTGAGAAGGCCAAAGCGACACATACAACACGCACAGCATGGACAACGCGGATAAAAGCGTTCTGGGATTCGATACCCAAGGATAGAATTGATGGGAAGGGCGCGGGGTTGTCCGCTTTGATGATTATTCTTTTCGTCCTGGCGATCAATCTCTATCGATCTTGGGGAATAGCAGACCCGAGAATTCTTGGCATGTTCGTTGGGTCGATTGTTCTTGCGGCGTTATTTGTTTATGTTGAGGCTCACCGGCATGAGCCGTTGGTGGAGTTAACAATATTCAAGAATAAGCTGTATTCATTGAGTGTGTTTTGTTCATTATTGAGTTTCGTGACGATATCGTTTATGACGATACTTGTTCCGTTTTACCTGCAGGATGTTCTGCGGATAACTTCTTTCCATGCCGGATTGCTGATGATGACGGCTCCGTTGGTTATGATGGTTGTCGCGCCTCTGAGCGGATATACGTCGGACAAGATCGGGTCGGAATCTCTAACCTTCTTCGGGCAGTGTATTATGGTCGTGGGACTGGTGTTGGTGGGCTTGTTTATTTCAGAGACATCCCCAGCGTGGCTGATTGTCGCGCTTATGGCTGTCGTGACAATGGGGTCGGCGATTTTCCAGTCCCCCAATACATCTCTGATTATGTCGCAGGTACCGAGAGATAAGCTGGGGGTTTCGGGCAGCATCAACGCTTTGATGCGTAATGTGGGGATGGTGACAGGGGTGTCCCTGTCAACCAGTTTGTTGTACTTTTTCATGAGCGCCCAGGTGGGGTATCGGGTTGAAGAATATGGTGAGGGGCTGGAGGGGGCTTTTGTGGGGGCGATGCATGGAGTCTTCTGGGTGGCGGCTTGTTTGTGCTCAGTGGGGGTTGTTCTGACGGGGTTGCGGTTGTGGGTCAGAAGGCGGGAGAAGCCTAATTATTAATTCATGTTGGCTGTACCGATTCTCTGATTTGCATGATCAATCGTCACATGTTAAAATTTAGAAAGTGGCCGTAATCGAATATTGGTACCATACAATGAACAAATTGGAGGTTTGATTTTGGCAGAACGTAATGTAACCGCTTCAGTCATTATCCCGATCCGCAACGAAGAACGCTACATCGAATCATGCATAGAATCACTCCTTCAACAGGACTATCCGGCAGAACAGATGGAGCTACTCTTTATTGATGGATGTTCCACAGATAAAACTTGCGAGATCGTTCAACAGTATTCTGAGAAATATCCTCATCTTCATTTACTTAGCAATCCTGATAAAACGGCGCCGTATGCTTTGAATATTGGAATTCGCGCTTCACGAGGCTGTTATGTTGTTATGATGGGCGCCCATAGTATGTACGCGAATAACTACATATCCAAATGCATTGCATGTCTGGAAAGAACAGGTGCCGAAAATGTGGGTGGTGTAGCGCAGACTCAAGGGCGTGGTTTCTGGGGAGAAGCCATTGCGTTAATGCAATCAACGAAATTCGGTGTGGGTAACGCGGCTTATCGTGTTGGCGCTGAGGATGGCTATGTTGATACAGTCCCCTTCGGAGCTTTTCGAAGGGAGACGTTTGAGCGGTTCGGCTATTATGATGTGCGTTTGACCCGCAACCAGGATAACGAAATGAATTACCGGATTCGCAAGAACGGAGGAAGAAATTTTCTGTCGAACGACATAGTATTCACTTATTTCTGTCGTGATTCCATAAGCCGGATGATGAAGAATGGCTTCCTGAATGGGAAGTGGGGAGTCATCACATCGTTTCTATGCCCGGGGTCTATGAGCCTCAGGCATTATATACCGTTTCTGTTTGTCTCATCTCTGTTGGTTCTTGGGTTGGCGATTTTGATTTTGCCCCAGCCATTTTGGGGGTATTTGCTTTTGGCAGAAGTGATGTGTTACAGTTTGCTTGATCTTGGCTATTCATTGAAGCTATCCGTTAAGAACGGCTTTAAGTATTTCTTGGCTCTGATTATCTTATACCCGTTCTTTCATATAAGTTATGGGGTGGGATCTCTGGCTGGATTCTTCAGCCGGATTCTATGGAAAAGAGACCGAAAGGACAGTGTTGATGGAAAGTCATGATTTTGTAGCGTATGGATTACCATTGATTGAAGAAGACGACATCGCGGGTGTCTTGGACAGTTTTCGCTCCGGATGGCTGACACGCGGTCCGAAAACACTTGAATTTGAGAAGACATTTGCCTCGTATGTAGGGGCAAAGCACGCTGTCGCCGTTAATTCCTGTACTTCAGGGTTACACTTGACGCTGTCTTGTCTCGATCTTGGGCCGGGGGACGAAGTGATAACCACCCCCTTAACATTTGTGGCGACGGTGAACACTATTATACATACCGGAGCCAAACCGGTTTTAGTTGATATTGATCCGTATACAATGAATATTGATGGGAGAAAAATCGAAGAAGCTATAACATCTCATACAAAGGCATTGGTTCCTGTGCATATCGCCGGCTATCCCTGCGATATGGACGCTGTTATGGATCTTGCCGGCCGCCATAGAATCAAAGTTATAGAGGATGCGGCGCATGCGATCTATACCCAATATCAAGGGCGCATGGTCGGCAGCATTGGGGATGCGACAGTTTTCTCTTTCTACGCTACTAAGAACTTGGTCACAGGTGAAGGCGGTATGGTAACAACAAATGATGATGATCTGGCTGAGCGGTTGCGTCTTTGGAGCAGTCATGGGTTGAGTCATGGCGCCTGGAATCGTTACACAGACCAGGGGAGCTGGTTTTATGAGGTGTTGGTTCCGGGATATAAGTACAATATGACGGATATCCAAGCGGCTCTAGGACTGAGCCAATTAAAGAAGCTTAATAAGATGCAAGCGCGGCGGGAAGAGATTGCCCGGTATTACAATGAAGCATTTGCCGGCTGCCCGGCGATCGAATTGCCTATTGACAGTCCCGATGTGCGCCATGCATGGCATTTATATATTGTTAAGCTCAATTTGGCGGAGATCTCTGTTGACCGCAATGCCTTTATTGATAGACTCAAGGAAAAGGGTGTGGGCAGCAGCGTGCATTTCATTCCGGTCCATTATCATCCGTATCATCGCGATTATTTTGCCGGGGCAAGTTATCCTGTGACGGAAGAGATTTTTGAACGGATTGTTTCCCTGCCTCTATATCCTAAGATGTCCGATGAGGATGTAGCTAAGGTGATTCAAGCTGTTATGGAGATATTGAATTAGAGATAAGACAGAGAATGATGTTTGGGGTGAATGGTATGCTTGCAAAGCGTATTCTCGATTACCTTATTGCGATCCCTTTGATAATCCTTGTCGCGCCGTTGTGGCTTCTGATCGTGATCTGGATACGCTGGGATTCGCCGGGGGCTGCAATCTTTCATCAGACGCGTGTTGGGCGGGGCGGTAAACCATTCACAATTTACAAGTTCAGGACAATGGTTCTCGATGCTGACGAGGCTATGCGTCAACGCATAGAAAAGCTTAAAGCTGATGATCGATTCGATCCGGAAAGTTTCGTTTTTCAAGAAAAGGATGATCCGCGGATTACAGCCAGCGGACGATTTTTGCGGCGTACGAGCCTTGATGAGCTGCCACAGCTCATGAACATACTAAACGGGACGATGAGTGTTGTGGGACCCCGCCCAGAAGTGCCGGAAATCGCCAGCGAGTATACGGAGGAACAACGCGGTCGTCTTGATATGCCGCCGGGAATAACAGGCCTAGCCCAAGTTAATGGGCGGAGTGATTTGACATTGGGAGAAACGATAGCTTATGATTTGGAGTATATTCGTACATGGACATTTGCGCGGGATCTGCGAATTCTGTTAAAAACCGTGGTTGTTATATTTCACGGACGGTGACAACAGTGATAAGGAAAGCTCTAAGTGTTATCTCTTAGAACTTTGGCGGGAACCCCGGCAACGATTTTGTTCGCTTCAACACTCTTTGTGACGGCGGCACCCATGCCCACAAAAGACTTCTTCCCAACAGTTATTTGATTCATAATCAGTGAACCCGGAGCAAGATATGTGTCCTCTTCAAGTGTGCAACTTCCTGCCAGCATACTCGAGGCTGTGATATAAGTTCTTGCGCCAACATGTGCGTTGTGACCAATATGACAGAGATTGTCAATTTTCACATCGTCTTCAAGGACAGTATTAGATAATGTGCCTCTGGATATGCCAACGTTCGCGCCAATCTCCACACGGTTACCAATAATAACACCACCGAAATCCGGAACCTTCTTGATCTGGTGATCCGGTGTCGTGTAATATCCGTAACCTTGAGCCCCGATTACTGTCCCTGATTCGATCACGCAGTTGCTGCCAATAGTGGTTGGCCCTTCAATAACAACGTTGTTTCTTATGATGACGTTGTCACCGATTGATACTTCCGCGCCAATATAACTATGATGACCGATAGACACATTGCGGCCTATTGTATGTGTTTCAACAATGGCCGATGTTGCTATACCTGAAGCCTGTTGTGGTGCGACAAAATACCTGTTGAGAATCTCAAAATAGATAACTTTGGGCTCATCCGTAATAATGAAATTGTAAGGGCTCACATCGATTGTCTTCGGCAGTGTATCTGTTATGATAAGCAGGGTCAAGTCTAAGTTGATATTCGAAAAGTCATAACTGTTAGCTGTCTTGATCCATGTCATTGCATTAGACCGCAACTCAGAAATCGGACAAAAGCTGTTTATTGACAGGTCATTATTGCCATAGTACTGGTGAGTCAGATTTTCTGTTTCGAGAAAAGATAGAATTGTGCTTATGGACAGACTCATTTAACCTCCTCCTCTCCCATGAATTCATCGAAATCTCTTATGTTTTCGCGCATATGCATATAGCGTGAGTGGTTGGCGCTGTTGACGAACTGTTCACAGGTTTCCGACGCGCTCAAATTGTTTTCTGAATACCAAAACGGGTGGGTAAGGATATGCAGTTTTGGGTGTTGATGGCTATCAACAAGATCTAATATTGGTTCGCGCCAGAAACGGCGACTATCTGAGAGGTATTTGAATTCTTCAAAGAATGTCTTGGAATAGGAATTGATTACACTTGGAATTTGATAATCTGATGCTAGTGTTTCCTTGGAAGGCCGATGCATTGACACAGTGGTTATTTGGAACTCTAAGATTTCCGACATTATATTGATTTCGTTTTCTATGAGTTCCGGGACATCCTTGTTAATATGTGAAGGGGATGGATCCTGATATTTGACCTCGTCAAAATGCAAGCCAATGCCATGCCCTAACCGTCTGATATCATGTATAATGTCCAAGTTTCTACGAGAAGCGATATTATAAGAGTCTGAAGACAGGAGTATAAAGTAGGTCGATTTGGCTTTGAGAGATTGCTCGTATTGGGCAAACGCAAGAGCCGTTTCGAGACAGAGATCAATATCATGACGCAGAATCACACATTTATCATACTTTGAGTGGTCGGCATATGAGCTCATGGTATAGCCGTTCTCTTTGAGTGAGGCGATTAAGTCGCTATAAGCCCTAAATGTAAAATCCATTTTTAAACTCCTGTTCCTGTATGAAAGATGTCGGGGCTAGGCTTTTATCAAGAGCAACCCGTCAATTTTTCTCTGAGCGCTGTTGAGAGTATTGATCGCCGCTTGAACCGAGTTTATCTTAGAACGGAACTTTCTCTCGATTATTATGATCATGTCGGCTTCCATAGATGATCTAATAGCGTCTTCGTTTTTCAAAAAATTCGAGATGGGGGTTATTGTTAAGTCGCAGTTTGTTATTCGTGATATTTCCGATTTCATCCAATCCGCAATGATCGCTGTTTTCACTTTCGCATTTGTTGATATGATAGTAATTTTGTTCATAGAACTAAAATCATATTCTTGAGTTAGGCGTTCTATGGTATGGGTTGCTCTATCATTCAACTTGATTTCGCCATACACTCTCAGCCCAAGTTTGTCTTCTATGCTTTCCAGGTTTCCTAAAACGGGGCACAGACCATTCCAAATGACAATGATCAGCATGCCTATCAAGAGCCCTCCGATCACAGCCATAGCTATGACGGAAGCCAAGGTAGACGAATAAGATGGAGGCGATAATTCAAACCCAACAGGATTAGCTTGGTTGTCCACAGGCAAGGTTTCGACATTCATCATGACAACATTCCTGGTATTGGGATCTAAGTGTTCCCAGGTTTCTATAATTTCTTCCACCAGAGCATGTCTGAGTAAAGTGGCATCTTCCATATTGGTTGAAGAAACTTTCAAGTTCATATAGTTGGATTTTCCATAAGCCCTCGATAACTCATAGGTTCTGACCAAGGTATAGGCGTCCAGAGGTTCAGCTAAGCGGTCTTCGATTTTGGCCAGGATCTTCTTTCCGGTATCATATTTTTGCATATGAACCTCCAAAGAGGTCATCAGAACCAAGCCGTCTTCAGAGAAATCGCTGTTGAAACCAAGGACTAAAGGTGTGTTGAGAACAACATACCGGTTGAGGATGTCCTTGTATTCAGAAACCCTTGATTCGAAGCGGTGAATTTCTTCGGCATAAGAAATAGGGACTACTGGGAACAAGACGGCACTGCATAAACATATGCAAACCAGGGCGATCCAAGACCTCCTAATTATTACTATAACAATATCCTTAAGCTCATTGCTGAATTCCATGGCTATACCACCTTAACTTCCTTTTTAGTTTGTATTCTGTTTTTGGCCCAATGAACAATAATGACAGAACTGAGGGCCATTAATACCCAGAAGGGAGTATTAATCCAGAGGATATCTGAGAAGAAGGCGGGAACCAATCCAAGTGAAATGAACAGAATAAGCAAATTCCTTTCTGAGGACTTCCTTGCTATGAAAAAGGAAACAAGTATTATGCCGATAACAAGCGCAAACATAAACAGTCCCGTAACAATGCCAAACGTGAAGATGAGTTCCAGAACAATATTGTGCGCATACATTCCGCCCATATCAATGTGCATGAAATCTCCGGCCACAACTCCCGTTCCGTAGATGCCGTGGAAAGCGAAGGGATCCTTGCCTAATTCGAGGAGGAGGCTTTCTGTTATTTCTTCTCTTCCAGAGAGGTGAAAGATTTCTCCTTGACTGAACAAGGTTATTGTGCGACCTCCCAAGCCAATCTTTTCAAGCAAGCGACCAGTTAGTGGCAATACGCTCTGTAAGTTGACGATCAGAAGCGACAAGGCAGACACTAGGGAAGCTACGATGCCGATGAATATTGGTTTGCGGACTTTTTTATTCAACTCGTGGAATATCCAGTTGAACATGAATAGAGCGGCTGCAGCAAATAGGACGACCAAGGCACCACGAGATCCACGAGCGAAAACCATAAGCAGCAAAAAGAGGATTGTTACAGCATCATACCAGTTATGCGATTTCATAAAATTAATAGACAGAACAACCATCGGGATAATTAAAGCGTAAGAAAAGGGCATTGAATAAGTATCGGCATAGAAAAGGGATGATAAATAATAGAAAAATCCGCAGAAAGAGACGATATAGCTACTCCGTATAAGATATTTCCAGAATATATCGAAGTCATCAATACTATAAATTAGCACAAGGGCTAAGGCGCCGAATATTATAAATCGTAGCGTAGTTTCCAGGAGTAATGAGGCCTTGATTTCCGGAGAGAGAACGAATGAAACGATACATAATAGTGTAAACATGGAGGCTAGCGAAAGCAATAGAACGAAATGTCTGTTAATTGCTATGCTGAGGCCGGGTAAAGCAAAGAGAAGACCAACACCGATTGCCACCAGAAGTATTACGCCGGATCCAGGAAGAAAGAAAGCACTCCAAATCGATTGGGGGACTTTTGCGATAAATGGCATATACAGAAGGAAAAGCAGGGCGATGACAATCTTTTCGTTGTCAGTAAGTACTTTGCATAAAAGCCCCTTCAGTGAGGGGCGAATATGGCTAACAGGATTCGTATTGACATCAGATTCTTTGATATTATTGGTCATGTTAGTTTGTTAATGCTCACTTTGTTTCGACGGTATATAAGATATGCTCTTAGAATAGCATGAAGACGTAAAAAAATCAAATGGGTTCGTCATTCATCGCATCTATGATTTCACTTTTGTGCGTGCCCATAGCACATATACTGGTTCTGAGGTTTGAGTCTCCGGCACAGTCTGCTATCAAACCAATTGATGGCTGAGTTATCTTTGATCATGCAGTTCAAAAAACCATAAGTGTGGAGGCTGTGCTCAGAAAACCGTCCCATCGATTGATTCATATAATCGAGAGTGAGGTAATTCCAAGTTCTTGACCACCTAATGAATCTCTTGCGCAGAAACATATGAAGAAAAGCTCCCTGCAGGTTTTCGCAAAACAGCAAAACACCGCCGGGTTTCAAGACGCGATAGATTTCATCAAAGGCCTTCTCGATGTTATCAAAGTTGTTGTTGGCGCCGACACTGCCCATGACAGATTTGAAAGCGACGATGTCAAAAGTATTATCTGGGAAATCAATGTTGGTGCAATCAACACATTCGTAGCGAACCAGATCTGAGACCCCATATCGCTTATGGAGAGTCTTGGCCTGCTCAGAAGGCTCGTGGATATCTGAACAGGTGCAATTGAGACCTTTCAAGGCGAAAAACAGGGAAGTCCCACCGTTTCGGGCTCCCAGATCCAATACCTTTTTCTTGCTGGGATTCTCTAATATGGGGCCAAGTGTCGCATCCCAGTAGAGGATACCCTTACTCCACGTATAGATATCCCATTCAACAATATCAGATAGCACTTTCTTTTCCAACATAATAATCCCATCCGTCCTTAGAAATTGGCCCATGAATTATTATATGATGAGAATAATACCTTGTCAAGAAAAATATGGAAATCATTTCTCAAACACAACAAGACCAAATAACGCCTCGTCGTTGACGTAAGACTTCACATAATGCTCCTCAACATATTGGTTGAAGCGATAACCATCGTTGTCCAAGCTAAGATGGTCAAGGCGTTCATTGTTATGTATATATATAATCTTGGTTGGCTCCTTGCCGGAAACTCCGAAATAGGCTTGCAAAAGAGCATCGTCCATAGAATCATAGCCGGGGTCAAGTTCGCCACGCACCGCATAACTGTAGTTCAAGATATCCCAAGTTGACGGAGCACAAAACTCAGACACGGTCATTAAATAAGCTGCCGGCATCTGATCCATAAACAGAACTGTGTCCTGCGCGGTCGTCGCATTCCGGATCTCCTCTTCGAGATAAATGATGGCTTTCCCGCGTTCCTCCACCGTATACAGGCCCTTGTAGACACCTTTTTCCATTTGATATGTCAGTTCGGACAAGGGCGCGTCTCTATAAACATAGCTGTAATATCCTGTTAAGAAAGCTATGGCGACAGTCCCGCTCAAGATCACAACGCAAAGACAGGGGACAATGGACTTCCGGAGAGATGAGAGACATACCGGCCAGGGGATATCTTTCAGGGCGTGATACATCAGGACAAAGGATACCAGGATGCCGGGAAAGAGGATATAGCCCCTGCCGTGTATCCCGGAATAGTTAAAAGGGATATACAATAAATAATTTAATAGAAACGGAGAAAATACCGTCAAGACCAGAAGAAGATGATGGGTCCATTTGGTGGCCAACAGAAGCAGCGCCATGATATACATGTAACAAACATTGATGTTCATGATCAAAGCCATATCTGAATGGAGTCGCATACTAAGAACCAGGAAGATAAGTTGCGTTAAGAATAAGGTTACGATGTAGAGGGATTTCATATCCCGGTATTGCCGATAGGCACCATCTCGATGGAGGCCATCTCGATGGGGGCCATCTCGATGGAGGCCATCCTGATCCGGAACACCCCGGCATAACCTCTTCCCAACAGAATATAGCAGCAACAGCCCGCCAAAGACCAATACCCCGCGAAAGACGAATTCACGGAAACCCACCCTCACACCTTCCTTGAGAATCTCCAGATTGTAGGCCAATCCCACATCCCTGATATACCAGTATGGCGCCGACAACATGTGGCCTATTCCCTCCAGCACGGGAACGATACCCCCTGACAGAACGGAGATATAAACCATGATGATAAGTCCTGTCAGGAGACCTCCTGAGACAAACAGCCCCGAGCGGAACAGGGTCTTAAACCGTATTCGTTCAATTATCAGCAACAGAACAAAGACATAAATCGTTGTGAACAGTTGCATGGCATGAGTCAGAACCGTCAGAGCCATAACAATACCGGCAATTAATGATAGGGCGCGGCTAGACTTCTCTTCCTCACATAATGCCAGATACAACAAGACGCAACTCATGAGCAGCAAGGAGAAGGAAAGGGTATTGTATGAGAAATTATCAAGGCTGTACAGACTCAGGGCCAGATAGGGCAAAGGTAGCAGCAGGGACAGCATAATGGGGAATCTTCTGTGAAATAACCAGACAAGAACACCCGCGAAGAGAACCTTAAAAACCAGAAACCCTTGACGCATAAAGAGAAAGATGCCTTCCGTCGAACCGGTTAAAGTCGTGTATGCCTTAATCAAAGGGGCATACAATAATGCCGCCGCCGATGACAACATCCAATTGTTCGTAAAGGGAATCGAGCCGTTGGCAATTATGTATCCGTCAGCTATATAATAGGCCTCATCGGAGATTTCTACGCCATAACCCAGGCGGTTCCATAAACAAGCGATCACGATACCGTATAAAACCAAGGTTCCCGCAAAGGCAGCTTTATCCGTATGTTTTCCCATAATAATCCATATACTCCCCGCTGGTTATGCGTTCCAACCACGCCGTGTTGTCCAGATACCATTCCACAGTATCCCTCAAACCGGCATCAAATGTATAGGCCGGTCGCCATTCAAGCTCTGTCGTTATTTTTGTGTTATCAATGGCATATCTCCGGTCATGTCCGGGTCTATCCTTAACATGAGAAATCAAACTTTCCGGCTTATCCAGAATTCTCAAGATTGTTTTCACGATGTCAAGGTTAGCGCGCTCGCAGTTGCCGCCTATGTTATAGATCTCGCCCACCCGACCCCGCTCCAAGACTTCAGCGATAGCGTTGCAGTGATCTTCAACATGAAGCCAGTCACGGATCTGAAGCCCGTCTCCATAAACCGGCAAAGGTGTGTTGTGGAGACTGTTATTGATCATCAAGGGAATCAGTTTTTCCGGAAACTGATAAGGACCGTAATTGTTGGAGCATCGTGTTATGTTGAGCGGGATTCCATAGGTATGGGCATAAGCCCGCGCCAACAAATCAGCCGCAGCCTTTGACGCGGAATAAGGGCTGTTAGGAGCGGGGGGCGATTCTTCCGTGAACAGCCCGGTTGGCCCGAGAGCCCCATAGACTTCATCAGTGGAAACCTGTAAGAATTTGACCCCGGGTCTATAGGCCCTGGAAGATTTGTCCGTGCACAGCTTCCAGTTTTTGATGGCCGTATCCAGAAGAGCCTGGGTTCCCATAACGTTTGTTCGGATGAAGGACGCCGGGTCTTCAATACTGCGATCCACATGGCTTTCTGCCGCAAAATTAACCACAGAATCAATCTCGTATTCCGCAAACAACCGATCAAGCAGAAGACGATCGCCAATATCACCTTTGACAAAATGATAGTTGGGATGTTTCTCCACAGATTTCAGGTTGTCCAAGTTTCCTGCGTAGGTCAGGAGATCCAGATTAATAATCCGATATAAGCCGGATCCTGCGAGTTTCCGGACAAAACACGACCCGATGAATCCAGCCCCTCCTGTTACCAAAACAGTTCTCATGCCCTAACTCCCAGTGACAACACGTATTGTCCGTATTCTGTCGCCTTCATCATATCGCCCAACCGTAGCAGAGCTTCCCTGTCGATCCAGCCCTTATTATACGCGATCTCCTCCAGACAAGCAATGTAAAGGCCCTGACGGCTTTGGACAGCTTCAACGAATTGGGAGGCGTTCAGGAGACCTGTCGGGGTACCGGTGTCCAGCCAGGCCATACCACGCCCCAGGTTGATGGCTTTCAGCCTGCCTTGGCGGAGGAACTCGTTGTTCACGGCTGTGATTTCCAGTTCTCCCCGGGCGCTTGGCTTAATGCTTTTGGCGACGGCACAGACCGAATGGTCGTGGAAATAGAGGCCCGGGACAGCAAATCGGCTTCTGGGATGGGCCGGTTTTTCTTCAAGTGAGAGGACTTCGCCGACGGCGTCAAATTCGACAACCCCAAAACTTGTCGCGTCTGACACAGGGTAGGCGCAGATGACGCCTCCTTCTTCATGCCGGAGATATTCCCGGGCCTGAGCGAGAAGGGAACTCATGCCCATCCCATAAAACACATTGTCGCCTAACACAAGACAAACATCATCATTTCCAATGAATTGTTCGCCAAGAAGATACGCTTGCGCAAGGCCTCCCGGATGCTCCTGGACGCAATAAGTTACAGACAGGCCCCATTGAGATCCGTCGCCCAACAAAAGCTGATATTGGCCTATGTCCCGAGGGGTTGAAATCAACAGAACCTCCCGGATATCCGCCAACATGACCACTGACAGAGGATAATAGATCATGGGTTTGTCATATATAGGCAGGAGTTGTTTCGAAACGGCAAAGGTGGCGGGGAAAAGGCGGGAACCTTGACCACCGGCGAGAATAATGGCTTTCATGTTATGTGTGCGCATTGTGCCTCCTATCTTCGTGGACTGATCTTTGCTGACAGGCCTTCGCCAGACTATCGAAACACAGAAACCAACACAATGCCGGTCATAATGAGGATCATGCCGGCAATTTTGGTACCGGATAGCTTTTCTTTCAGGATCGAGACACTCATGCCCAGAACGAAGATATACCCGGCGGATTCCAGTACCGCTCCCAGAGAAAGGGCGATACGCGTGTATGCGAGGATAGAGATGAGAGCCGCCCCGAAAAACAGGACATACGCGAAAAGCACACGAAAGTTCAAATACTCTCTCAGCCTTGTAGAATGAACCTTATTAGCGCTCTGTTTGAGCAGGATCTGAGAAACGGCGGAAATGAAAACACCGGCAAGGAAGAGAAAGAGATAGCCAAGATTATCCATCGCGGGTCACCAACACTATCCCGACGCAGATAAAGGCTGCGCCCATCAACATAGGCAAAGAGATTTGCTCCCGAAAGATCAAATACCCCCAAAACATACCCCACAACACCACAACGCCTTTGTTGGCAAAAGCCGCGGACAGGGGAATCCTCTTAAGGGCTTGTTGCCAAAGAATCGCGTAGAGGAACAGCAAGACAAAGGCTGTTCCGGCGTAGGCTACGAAACCCGGCAAAGTCGTTGTTCCGGAAGCTTGTTTGAAAAAGACCCCTGCAAAAGAATAAAGCAGGAACAGTCCGTGCAGAAAAATGTATGATGTGAGCTTTGGGGGAATTGTGATCTTGATCTCATCCGGCATGATTCCCATATCTCCTGTCAGTTAGATCTCCCGCTGGGGATCCCTTTCCTCGGAATCCTTTTCGATGTTGACCGTTTCCCGAACGACGTACTGAGGCGAGTTGTTCATGCTAATATAGATCCGCCCCAGGTACTCCCCGATGACGCCAAGCATCATGAGGATAAGACCGCCAATGAGCAACAGGGCCGCCATTGTGGAAGAATAGCCCATGGGGACAGCGTTGTTGACCAGCTTGCGGATAATTGTAATGACGCCATATATGAACCCCAACAGCGAACTGACCATACCCATAATCGTGGCGATACGAAGGGGCAACACGGAGAAGGCGGTAAACCCGTTCAGCCAGAGGGACAGGAGCTTCCTGAGGGTGTAAGTTGATTTCCCCAGGGCTCTTGCCTGATGATCAACGCTCACATTCGCGATCTTGTTGGTGGCGCGGAGAAGAAGACCGCTGATATAGGGGTAAGGGTTCTTGTAACGGACAGCTTCTTCAACCACAAACCGTTTGCAGGCGAAATAGCTCATTAATATCAGGTGCTTGGGCTTCTTCAGCAAAGCACGCAACATGAGTTCGTTGGCGTAGCTCCCAATATTACGAAAGAAAGAATGCTTCTTGTTCTCGTATTTGGCGAAAACAAGGTCACAGTCGGTATTAAGGCGGTCAACCAACCGAAAAATCTGCTGAGGCGGCGTTTGTCCGTCGTCATCCATTCCCACCACAATATCACCTGAGACATGGCGAAACCCCGCCATAATCGCGGAATGTTGACCAAAATTCTTTGACAAATCAAGAACCTTGATACGTGGGTTCTGCGCGGCCAACCTTATGGCGACAGCCAAAACATGATCCGGCGAACAATCATTGACCAGAATAACTTCATAATCGAAACCTTCACGCTGCGCGAATGTTGCGGCGATATCAGCGACAACCACAGGCAGGCTGTCTTCAGAACAATAGCAGGGGATAACAATCGAAACCAGTCTCATTTCCGTTCAGGGACCTCCTTTGTTCGGGTTACCACAACTGAGGAATTCCCTCTCCTGTTCCAGCAGGAAGGTTTTTCGTGTCCCGGTTCTCTTAGCCGGAATGCCCACGTAAATGCCCCAAGCCTCGGTTGGTTTCGTTATCAAGGAAAGGGCTCCCACAGATACGCCCTCTTCAAGATGTGCGCCGGGCATAATAACGGATCCGGCGCCAACGATAGCATGTTTCTTCACGTAAATACATTTCTTCGTGGTTTTATGTCTATAGTGTTCCGGGATGGTTGGGTTGGTCAGGGTCTCTCCGCTGTAATCATCGGATCGCGTAAAGGCGGTTACCCGGTAAGCAAATCCCGAAAAATCGTTAAAAGTGATCCCCTCATCACCTCCGGCCAGAAAACAAAAACAGGCTATATGCACATGACTTCCAAAAACAAGCTTGCCGCTTAAAACACAGAAATCATCAATTCGGACGTTGTTCCCAAACTCCATATTTCCGCCATCGTAGAGGCTGGCTTTCCGGCTTATTCTGAGATTGGTTCCCCTCTTCTTAATATTGAGGTGATCAAGCTCGTCATTTGAATAATAGGTGTCCGTAATCATAGGCATGTCCTCCTGTAAAAATCATAAACTGTTTCGACAACACAGTCAATGTCCTCCTCTTGCAGCCCGAAATACATAGGCAGACGTACCAAACGCTCACTTTCTCGGGTCGTGTATTTGTCTTGGCCGCGGAAGACGCCATATCTCTTCCCTGCCGGGGAGGAATGCAAAGGAACATAATGAAAGGCGGCGGTAATGTGGCGTTCCTTCAAGAAAGCGATCAGGTTGGTTCGCTCTTGCAGATCTCTTGTCTTGATATAAAACATGTGGGCGTTGTGCCGGCAATGGGGCGGGATAAAGGGAAGGTCAATCTTCCCTTGAATCTGCAAATCCGCGAGTCCTTGTTCGTAGCGACGGTAGGAAGTAAGGCGGTTCTCGTTGATTCTCCCGGCGTTTTCGAGTTGAGCCAAAAGAAACGCGGCGCTTAAGTCGCCGGGAAGATAAGAAGATCCAAGATCGACCCACGAATATTTGTCTGTCTGACCACGCAGGAAGCGGCTGCGATCGGTTCCTTTTTCGCGGATAATCTCGGCTCTTTCCACATATCTGTCTGACTGAATCAGCAACGCCCCACCTTCCCCCATGCCGCAATTTTTCGTTTCATGAAAGGAATAGCAACCAAGATCTCCGATGGATCCCAGAGCTTTGCCCCGGTATTCAGCCATGATACCTTGGGCGGCGTCTTCTATCACAAGGAGACCATACTTCACGGCGATATCCTTAATCGGATCCATTTCGCAGCCGATACCCGCGTAATGCACAGGGACAACGGCTTTCGTTTCGGGAGAGATTGCGGCTTCAATCAGGGATTCATCTATATTCATGGTGTCGGGACGAATATCCGCGAAAACGATGCGAGCACCCCGTAAGACAAAAGCGTTGGCCGTTGAGACAAAAGTATAGGAAGGCATAATCACCTCGTCACCGGCTTGAATATTCGCTAATAGGGCGCACATTTCCAGGGCGTGGGTACAGGAAGAGGTGAGCAGGGCCTTGGTTGTCCGGGTTTGGGCTTCCAGCCATTGACAGCATTGTTGTGTGAACGGGCCGTCGCCGCAAATTTTGTGATTGCCAATGGCCAGGCGCATATAGGCCTCTTCGTTGCCGGTTATAGGGGGAATATTGAAGGGGATGTGTCTGTTCTTCATACGCGACCTCACCAACCTCGCTAACGCGGGCTTTGCCCGCAAGTATTCAGTATTCAGGATTCAGAATGTGGATTTTCTTGTTTTTTATTGCTGTTGTTGCAACCAAAGCGACTAATAAAGTATCCGTTGCTAACCATGTTATTGATTAAGGGATGCCTGTTTGATTAAGGGATACCCGTTTGATGAGGGATATCCGTTTATAGAGATACTGATCATCTTCATAAGTGACCAGTTCGTACCCGGGATACGCTTCCGGTGAGTTGCCGTACAGAAGCATATATCCGAAGGGTAAGCCCTCAGTGTCGTCAATAAGGCTTAACGCGACAATCCAACCAAACCGGGAGTCTTTTTCCAGCATCAAACGTGTGTCTGTACCGCGGCTCAAGCTTGTCAATATCGTGTTGTCCCAAGGGCTCTCCGGGTTATCGTCGTAGAGCAACTCATTGGCAAAGTGGGGATACGCCACGTTGGTCCACCTGGCTTGTGTTGAAGGATTATCCAGACAATTGTACTGAGTCAGCAGAACCAGCAGGACGACAGTGCTTATGAGCGGCATAATGGATTTCATTCTGGAGCTTATGAAGATGTAGATGACAAAAAACAAAACAAAAGGGGCAAAGACCCGGAAGTCACGCCAAGCAAAAAGATCGTATAAAACCACATTGAGCCCAAGAATCGAGAAAGCGACCATGGCGAAGGATAGAGACACGGGATCTTTGGCCTTTCTCATAAAGAGTCTCTGCTGAGAATAATCATAATACACAAATCCCCGGGTCAGGAACAGGAAAAAAAGAAAGATCATCACATAGCGCATGATCACCCATATATGAACACTGTCAAAAGGAAACAGCAATTTCTTAAAATTGAAAAGGCTGTGGTCTATGAGGAAAGAGATGCCCCCGAGGACGCTTTGTTCCGACAAAACAGCGCTGAGACCATACAGAATTCCTGTTGGAAAAGGAGCCATGAACAACGAGGTAGCGATATTGATACCATAACAGAGGGCAAGAAGGGCGAAGGACATGATCAGACCACACACAAGCGGACGTTTCGTTCTGTGAGACTTCAGGACAATATATGGAATTAAGAACAGAACATTCGTAATCCTGATCACACAAAACGCGAGAACGAGGATCACAAAAGCTATTCCAACAACGCGGGAGGGGTCTTTCTGATATCGCCAAAGCAGTGCCGCGGCAACAATGACGAAGAAGTATTGAGAGACTTCCATCATGAAGGATCCAAAAAAGAGCAGCATGGGCAGGAACGTCAGAGAGGCCGACAAAACAACCACCGTTTTACGCAGCGAATTTGTCACAAAATACACTGTAAGGAATCCACATGCTAAGAGAAGAAGATTGCTTAGAATGACGGTGGAGAAACCCTTCCCCAAAAACAGAAACATCAGAAAATATGGCCAAAGGATTAAGAACCCGTGCCCGCTATAGTTGAGAAATTTGGCTATAAAAACCTCCCCATTCAGGAAGTACCCGTTATAGCCGCCGTTATTGACCGGTCCGTATTGAATCAAATTCGTAAGTGTCCTGAAATAATCCGCCTCATCACTTTCGACAGGGCAAAAGGCGTCGAGGCCCCCTCCGCCTAGTAAACGGATAAGAAAAAGGTAGGCGCCCAAAAATACACCCATGCAAACAACGATGATGAAGGTCGACAAAAGCCTTCTCATCAGAGCATGGTGTTCAAAATATGTCATGAGGATGTCGGTCGCCTTCCATAAGCTGTTCACGTTGCTATTATACCGCAATTTTCCAGATATCTCAAAATCACAACACCACTACAGCCCCACTCAGAACCCGCCCATCACACGCCTCCAAAACCTCCCGATCGGCCGCCATAATATAGAGATACAGCGTCACGTCATAATCCTCCAGATACCGCATATAGGCCCGCCCATAGAGTGTCAGAACCGCGAAATCCTCACCGTCGCCTTCCTTAGGAGGCATTCCATACTGCAAATACCCCTGCTGGTTTTGCCGGTAAGCATGCCAGAGTCCTCTGCCTTCAAAAGCGCAATCCATACGGATCCAACCCGGCAACCCGGCGTAAGAGACATCCGTTGTCTCAGAATAATCCCCGTTTAAGAAATCATTCGCGGTCACACGACTCGCGCATCCCAAAGACCGCAACACCAGATCGCTCCAATCATAGGAAGTGATCATAGCCAGCATTCGGGGATCAGCTTCCCCTTCCGCCGTAAACCCGAAGGGCCCTTGGGGGTCCTTGACAATATACGCACCATAGAAAGCCGAATAATAAGGAGAGTCGGGATCCAGCACCGAAGAATAAGGATCTCCCCAAGCAAAGGCGCCG
Source organism: Peptococcaceae bacterium (assembly GCA_009778595.1). Lineage (GTDB taxonomy): Bacteria > Bacillota > Desulfitobacteriia > Desulfitobacteriales > Syntrophobotulaceae > WRJI01. Next base: position 4,851 of record WRJI01000001.1, on the reverse strand, counting down.
AAATTATACAGGATCGTCAGGTCAACGTCACGGCCCATATACACAGCGAAATCATCCCCCGGACGAAAGACGGATACTTGGGACGACCAATCCCGCTCCGGGGTAGAACGTCCGTTGGGAAGACGTACGCACATCTTATCCCCGCGCCGGGAAGCGCTGATAGAATCAATCGTGTTATACACTTTCAACACGACATAACTACGTGTCTGATAATAATAAGGTGTCTGTCTAAAGATCACAAAGGCGAGAACCAACACAAGCAAAACGGCTGCGAGAATGCAGAATCGCCGCCCCCATTTGCCTAATTTCAAGAACCCTTTTTGATCTTGCGTCTCTACGGAAGATCCCTCTGACATGGCCGTCACTCCTTTGCTTTTTTATCATAACCATAACTAAAAATTAGACAGAAAACTGGAAAACCCTTCTTTTGCCAGAAATATTCTACGCATGTAGCACAAAATCGTGACAAATGTCATGTCGATCGTGACAAATGTCATCTATTCAACAATAAATTAATGGGGTAGAGTTAAGTTAGTCACTTGAACACCAAAACATAAAAGACAAAAACCAGGCTTCGTTTCCCCAACAAATCCACCCCGGCAGGAGGACCCTATGAACGATCAAATGGAAGACATCTTTCAAAAACACACCATGCTCCTCAAAAGAACGGCGCGCAAAATCCTGAGTGATGATTATCTTGCCGAAGACGCCGTTCAAGAAGTCTTCAAAAAAATCCTGACCAGAAGCATCAACAACGACTTTTTCACTTGGCCTGTCTCAGAACAATGCCTATATCTATTGACCGTCGTCAAAAACGTGTCAATTGACATCAAGCGCAAAAGGAGGGAGATCGTGACGGACCCTTTGAACCCCTCGGAAGGCCTGTCCAAGTTAGCAAAAACCACCGAAAGAGACGCGATAAAAGAGCTCGACGCCAACGAATGGATCCAGGAACGCACCCAAGCCGTCACATGTGCCTTGGAAGAGATGTCGGAAATCTATCGGACCCCGTTGGTTTTGGCCTATGTTCACAACTGTTCCGGTAAAGAAATTGCCCCCATACTTGGGATTAGTCACGCGGCGGTACGCAAACGCATCCAGAGAGGCAAAGAGATGCTCCGGAAGCAGTTGGAAGATCTTGAAGTCAAGGCCACTTAAAGGGGCCTCAAGGGGTTCCGGATATTGGGAATAATTACAAGTGTCGAAACGCGGATTCTTTTGCAAAAATATGTCACAAAAGCAGGGAACCGAACGTTATCTATAGTGGAAGGTACTGAATTCATAGCATGAAGCCAGAGAGGAATAAGACTATGAGACCGGAAATCGAACAAGAAATCGTCGCCAACGTCAAAAGACATATCCTGGATCATTTGCCTGTCAGCAAGCTCAGCGACGAAGAGCTGGAAGAACAAGCCGAGATTCTGGTGGGCCAATACCTGGGACAAGAATACTGCCCCATCAGATCGATGGTCTCCATGGTTGGGCAAGTCTACAGCTCTATCCGCGGCTTCGGCTTGTTGGACAGCATCATGACAGACGACAGCATCACAGAGGTCATGATCAACGGACACGAAAGCATCTTCATCGAGAAAGACGGCAAACTCCAGAAGCTGGACAAACAATACGAAAGCCAGCGGAAACTGGAAGACGTCATCCAACGCATCGTCGGTCTCTCCGGCCGGGAAGTCAATCAGGCCAACCCCATAGTTGATACCCGCCTGCCTGACGGCTCCCGTGTCAATGTTGTGCTTCCGCCGATCTCCTTGTGCGGCCCGATCCTGACCGTCCGCAAATTCTCCAAAACCCCTATGACCATCGACAAACTCATCCAATACGGTTCCCTCACCAAAGACATCGCGGACAAGCTCCAGACCTTGGTCAAAGCCAAATACAACATCTTTATCAGCGGCGGCACCGGCTCAGGCAAAACAACGTTCCTCAACGCGCTCTCCAACTTCATACCCAAAGAAGAGCGTATCATTACCATAGAAGACTCAGCGGAACTGCAAATCACAGGCATTCAGAACCTGGTATCCCTGGAAACCAGAAACGCCAACACATCCGGTGCCGGACAAATCACCATCAGAGATCTGATCAAATCCTCCCTCCGCATGCGGCCCGAACGCATCGTTGTCGGAGAAGTGCGCAGCGGAGAAGCCCTGGACATGCTCCAAGCCATGAACACCGGCCACGACGGATCCCTGTCCACCGGCCATGCCAACTCCACCGTCGACATGCTTAGCCGCTTGGAAACCATGGTGCTGCAAGGGGCGGAAAAACTGCCCTTAGACGCCATCCGCCAGCAGATCGCGTCGGCATTGGACATCATTATCCACCTCTCCCGCCTGCGTGACTACTCCCGCAAAACCATGGAAATCACTGAAGTCCTGGGCTATGAAGACGGAAGAATCCTTCTCAATCCCCTCTATGTTTTCGAAGAAGATGAGAAAAGCACTCTGGAGAAAGTCTCCGGCAAACTCAAGCGCACTGACAACCCGATGCAAAACACCTTCAAACTGAAATTAACCGGGTATCCGCAAGCGATTTAGCGGGCGAAGATCGACTCCCGAGCCCCGAACCCAGAACCCAGAACCTGAACTCAGAACAAATGAGCAGAGGTGCAAGAATGGCGAAGAAAACAAAACCTCAAGTGAAAATCGGCATAACAGGAGAAGGCAAAGACTACACCCTTTACAAAATGAACCTACGAGAAACCATCATCGGTTATCTCATAGGATTCGCCGCCGGATGCGCCGGCGCCCAGATCATGTTTGGGGTCATGATAGCCAGCCTCATCATTGGTCTGACAACCGGGTTCATCGCCGGGCCCCTGTACGGCAAATACCTTCAGGGCAAACAACACAGGCTCATCCTCTCCCAATACCGGGATCTCCTGGACTCCCTGAGCAACTCCTTCTCAGCCGGTAAAAACACACCCAACGCCTTCATAGAATCCTACAACGACATGAAACTGGCTCATGGAGACAAAGCCCCCATCACCCAAGAAGTCGGCATCATCCTCGCCGGACTTCACAGCAACTTCACCATAGAAGACCTGCTTAAAGACATGGCTTACCGTTGTGGCATCGACGACATGAACAGCTTTGCGGAAACCTTCGCTGTCAGCAACAGACTGGGGGGGAACCTGAAGAAAATGGTCACCGACAGCAAAGACATCATCAACGACAAAATCGAAATAGAGATGGAGATCCAGACCACCTTAGCCGCTACCCGAAACGAAATCAATATCATGTCTGTCATGCCCTTTGTCATCGTGCTCATGATGAACCTCATGAGCGAAGAAGCCATCACCACCAACAACTTAACCAACATCATCGTTAAGCTCATTGCCATAGGCATGTTCGCTGCCGCGTACATCATCGCCAAGAAACTCACAGCCATCAAAGTTTAATGGGGAGGAGCCCGCTATGGACTACACAATAACCTATATCATGCTGGGACTGGGAACCTTAATGACGGGGCTATGGCTTCTTCTCTTCATGAAAGCCGGCAGCAAATACAATCAAATCACAGGGGCCATTGACAAGAAGAAATTCATCCTGTCCGACATCTTCTTTATCGGATTCAGCGCCATAGACCTGTTCAGGATCAATCTGAAAACAGAGAAACGGCGACAGAAGATCAAGAAAATCGCCGAAGTCCACGGAGAACGGTATGCCGAATTCTACCACTACGTCGTCTTAGGCGGCCAGATCGCTTATGCTCTGACAGTGGCACCTTTCGCCCTCTATATCGGGGCCATAGCCAACGATTACATGGTCGGCGGTCTCCTGGCGGCCTGCGCGGTGGGCCTGGTCATGTATCTGGACATGGAGATCAACAACGCCGTGAACAGGAAAAGAGACGAGATTCTGTCTGACTACCCCGAAGTCCTATCCAAACTGACCCTCTTGGTCAACGCGGGGCTGGTGGTCCGTGACGCCTGGGTCAAAGTCGCCTACACAGCGGAAGGCGCTCTCTACAAAGAAATGCAATTCACAAGCGAAGAAATTCGCAACGGAACATCCGAAACAGACGCCTATTACAACTTCGCTCACCGATGCGCCATCAAAGAAATCAGGAAATTCGCCTCCGTGCTTACCCAGAACCTGCAAAAAGGAAGCGCGGAGCTCACCACAAGCTTGAAATATATGACCGCAGAAAGCTGGGAGGAAAAGAAACACTATGTCAAGCGTAAAGGCGAACTGGCCAACCAGAAACTGCTCTTTCCCCTGATGATCATGTTCGTCGGTATTCTGATGATGATCATGGTCCCGATCGTAACCAATATGTTTTGACCCAGACTACCTCCGGATTTATTTGGGACCGGCTTAATTCTAGATCGGCACGGCTCAATTAATCAAATAGATCTCATAGAAAGGAGTGTTGAAAATGGGATTATGGTTCGTATCCAAAGTCCTTACCGCCAAGAGCAAGCTTGAGGACAAGGTCGAAAAAGTTATCAAAGATGAAACAGGTGAGGTTAACATCGTAGCCATCGTCATGCTCATCTTCGTCGTCATAGCCGTGGTCGCGATATTCAGAGAACAGCTGATAGGCATCATTAACACACTGTTCGAAAAAATCAGAGAAGCCATGGAATAAAAAACGGAAAGCGCAATCCGTCAGCCACAACGGGAAGGTCTCCCGGTCTCCGGCAAGACCGGGGGACCACCATTCCCACATCTCACGTCCCGCATCTCACGCATCCCCCATCCGCATCCCCCATCCGCATCCCGCGTCCGCATCCCGCGTCCGCATCCCGCGTCCGCATCCCGCGTCCGCATCCCGCGTCCGCATCCCCCGTCCGCCACTCACTCACGCATCCCGAGCCCCGCCGTATCCACTCTC